>JBBQHX010000460.1:0-1501 GCA_038324385.1 Gemmatimonadales bacterium | reverse complement strand
TCAGGTCACCGCCCATCCCGCGCGCGAGGTCTCGGCTGATCGCCAGCCCCAGCCCGACACCCTGCTGGCTGCTGTGCGTCAGCCGCCGATCCACCTGCACGAATGGTTCGAACACCCGTTCGAGCTGGTCGGCGGGGATGCCGCGCCCGCTGTCGGACACGTGGACGCGCACCACGCCGTCGGCCGCGTCGTCCTCGCACGCGAGCGCGATGCGGCCACCGCTCGGCGTGAACTTGGCTGCGTTGGTCAGCAGGTTGAGCAGGATCTGGCGCAACTTCTCGGGGTCGCCGCGCACGTGATGCGGGCGGTCGGGCGTGTCGAGCGCGCAGCCATCATGGTCGAAGGTGAGCTGGCCGGCCGCGAACTGCGGCATGATCAACGCCTCGAGATCGGCGATGATCGGTTCGAGTGGAACGTCGGCGACTTCGAACTCGACCTGTCCCGCTTCCAGCCGTGCGAAATTGAGGATGTCGTTGATCAGGGAGAGAAGATGCTGGTTGGCGCGCCTGACGCGCTCCAGGTCGTGATGCTGCGTGTCGGTGAGCGGACCGCGGAGGCCGAGCATCAACAGCTCGGTGTAGCCCTGAATCGCGTTGAGCGGCGTCCGGAGCTCGTGGCTCATCGTACTCAGAAACTCGATCTTCGCCCGATTGGCCGCCTCCGCCTCACGACGCGCCGCCTGCGCCTCGGCGTAGAGCCGAGCATGATCGAGGGCGGTCGCGGCGCGCCGCGCGAGCTCCATCGCGAGTGCAAGATCTGTCTCGCCAAACCGCCGACCGGATTCGCCCGTGGCGAAGCCGAGCGCCCCGATTACGCGCCCCTGCGCGATCAGTGGAACGTTCATGAGCGAACGAAAGCCCGCACCGCGCAGCATCTCCAGATGCTCGTCGTCGTGGGCGACCGCTGCCAGCACGGCGTCCGGAATATCGTGAATCAACTCCGGCTCTCCCGTCCGCAACACGCGGGCGATTCCCACCTCATCGTCGGCACGCGTGGGGTAGCGCGCAATGATCGCGTCGGCCAACGCCTTCTTCTGGGGATCCGGGTGGTGGATCGCGATGGTCTGCACCGTACCATCGGGCCCCGGGGCGTTGTAGGCGGCCCAGTCGGCGATCATCGGCACGGCGAGCGCGACGATGTGCGTAATCGTGGTTTCGACGTCGAGCGACGAGGACAGCCGCTCGCTGGCCTCGGCCAGGAAGGTGAGCCCGCGCCCCGCCGTTTCGGCTGACGCGCGCGCCAGCTCCGCTTCCTCGGTCCGCTCCTCCAGATCCACCGCCGCCGCTTACAGTTCGGCCGTCTGCGCTTCGAGCTCGAGCGTCTGGTCCTGCAGCTGACGGTTGGAATCTTCCAGTTCGCGGCCCTGATCGTGCAGTCGCGCGTTGGCCGACTCCACTGCCTCACGCGCGACCCGCAGATCGTGGATGTCGACGCACGAGCCGATGAAGCCGACGAAGGTGCCGTCCGCGGCGAATCGCGGGGCCCCGTTGTCGAGTAGCCA
>JBBQHX010000459.1:0-1514 GCA_038324385.1 Gemmatimonadales bacterium | reverse complement strand
CCATCCCCGGATACAGCACCATCTCGACCTCGGCGTCCAGATGGCGCAGGGCGCTCGCCGTTTCGCGCACGCGCTCCGCCGGGATGTGGAAGTCCACGTCGCTGCAGCCGAGGAACACCGGCGTGCCCCCCAGCGACCCGTCGTAGTGGAAGCGGGTTCCCGGCGGCCCGATGAGCCCCCCGCTATACGCGAGCAGCCCACCGAACCGCCCGCGTGACGCCGCCTGACGCGCCAGGTACTCCGACGCCAGACACGCACCCTGCGAGAACCCGCCAAGGATGATGCGATCGATCGGGATGCCGGCGTCGAGCGCGCGGCGAACGGCCAGGTCGAGCGCACCCAACGCGGAATCGAGCCACGGCTGATTGCGCGCGATCGGCGCGATGAACCGCTCGGGATACCACGCCTGGTCCGCTGCCTGCGGCGCCAGAATCGCGACGCCGGGCAGGGCCAGCGCCTCGCCGAGGCCGATCATGTCCGAGGCGTGCGCGCCACGCCCGTGCGCGAGCACGAGCGCCACCGTCGCGCCAGGCATCGGGGCACCGGCGGTCAGCACCGGCTGCCCCGCATGCGGTCCGTCATGGTCGATGCGGACCGCCGCGGGATCGGAGTCGTGAGGGTCGTTCATGATCATGGGGTGGATTCAATCGTTCGAGCAGGAATCGTGGCCGCTGTTCGCGGCGCGTGAGGCACTGGAAACCGTCGCCACGAGGCGATGCTACAGCGGCTGCAGCCCGCGCGCGATCTCTACGCGCTTCGGCTCCAGCCACTCCGGCAGTCGAAGCTCCTCGCCCAGCGTCGGCAGCGGCTCGTCGATCGCGAACCCCGGGCCATCGGTCGCGAGCTCGAACAACATCCCGTCGGGGGCACGGAAATACAGACTGGTGAAGTACGTCCGGTCCATCACCTCCGACACCTGGATGTCGAGCGACCGCAGGTGGTCCCGCCACGCGAGCTGTTCCTCGGCATCGCGCACACGGAACGCGACGTGATGCGTCTGTCCCGCGCCCGGTCGGGCGCGCGGCGACTGCGGCGTCCAGCCGAACAAGGTGTAGGAACTGTGCGGCGCGACGGTCTGACCGTCATAGCGCGCCCAGAAGAAGTGCTTCGTCGTCGGATCGTCCTGATTCACGCTCTGCTTGACGAGACGAAGGCCCAGCGCTTCCTCCAGGAATTCGCCCGCGCGCACGAGGTCGTCCGTCATCCCGGTGATGTGATGCAGCCCGGTCAGCACCATGTCGGGCGTAATGTCCGGCACCGGCTCCGGCCACTGCTCGTCGACGGCCGCGGCCTCGTCCCGATCGGCGCCACGAAGCTGGCGTGACGGCGGGATGATCAGCGTCTGCCCGAGCGCGTCGGCCGGTTCGTCGTGTGCGTAGCCCGGCCCGGAGGTCGCGATCTCCACCACCTGGCCGTCGGGATCCTGAAAGTACAGGCTCTGGAAGTAGCCGCGGTCATACGGACCGCTGGTGCCGATCCCGAGGTCGTTGAGCCGCCGCTTCCACCGCAACACT
>JBBQHX010000458.1:0-1564 GCA_038324385.1 Gemmatimonadales bacterium | reverse complement strand
CTCGGTCGCGAGATTGAATGGCGCGCCGGCCCGATCGTCAACCCGGATCACCGGCCATTTGGCGAAGAAGAACTGCTCGATCCAAGCTGGCCTCGCACCGATCAGCTCCCTGACTCGGATCGCCTCGCCGGTCCAGTTTATCGCCTGCTCGGCCGCGCCGGCGGCGCGGTGATCCACGTCCGCAGTTTTCTCGATCGCTGTGGCCGCGTCGAGCGGGAGAAGCGGGAGGCCAAGCGGCCCGAGTTGGAGCGGCGAGTGATTCGCGAGGTCGGGCCGGGCGGAACGCGCGAGACGCCTTTCCTGGAGGCGGTCCCGGACTATTTCGACTTTGTAGCGCGCGAGCTGCGGTTCTTTCAGGACTGGGAGGAATCGAGCGCCAGACCGCAACGCGTGTTTGAGCATTGGGCGCTCGATATCCGCGACTACACCCACAAGGGCGAACGCGAGGTCGGCTTCATTCCCCGTCCCTTGCACCCGCCGAAAGAACGTCTGCTCATGACGCCGGATGCCTCGGTCCATCTGCTGATGGACCGGATCGAGGCCGTGGACCGCGAGGTCGGCCTGCCCTTCAGCTGGTTCTTCCTGATGACCCACGGCCACTGGGTCGATCCCGATGTCGGTCTGGCGATCGCGCAAGGCCTGAAGGCGCAGCGCGTGCGGCTTCCCGACCCCGACGCCCGCGTGCTGCTGCGCTGGGCGGATCGCACTTACGGTTTCTGACGGAGCGCCGCCGATGGACGACATCACCTCCCGCGCGCGGGTCTCCGATCCCGAAACCCGGCGCGCGCTCCAGCTCGACGCGCTGTCCGCGATCCTGCCGATGGAGCGGCGCGATCGGCTCGCCGAACTCCTCACCGACGACGACGTCGCAACGCTGAAGCATCTCGCGCGTGAGGGCATGGGCGAGAACACCCTGCGGGCGCTCGCCTCCGATCTGGCTTACCTCGAAGGTTGGGCGAAAGCCGCGACCGGCGTGCCGCTGCCGTGGCCGGCACCAGAGAGCCTGGCCCTGAAATACGTGGCGCATCATCTTTGGGATCCAGCCGAGCGCGAAACCGACCCGCAACACGGGATGCCGGCCGAGGTCGCGGCAGCGCTGCGGGCCGCGTTGCTGCTTCGGACCGAAGGTCCGCACGCGCCGTCGACAGTCAAACGCCGGCTGGCGAATTGGGGCACGCTGCATCGCTGGAAGGGGCAGGACGGTCCGTTCCACGCACCCAGTCTTCGCGCTGCGCTGAGGCTCGCGGTCCGGGCCAGCACACGGCCTCGGCAGCGCAAGAGCATGCGGGCCGTGACCCGCAATGTGCTCGATCGCCTGCTCGCCACCTGTTCATCCGACCGGCTCGCCGACACCCGCGACCTCGCCATCCTGCTGGTGGCGTTTGCCTCGGGCGGGCGCCGGCGCAGCGAAGTGGCGCGCCTGCGGCTCGAGCAGCTGAGTGAGGAAGGCGATGTGCCGCTCGATTCCGATGATCCGAACTCGTCTCGCCTGCCCTGCATGGCGATCGCGCTCGGCCGAACCAAGACGACACAATCCGACGAAGATGCGCGTGTGCTGTTGATC
>JBBQHX010000457.1:0-1599 GCA_038324385.1 Gemmatimonadales bacterium | reverse complement strand
TTCAGCAGCATCTCGGCCGCTGGCTCGAGCTCGGTCAGGAGGTCGCGGGGAGGCGTGAAGGACGGGGTCGCGATCTGGGTCGTCATCGGGTGCTCCACTAGCAGATGGCGCACCGAAAACGACGCGCAGCAGGAGTACGGTTCACATCCATCCTTGCACGAATGGGGCCCAAGCGCCCAATCAGCATCACCCGGTTCGCCGATCCGTCCCGCCGATGCCGCGGGATTCGAGTGCGCGGGCCAGCCCGTCGACGTCGTCCACCGTCACGGTCAGCGAGTCCGCACCGTCGCCGCGGGCGAACCGCGCGTCGATCGGTTCGCGGAAGCACAGGCACACGCCGCCGTGGGTGCTGGTCCCGAAGGTGAAGCCGTGATCGGCGCCCGATCCGCGAGGGCCGATCGCCCGCCAGAACCGGTACGGTCCGGTGATCTGGTAGCCGCTGACGTTCGCGAGCGGGGTTTCGAGGCCGAAGACGCCGAACCGCGCAACCAGCTGCCCATCAGAGCCGAGCGTGACCTGCGCGGTGTCGGGTCTGACACCGATGAGGCGCAGCGGCCAGCGCCACGGGCGCGCGCGCCGCAGGAGGAAGGTCGCGTCCGGCCGTTCGGCGCGATCAGGGATAGAGGCCACGCAGCGTCGTCGCCTCGGCCACACGACCCACCGCGACCATCATCGCCGCGGCGCGCAGGTCGACACCCTCGGTCTCGGCCATCTCGCGGACTCCGGCCATGGCCTCGTCCATGATGCGGTCGAGCTGGGCCGTGATCTCGTCCTGGGACCAGAAGAAGGCCTGCATGTCCTGGACCCACTCGAAGTAGCCGAGCACGGTCCCGCCCGAGGTGCAGATGATGTCCGGGATGACCGTCACGCCGCGTTCGGCCAGGATCGCATCGGCGTCTGGCGTGACCCCGCCGTTCGCCACCTCGGCGATGAGTCGAGCCCGTACCGTCGGGGCCGCTGTCTCGCCGATCTCGCCCTGGAGCCCGGCGAGGGCGATCACGTCGCAGTCGGTCGCGAAGAGATCGGCCTTCGTGATCGGGTCTGCTTCGGGCAGGTCGTGGATCGTGTCCCGTTCGCGCATCCAGACGATCGCCGCGCCGACGTCGATCCCGGAGGCGTTGGCCGCGCCCTCCTCGTCGTCGCCGATCGCCACGATGACGGCGCCCGCGGACCGAAGCTCCTCCGCCAGCGTCATGCCGACGCGGCCGAAGCCCTGGATGGCGACGCGGGTTCCTTCCATGGCGCCGCCGGCGGAGGCGATGCAGCGCAGGGCGCCGCGTGCCGTGGCCCGGCGTCGACCTCGGGTGCCACCGACCGCCATCGGCTTACCGATGACCGATGCGGCCACGGTGTGACCCTTGTGCATGGAGAGCGTGTCCATCATCCAGGCCATGGTCTGCGACCCGGTGTTCACATCCGGCGACGGGATGTCGCTGGCGGGTCCGAGCAGGGGCCCGATCTCGGTGGCATAGCGACGGGTCAGGCCCTGGCGCTCCATATCGCTCAGGCGGCGTGGGTTGACGCGCACGCCCCCGGCGGACCCACCGAACGGGATGCGAACCAGGGCCGCCTTCCATGTGTTGAGCATGGCGAGGGCAC
>JBBQHX010000456.1:0-1611 GCA_038324385.1 Gemmatimonadales bacterium | reverse complement strand
ACGCGCGCCCGACCATCCGGATCGCCACCAAGGACGGCGCCGCTGCGCAGCCCGCGGGCGATCGCCGCCTCGAGGGCATCGTCGCGGACGCAGGCGTGGATGCGGACGGGCAGGTCGCCCGCCTCCGCCAGCCGGATGTAGACGGGGATGTCGTAGGTCAGCTCGGGGTCAGGCGCGACACCGCCCGGATCGTGGCAGGCGACGACACCGAGTGAGACCAGCTCGTGCCCGACCGCCTCGATCGCGGCAGCCAGCGCATCCTGCGTCGGCGGCGGGACATGGATCGTCACGAGGCGTGTGGCCGCCTCATGGGTGACCCCTTCAGGCTCGCCTGCCGCATCGCGCCGAACGACACCACCCGGCGGATCGCCAGCACCGTAGCCTGCCAGCGCCAGCGCCGCGTGACTGGACCACAGCGCGTGATGGTCGTGCGCCCATAGCGCGACCCGGCGACCCGGAGCGACCGCTTCGAGGTCGTCCGCAGTCGGCCAGCGCCCCCATCGATCGCTGTCCCAGCCGTGGCCCTCCAGCCACGCGTTCGGGTCGGCGGCGAGGTGCGCAGCGTGGACGGTGGCAAGACCGTCGGCCAGGGTCGCCGCCCCGGTCAGATCGATCTGCCGACGGGCCATCGCCGCCTGCGCGAGATGCAGATGCGCGTCAGTGAGCCCGGGGATCGCGACCTGATCGGGCCCCAGCGTGATCCGGCGTGTGAACGGATCGGCGCGCGTCTCCAGGTCCACCTCCGAGCCGGCGAACGCGATACGACCGTCGCGGATCCCGACGGCCTCGACCCACCCGAAACCGTGCGCGCCGGCGAGGGTCGCGATGCGGCCGGTGATCAGAGCATCGAGGGGCATGGTCGGTCAGGGTAGCGGGTCGGCCAGGAGGCGCGCGAGTCCGTCGTGCGCGAGCCCGGCACCCAGCCCAAGGGCCAGGGCGACGCGGGCCTTGACCGCGCTCAGCGTGCCGGCCGGGATCGCGCCTGCCCGGATCCACGTCGCGCCACCGCCGGGAAACGCGTACGTCGGCGTCACGGGCCCTGCCGGGCAGCGCGACGCGAGCACGACCGGGATCCCGGCCGCCATCGCCCGCTCGGCTGCCGCCAGCAGGCCTGGGTGGGTGTTCCCCGATCCTGTCGCTGCGACGACCATCCCCGCCACGGAACGCTCGCCGGACGCGGCCGCCGGGGTGGCGAGCAGAGCATCGATGACCGCGCCGTCGCTCTCCAGACCGGCAGTGACCAGGTGCACGCGCGGCTCCGCTCGTTCTGTGACGACCGCCCGACGCGGGGCGCGCTGACAGTCCAGGACCACGCGCCCCTCCCCCACCCGGCCGAGCGATCCGCGGTTCGGACTGCGGAACGTGTCAAGCGCCGTCGTGTGCGACTTCTGCACGTCGTCGGCAGGCTCGATGCTGCCAGCGAGGACCACCGTGACGCCCGAATCGCGTGCCGCGCGCGCGGCGGCTACCGTGACCGCATCGCGGAGATTCACGGGCCCGTCATCGCCGTCCTCGTGCGACGCGCGCATCGCCCCCGTGACCACGATCGGCTTTGGCCCGCTGTGCAGCAGGTCCCAGGCGAAACTCGTCTCCTCGATCGTATCGGTGCCC
>JBBQHX010000455.1:0-1617 GCA_038324385.1 Gemmatimonadales bacterium | reverse complement strand
CGCGCGGCGGATGCGCCCGCGCGCTCGTCATGCCGAGCAGATGGCGGCCGGTACGCCGCCACCGCGCGATGAGGACGACGTGGCCTGAGCGGGCACTGGCCGCGCGGTCAGTGCCTGCGCGGCCACTTTGCGACCGTTTCGACGGTCGGCCCTAGCGGCCAGAGCCCGTGTCGTCGGCGCCGTCGAGCGATGCCAGCTCCCGGTCGATGATTGCCCGGAGCCGCGCCGCGACGGCCGCTCCCGCTACGCCCGACAGTGCGTAACTCCGCACGTCACGGCGGTCCTGCTCGGGCACCAGCCGATCGATCCCCGCCCAGTTGCGCTCGTCCACCCGACCCACCGCCTCGAGCGTGTCGGCGCGGCGCCGTAACCGGTCCAGCGTGCGCCGCCGGTGTCGCATCGCCGACTCGGCGGCCGCCATCACCGCGGCGCTGGGCCCCAGCTCCGGCGGCAATTCGGCGCTCGCCGCACCCACGGCGACCGGCGGCATCGGAGCCGCTGGGCCGAGAATCAGCGCGCCGCTCGGGTCGACCGCATACGCGAGCTGCCACCGCTCACCGGGCGGCTCGAAGGCGAGGCGTCGCGTCCCACCCTCCGGCGTCTCGATCGAGAAGACCACCTGTCGCAGCCGCCGCGCCACTGCCCGCGCTGCGGCCACCTCCCCGGCGGGCAGCACGAGCTCCGCGCGGGTGGTCTCGCGCTCTAGTCGCCCGGTCTGCCGGTCCATCCGCTTTTTCGCGCGTTTTCTGGCCACGCCGGAAGATACGCCGGGCACCACCCCGACTACTGGCGCTATGATCGGGCCGAATACTGCGATGGTGGCGCGATGGTGCGGACCCTGCTTATCGGTTCCGGATCGGCGCGAACCGTCGGCGGTCTCGTTGTGTCCAACCGGGACACCTGACTGGAGCAGCCATGTCGATACATCTACGTCCGTCCCTGTCCTGCGTCGCCGCGCTCATCGCGGGCGTACTGGTCGTCCTGCCGAGTGACGCACTGGCGCAGCAGCGTCCCCCCCGCACACGGGGGGTCACCATCATTACCCACGACTCCCAGCGATCGACGCGTCTTCCTGACCGCGACATCTCCCTCGTCGTCGGCGTGTTCGACTACGACCGCGGCGATGGCGATGCCGCTCCCATGGCGGGGTTGCGCGCCGAGTGGCGCGTGGCGCGCTGGGTTCGCGCCGAACTCGGCGGATCCTACGCGATCGCCAACGTCGACCGTCCGGACCTGGGCGCCGGCGAGGACGCCAACACCAACCTGTTTCACGCCTCGGTTGGTGTGAAAGCCGAGCTCCCGAATCCGGTCATCCGGCCGTACGTCGGAGCGGCCGTTGGCCTGTTCGGCCGGTTCGATTCGGACGACGGGCAGGAGTTCGTTCGGCCCAGCCTGGCCGTCCCGGTCGGGATCCGGATTCCGGTTGGCGATCGGATCAACCTGCGCGGCGAGGCCCGCTTCCGTTTCGACGAGCATCTCGACGGCCGGTCGGCGCCGAGCCGCGAGTTCACGGTCGGGTTCGGGGTGAGGTATTAGCGACGGCCTGGGGTTTCGCGCTCGTGTCTGTGGGCGCGCGCGGGGCTCCCCGGATGATGCGCAGTTGAGGCGCCATAAGCC
>JBBQHX010000454.1:0-1618 GCA_038324385.1 Gemmatimonadales bacterium | reverse complement strand
GACCCGGACCTCGTGGCTGGGCTCTACCAGGGGAACGGCATCGCGCTCGAGGAGTGCAAGGTCCCATGGCCCGCGGATCCGTACAGGCCCGCCGCCTGCTCGATGCCGAACGAGCAGGTGCCCGTGACGTTCGGCGACCTGCGCACGAACGCGCTGTTTCTTGGCGTCGGTTGCCGAATCGAGCGTCCGGTGTCGGCCTGCGGCAAGGTTCCTGGCGTGCGCCCCGCGGTGCAGGCGGACCTGTACTCGGCCGAGGTGACGCTGTCTGAGAACACGCCACCCGCGATCGACGAAGTCGGCGGTGCGCTGTGGAGCGGCGGGGTCGTCTCGGGGATCGTGCCGGTGCGGTTCACGGCCTCCGATGTGACCGGCATCCGCGAGCAATCGGTACGCACGGGCGCGGACTCGACGCTCATCTCGATGCTGCATCCGTGCGATTTCACCGTCGCGCAGCCGTGTCCACAGCAGCCGGCGGGGTCGCTGGACGTCGACACCACCGGCGTCGCCGACGGTCCGCAGACGTTCTCGCTCAACGTGACGGACGCGGCCGGCAACACGCAGGTCGTGACCTCGCCGCCGGTCGTGGTCGACAACCATGGGCCGCCACCGCCGATCGGCTTGACGGCGACCCCGGAAGGGGGCGGGTCGAACGCGATCAGGCTCGCGTGGGGCAATCCGGCGGGCGCGCCCGCGCCGATCACACAGGCGAAGGTGCAGGTGTGTCAGGCCGCATGTCCGGTCGCGACGACCGTCAGCGCGTCGGGCAGCGCGCGGATCACCGCACCGGCGGCTGGGCGCTACAGCGTCCGGCTGTGGCTCGTCGACCGATTCGGCCGTGGGGGACCGCACAACGCCGCGTTGGCGAGCGTGAGGATCCCGCCGCCCTCCGCGGCTGAGCCCGCCGCTCCGCCCGTTCGCTCGAAGATCACCGCGGTCCTTCAAGGGCGGCGACTGCGCATCACGGGCGCGCTCGCGGGCAGCGGCCGCGCGCGCATCGGCTGGAACGCGCTGCGTGGCGACCGCGTGCTCGGGCGCGGCTCGCGCGTCGTCACGATTCGTGAGCACCGGATCGCGGTGACGTTCACGCTCGACGCGCGCGTTCGCTCACGCACGGGAGTCATCCGTGCGACGGCGCGGATCGGAAACCGCATCGTCGCCCGGAGCCGCGCACGCCGCGGGTGAGCTTTCGATCGCGCGCGGTGGGTCGCCCGTGCTGCGAATGGCACCCGGGTCGCGTATGGCGCGACCGAGGTGCCACGCGCGGTCGGGCTGGCGGCTGGTGTGGGGTGCATGGCACGGGAGTCGCGGATGGCGCGACCGACGTGCCACGCGCCGGTTGGACGGGTGGTTGGTGGAGGCGAATGGCACGGGGGTCGCGTATGGCGCGACCGAGGTGCCACGCCGTGTCGGCAAGGTCCGCTACGCGGAGGGCGCAACGCGGAGCGTCAGCACGCAGATGTCGTCCGCGCGCTCGGCGTGGTGCAGCTTGCGCACCATCGCAGCCGTCAGCCCTGCCGCGGAGTCGTCGCCGTGTGCCGCGACCTCGGCGAGCAGCTCGTCCATGCCGTCGGTCAGCGGGCGCCAGCGGTGCTCGACGAGGCCGTCGGTGTAGAGCATC
>JBBQHX010000453.1:0-1625 GCA_038324385.1 Gemmatimonadales bacterium | reverse complement strand
TCGTGGCGACCTGGCTGGTGAAGCCGGGGATCATCAGTTGGTCGACGTTGGTCGACCGGATGGCGGTGCAGCCAGCCAGACTGTTCAAACTGCCCGGCGGCACGCTCGGGCGCGGCGGGATCGCCGACGTCACGGTGATCGACCCGACGCGCGAGTGGGTGGTGGATGTGGCGACCTTCCGAACGCGGGGGCGGAACTCGCCCTATCAGGGGCGGACGCTGATGGGCAAGGCCGTCTGCACGGTCGTCGATGGCCGGGTGGTGCACCAGGACGACGCCCTCGTCGGCGCCTGACGCGCCGACGAGGGCGCACGCCCCGGTCTCCGGCCGGCCGCACAGAGCGGATGGCGGCGCCACCGCCAGCGATTAGCTTGACGCCGAAGCGCCCCCGGCCGCCTGGTTCGCTCTGCGGTCTGCGGCGGCGACCGTCCGGCGCCTCCGGCCTCCTGCGATTCGTTGGGGGACGTGGCGGGGATCACCGGCATCGGTTCGACAGTTGCAGATGTCGGTTGCCGGTGGCTGGTCGCGTGCGGCGTCGACCGAACGATCGCGCCGCCTTTGGGGCACTCGAATCGCCGTGCCGTCGGAATCGACGGAAGTCTGCGCGGCGCGACACTACTGGCCAATCGCCGAGGCGATGGTCTGGAGGGCAGGGAATGACGAATCCGTCCGCGGTGCCGGTCGACGCGCTCACCGCCCTGATCGCCGAACGTACGCAGTACGAGGAATGGATCCGCGCGCTCGACGCGCGCCGTGATGCGGTTCCCGCGCACATCCTCGATCGGGTGCGCGGTGACTACATGACCCGGCTCCGCGGCGTGCTGGAACGACTGGGCGCGCATGGCGAGGATCTACTCACGATCCTGACCGATGTCGATACCCGACTCAGCGTCGTCGAGGCGCAGCTCGCCGACCGGCAGGAAGCCCGGCTCGAAGGGGAGCTGCGCGCGCTGGTGGGCGAGTACACGCCCGAGCAGTGGGAGAGTGCGCGCGTCGGCCTCGACGGGGAGGTGGAGCGCCTGACGCGGGAGCGCGACCTGCTCGCCGCCGAGCGCGATTCCCTGCGCGAGATCTACGAGCAGGTGGCACCGGCGGCAGTGCCGAGCCCCGGAGTGGTGGGCGATTCGCGCGGCGCCTCGACTGAGCCGCCGTCGACGTCCGACCAGCCCCCGATGTCGATTGCCGTGGAGATCGACGTGGCGCGATCGGCCGACCGGCCGGCCGCGGCGGGCGATCCGTTCGCGATCGAGCGCGTCGACGACGATCTGGTCACCGGCGACTATTCCGCTCGCGCCAGCGAGCGCGGCGGCAATCGCGGTGACCGCGGAGGGAGTTCGATCGGGGCGTCGATGGGCGGTGAGGACGCCACCCTCGACGGGCCGGGGATGGATCCGCTGGGGGAGCTGGGCTTTCTCGCGCCGTTGCCGGACCCGCCGGCCCGCACGCCTCGCCGCGGAACGCCGGCCTCCACGTCGACCGTGCGTGGCACCAGCACGCCTGCCGGCGGCGGTGCCGTCCAGGGAAGCCGTGCCGCCGACGCCCGCCCGGCCGACTCGGCCAAGACGCTCCGCTGCCAGGAGTGCGGCGCGATGAACTACGCGACCGAGTGGTACTGCGAGCGGTGCG
>JBBQHX010000452.1:0-1637 GCA_038324385.1 Gemmatimonadales bacterium | reverse complement strand
GGGGGGTCGGTCCGGATTCCCGCCGCCTTCACCGGGTTGTTCGGGATCAAGGCGACGTTCGGGCGGGTTCCGGTGTATCCCGTCTCCGCGACCCCGACGCTTGCGCATGTGGGGCCGCTCGCGCGGACGGTCAAGGATGCGGCGATCGTGCTGGAGGCGATCGCGGGTCTCGACCTGCGCGATCCGTTTTCCATCGCCGGAGCGGTTCCGCGCTACGCGACGGTCAGCGCCCCGGAGCGGCCGCTTCGGATCGCCTATTCGCCGACCTTGGGCTACGCGAAGCCCGCGCCGTCCGTGCTGGGCCTCGTGGACGCGGCGGCGCAGGCCATCGAGGGGCTGGGGCACAGGGTCGAGCTCGTCGAGCATGTTCTCGACGATCCGATCGGGATCTGGATGTCGGAGTTCTACGCCGGGGCCGGCACGCGGCTGCACGAGGTCATGACCTCCGCGCCCGAGCTCCTCGACCCCGCGGTGCTGGACATGCTGCGCCCGGCCGTGTCGCAGGACATGCTGGGGTATCATGCGAAGGTGTTCGAGCGGTACGCCCTGCGGGAGAAGATGCGCCTGTTCTTTGAGGCGTTCGACCTGCTGATCAGCCCGACCTTGCCTTGCGTGGCATTCGGCGTCGGGCGGAACGCGCCGCCGGATTGGCCGGACCAGAGCCCGATCGGTTGGGTGAGCTATACTTATCCGTTTAATCTGACCGGCCAGCCCGCGGCGTCGTTGCCTGTGGGCTTCAGCGCGGAAGGCTTGCCGGTCGGGCTTCAGGTCGTGGGCCCGAGCCATGACGAGGCCACGATCCTCGCGCTGTGCACACAGTATCAAAGCGCGCACGGCGACCTGACGACGCGGCCGCCGACCGCGACATGACCGAGCTTGCGACAGTGGAGACACCGATGACGTTCGATATCGAGGAAACGACGAGTGCCGACATCCACGCCGCCTTTCGCGCCGGGACGCTGACCAGCCTGGAGCTGACTCGAGCGTATCTCTCGCGGATCGCGGCCCTGGACCGGAGCGGGCCTGGGCTGAACGCCTTCGTCACGATGAACCCGGGCGCCCTCGACCGCGCCGCGGAGCTCGACGCGATCTACGCGGCGACGAAAGAGTTCGTCGGGCCGCTGCACGGCATTCCGATCGGGATCAAGGACCAGGCGGAAACCGCCGGCATCGAGACGAGCTTCGGGTCCGTGGCGCTCAAGGGGCACGTCCCGACCGAGGACGCGACCGTCGTCACGAAGCGGCACGAGGCGGGCGCGATCCTGCTGGGCAAGACCACGATGCCGGATTTCGCGGCGTCCTGGTGGGGATACGGCTCGGTGCACGGCGTCACGAAGTGCGCCTACGCGCTCGATCGCGACTCGGGCGGGTCGAGCGGCGGGACAGGCACGGCCGTCGGCGCCAATCTGGTGGCGGTGGGCATCGGCGAGGACACCGGCGGCTCGATCCGCCTACCGTCGAGCATCAACAACCTGTGCGGGATCCGGGTCACGCCCGGGATGATCAGCCGCAGCGGATTTTCGCCGCTGCTGCTGCCTCTCGATACCGCCGGGCCGATGGGGCGAACGGTGCGCGACATAGCGACAGTGCTCGACGTCCTCGTCGGCTACGATCCGAAGGACCCGTATACGGCGATC
>JBBQHX010000451.1:0-1639 GCA_038324385.1 Gemmatimonadales bacterium | reverse complement strand
GGGGATGGAACCGGCAGCCCGGCGGGATGCGTGACGGATCGGGTGTCTCGCCACTCAGGATCACCGGGGTGCGTCGCACCGACGGGTCGGGGATCGGCACCACCGACAGGAGTGCGCGGGCGTAGGGGTGCTTCGGATCCTCCAGCACCTGGCGCGTGGGCCCGTGCTCGACGATGCGCCCGAGATACATCACGGCGATCCGGTCCGCGTAGGCGGCGACCGTCGAGAGATCGTGCGTGATCATGACGATGCCGATCCCCTGCTCGCGGGCTAGACCCGACAACAGGTTGAGGATCTCGGCGCGGATGCTGACGTCGAGCATGCTGACCGGCTCGTCGGCAACCAGCAGCGTCGGTTCGAGCGTGAGCGCGGCAGCGATCACGACGCGCTGGCGCTGGCCACCCGACATCTCGAACGCGAAGCGGTCGACGTAGGCCTCGGCCGGGGCCAGGCCAGCGGAGGTGAGCGCCGTGGCGACACGCGCGCGGAGGTCTGCTGGTGACGTTGCCACGCGGTGTACGCGCAGCGGCTCTGCGACGATCTCGCCGACCCGCATCCGCGGGTTCAACGACTCGTAGGGATCCTGGAAGACCATCTGCACCCGACGCCGGAGCTTCTGCAGTCCGCGCCCGGAGAGCGCGCCGACCTCCTCGCCCTCGAGCATGACGCGGCCGCTGCTCGGCCGGAGGAGCCCCATCAACAGATTCCCCGTCGTCGTCTTGCCGCACCCGGACTCGCCGACGATGGCGAGAACTTCGCCCGCGCGGAGCTCGAACGAGATGCCGTCCACGGCGCGCACGGGCGACACCGCACGTCGCCGGACGAGGTCGCCGAACGTCGCGCGGCCCGCAAACTCCTTCGTCAGGCCCTCGACCTGTAGCAGCGGCTCGCTCACGATCCACGCTCCTCGGGGTCGAGCAGGAAGCACGCCGCGCGACCGCCGGCGGCTGGGTAGTCGGGCGGCCGCTCGGCCCCGCAGCGATCGAAGGCATGGGGGCAACGAGGTGCGAAACGGCACCCGACCGGGATGTCATCGATGCGCGGCGGCGATCCGGGGATGCCGCGCAGCGGACGATCCGGATGCGCAAGATCAGGGAACGACTGCAGCAGTTCCTGGGTGTAGGGATGCTGCGGCTCGCGGAACAGCGTGGCAGCCTTGTTCTCCTCGGCGACCCCTCCGCCGTACATGACGACCACCCGATCGCACACCTGGGCCACCACGCCGAGATCGTGGGTCACGATGATGATGCCCGTCCCGAAGTCGCGGGCGATTCCCCCCAGCAGCTCGAGGATCTGCGCCTGGATCATCACGTCGAGTGCGGTCGTCGGCTCGTCGGCCACGATGACATCCGGGTCGCAGGACAGCGCCAGCGCGATCATCGCCCGCTGCCGCATCCCACCCGAATAGGTGTGCGGGTACTCGTTCGCCCGCCGCCGCCCGATGCCCACCCGCTCCAGCAGCTCCGCGACCTGGTCGGCCGCATCGCGCTGCGTGGTCGCCGGCGCGTGGAGACGCACCGCCTCGGCGATCTGGTCCCCGACCGTTCGGACCGGGTTGAGGGCGTTCATCGCGCCCTGGAACACCATGGACAGTCGTGTCCAGCGGAACGATCGCAGCGCCGGCCCGTCGAGGCCGAGC
>JBBQHX010000450.1:0-1641 GCA_038324385.1 Gemmatimonadales bacterium | reverse complement strand
ATGGTTTCGGCCATGCGCCCGATTGTACGACAATACGTCATACTTGCCTCGGCCCCTATCGGATCTCCGTGATCGGCTGCCCCGCGCCTCAGGGTCGTGGCACCCCCGGCCCAGTACTGTCGGCGGGATGGACGGGACGATCCTGATCGACGACGCCGATGACCCGCGTGTTGCGGACTTCCAGACGATCAACGAGCAGGCCGCGCGCCGCCGGATGGAGCGTGACGAGTTCTTCCTGTCGGAGGGGTGGATGTCGATCGAGCGGCTGATCGAATCCGGCCACGGGTTCCGATCGGTGTTGCTGTCACCCTCCCGTGTGCCACGGTTCCTGCCGTTCATGGCGCGCCCGGAGCTGGCAGGGGTGGGGGTGTACGTGGCCGAGCGAGAGGTGATGTGGAAGATCGTCGGGTTCGACATGCCGCGGGCTGTGCTGGTGTCGGCGCGTCGCCAACCGCTTGTCTCCGTCGAGCACCTCGCTGCGACGTCCCGGCGACTCATCGTGCTCGAGGCACTGAACGACGACGAGAACGTCGGTGCCATCGCCCGGGCAGCACGGGCGTTCGACATCGACGGGATGCTGCTGGACCCGACGTGCAACGACCCGTACCACCGGCGTACCGTGCGCGTGAGCATGGGCGAGATCCTGCACATGCGCGTGGCGCGAGCGACCCGCGACACCTGGCCCGGCGTGCTCGACATCCTGCACGCCGCGGGCTTCGAGACGTGGGCGATGACGCCTGATGACGCAGCGGTCGACCTGTGGGGCGCGACGGTTCCCGATCGGCTGGCCATCATGCTCGGGGCGGAGGGGCCTGGGCTGACCCAGGGCGTCCTCGACCGTGCACGCAGACAGGTGAAGATCCCGATCAGCCCGGCCGTCGATTCACTGAATGTCGGGCACGCCGCCGCGATCACCTTCGCCGCCATCAGCCGGCCCAGCGGCGTCACGTAGGTCCGCGGCGGGGGCGACCAATACCCTCTTCAGCATGGCGCCTGCGAACCCCACCCCTCGCGACGACGTCCGTCAAGACCTCCTCGACGCGATGGCGGTGCTGCGTGATGTCGTCGTCGCCCCGGACATGCTGGGCGCGCTTGATGCCGACGAGCGGGCCGCGTTCCGTGACGCCGCGGGCGACGTGTTCTGCCCCGATCCGGAGATCCGCCGGCGGCGCACCAAGATGCTCCAGCTGCAGCGGCGCCGTGCGCGCACCAAACACGACGAGGACATCCTCAGCGAGACCGGGATCCGCACCATGCGGAGCCGACCGGTGTTCGCCACACCCGATGTCTTCCCACCGAAGGCGTTCGAGCAGCACGACGTCGCCGATGACCCCGACGCGCCGCCGTTCCGCGAGACCCTCGACCCGCAGCACTGCTACATCTGCAAGGCCAGCTATCGCGAGGTCCACTCCTTCTACGACCAGCTCTGCGGCCCTTGCGCCACCCTGAACCTCGCCAAGCGCAGCGAGCTCGCCGACATGCGCGGCATGGTCGTGCTCCTGACGGGGGGTCGCGTGAAGATCGGCTACCAGGCCGGCATCAAGCTGCTGCGCAGCGGCGCCGAGCTGATCGTGGTGACACGTTTCCCGCGCGACGCCGCCACGCGCTACGCAGCCGAAGCCGACTTTGACGACTGGGGCG
>JBBQHX010000449.1:0-1652 GCA_038324385.1 Gemmatimonadales bacterium | reverse complement strand
CCAAAGTCCGTCGTCATCCTGGACGCGCTGCCGCGGCTCGGATCAGGGAAGCCCGATCGCCGGCAGCTCACGCGCATCGCGGCCGAGCCTAACGCTGCCTCACGCCACGCCCTCGTTGACTGATGCCATGCCCGTGATGATCGCCAAGGGATCCACGATCCATACAACGCTCGACTTCCTGCAGCAGGAGGGGGGCGCCGAGCTCCGCGACCGGGTGCGCGCGCGGCTCGACGACGACGTGCGTGCGCGGATCGACGCCGCGCGTCCGACCGACGAGCTTCCGCTCGATCTGGCGGTCACGCTCTGGCGGGCCGCGGACCAGGAGATTGGCGACGGCGACCCGGGGTGGATCGACCGGGCGGGCGCGTACGCCATCGCCAGCACGGGGCAGCAACGCTACGGCGGCATCCTCCACAAGGCCACTCCGAGCGAGTTCCTGACGCAGGGCGTGTCGCTCTTCCAGCTCTACTATCACCCGGGCAACATGGAGGTCGTCGAAGAGCAGCCGGGGCGGATCGTCCTGCGCCTGATCGACTTCGACGTTCCCGACCGGCTCTTCTGCGCGCGCCAGACCGGCGGATTGCGACAGACGCTCCTGATCGCCGGCGGCGGAGAGCCGACGGCCCGCCATGTTCGCTGCACCCTCGACGGGGACGGCTTCTGCGAGTGGCAATTGACCTGGCGCTAGCCCGCCCGCATCATGACGGCGGGAGCGCGGGAGGGCGGCCGGGATGCACCGGACGCGCCCCGCGCCTGGTTCCTCCGTCATCCGCCATGTTCTATCCCCGCGCCACCCAAACATCCAGCGCCGTCGCTCGCCACTACGGCGAGATGGACGTCTTCTACCGCGAGCTGTGGGGCGAGCACGTGCACCACGGCCTCTGGCGTACGGGGCGCGAGTCGCCTGACGCGGCGGTCGTCGCGCTGGCCGACCATGTCGCGGATCGGGCTCGTGTGGCGCCTGGAATGGCCGTGGTGGACATCGGGTGCGGCTACGGCGGCACGGCGCGACTGATGGCCGCGCGAGGGGCGGCGGTCACCGGCGTGACGATTACCCCCGAACAGGCGACCTACGCACGCACGCGCGATGTCGCTGGCGCGCCCCCACGCTACGTCGTCGCCGACTGGCTCCACTCCGGGCTCCCAGACCGGCAGTTCGATGCCGCGGTCGCCATCGAGAGCACGGAGCACATGAGCGACAAGTCCCGCTGCTTCGCCGAAGCCGCGCGCGTGCTGCGCCCCGGTGCGCGGCTCGTCGTCTGCGCCTGGCTCGGACGAACGGATGCCCGCGGCTGGGAGCGGCGCTGGCTGCTCGAGCCGATCTGCACCGAGGGGCGGCTGCCCGGCATGGGGGACGAGAGCGACTACCGCGCGCTGATCACGAACGCGGGCTTCGTGATCGAGCAGGTGGAGGACGTAAGCAATAACGTCCGCCGGACCTGGCCGCTGTGCATCGGCCGAACGGCGCGGGCGATCGTGCGCGACCCGCGCTATCGGCGGGCCATCACGGACCCGAGTTTCGCCGACCGGGTCTTCGTGATCACGATGTTCCGGATCTGGGCGGCGTACGGAACCGGCGCGATGCGCTACCTCATCTTCACGGTGCGGCTGCCTGACGATGCCGCGCCAGTGCCGGCGTCGTCAGGCGAGCG
>JBBQHX010000448.1:0-1655 GCA_038324385.1 Gemmatimonadales bacterium | reverse complement strand
GCCACACCTCGAGGCATGGAGCGCCGGCCGTCGCGCGCGCGCGGCACGCTACGACAGCGGATTCGCGGCGATGGCGCCGGTCACGGCGCCCACCGTCGACCCGGCCAATGAGCACATCTTCCACCAGTACACCGTGCGTGCTGAGCGTCGTGACGCCCTCCGCGAACATCTCACGGCGCGCTCCATCGGCTCCATGGTGTACTACCCCACCGCGCTGCACCTGCAGCCCTGCTTCGCGTCGCTCGGGTATCGCATGGGCTCGTTGCCCGTCACCGAGGGCGCGATGGCGGAAGTGATCTCGCTGCCGATCTATCCCGAGCTCACCGATGCACAACAGGACGAGGTGATCGGGGCAGTGGGGGACTTCTACCGGTGAGCCGCACCCGGGTCGGCGTCATCGGGGCCGGCGCGTGGGGCAAGAACCATGTGCGCACCCTCGCGGGGATGAAGGACGTGGAGCTCACGTCGGTGTGCGACGCGAGCGAGGCGACGCGTGAGCGCGTTCGGACGCAATACCCCGACACCCACGTGACCGACCGACCCGCCGACCTGCTCGGCCGTGTCGACGCGGTGGTGATCGCGGCCCCCGCGCCGCTGCACTGCGCCCTTGCGCTTGAGGCCGTGGCGGCCGGCATCCCGGCACTGGTGGAAAAGCCCTTCGCGCTCTCGGTGCGTGACGCAGAGGCGATGGCCGAGGCTGCGGACCGCGCGCGCGTTCCGCTCCTGGTTGGGCACCTGCTGGTGCACCACCCGATCATCGATGTGCTCCACGGCATGCTGCGCGACGACTCGCTCGGCGCACCGCACTACCTCTACTCGCAACGGGTCAACCTGGGGCAGGTGCGGCCCGACGAGAACGCGCTCTGGTCCCTCGGCCCCCACGATGTCTCGATCGCGCTCCACCTCCTCGGCGAGGCGCCGGTCAGTGTCGCGGCGCACGGACATGCCTACCTCCAGCCCGGCATCGAGGATGTGGTCTTCCTGACGATGCATTTCGGCTCCGGGGTGGTGGCCCACGCCCAGCTTTCGTGGCTTGACCCGCACAAGGAACGGAAGCTCACCGTGGTGGGCTCGCGACAGATGGCGGTGTTCGACGACATGGCGCCGCGGGAAAAGCTGCGCATCTACGACAAGGGCATCGACCGCAAGGAGGCGTTCGTGTCGGCCTCCGAGTCGCTTTCCCTGCGAGAGGGCGATATCCGGATCCCCCGTGTCCCGGGAGGGGAACCGCTGCCCCTGCAACTGGCCCACTTCATGCGCGTGGCGAGGGGCGGTGCGCCGGAGAAGACCGACGCGGCTGACGGGGTCCGGGTGGTTCGGGTTCTGGAGGCTGCCAGCCGTTCGCTTTCTGCGGGCGGGACCCCCATGACGGTGGAGAACGCTGGATGAGCTTGGCAGATGAACTGGTCGCGCGGGCAGAGCGCCGCGACGTGACCTTTGGGATAGTGGGACTGGGCTACGTTGGGCTCCCGCTCGCCGTCGAGTTGGCGCGGGCGGGTTTTCGCGTCCTCGGCTACGACATCAGCGAGCGCGTCGTCACTGGTCTCAATGGCGGCCATTCGCACATCAAGGACATCTCCGACGCGGAGGTGCGGGAGCTCCGGGAGAAGAACTTCGAGGCCACCACGGACGGGGCTCGTCTCGCCGAGGCTGAC
>JBBQHX010000447.1:0-1658 GCA_038324385.1 Gemmatimonadales bacterium | reverse complement strand
TCATCTTCGGCTCGTAGGCCGCCACCTCGACGTCGCGCCGCTCCCCACCGAGGGCGGCGCGATGGCGTGGAACGTCGGCCTCGAGTCCGTCGCCGTCGAGGTCGGGAGCGCCCTGCTCCCGCTGGTCGCCATCGAGTAGGGACCCCCGATCACCCGGGGGCCCCTCTCACAGAACCGTGCTTGTGCTGTTCACACACGGCTCTTCGGGGCCGACGGTTGTGACCCCGTCGGTCGGCTGGTTCACAGCCTCGCTCTATCCCAGCGCCAGCGTGAGCTGCGCCGAGGCGACGCGGTGGGGGTGGACGAGCCACCGTTGCGCCAACGAAACGAGTCCCCGCTCGGCGAAGTACGCGTTGCGGAGTCCTCGTTCGATGGCGCTCGTGATGCTCAACGCCCAGAGGGACTTGCGGCCCTCGTAGACGCGGCGCCACGCGGTCTTTCGCTGCACCCCCAGGGCGATCAGTTTTCGCGCGATCGTTCGCTTGCTCTTCCAGTCCTTGAGCACCAGCGCACGCAGCCGCCGCCGGATGTGTGCGTCGGTCCTCGTCAGCCAGTACACCACGCCCGCCGTGCAGTACCCGAAGACGCCGATCCAACCCACGAGGTACGCGTTCAGCGTGCCGAGGCACGCGGTCAGCGATCCACCGAAGTTGCGCGGCGTGAGCTCACGGACCTGATCCTTTTGACGTCGGATCGTCCGCGGCGACAGCAGCACTTCGACCGAACCGTCCAGCGGATCGCGCCGCAGACGGAAGCCGAGGAAGTGCCGCGTTTCGGGCCGCGCGACGGCGCTCTTGGACGCGTTGACCTTGAGCCGCAACCGGCTTTCGAGAAAACGTACCAAGGACGCCATCACGCGCTGTCCGGCGCGCTCGCTCCGCACGTAGACCGTCAGGTCGTCGGCGTAGCGAACGAAGCGAAGCCCGCGTCGTTCGAGCTCGCGATCGAGTTCGTCCAACACGACGTTGCTGAGCAACGGAGACAACGGCCCGCCTTGCGGCACGCCGTCGTCGTTGCGCACCACGACGCCGTCGGGCAACACGATGCGGGCCTTGAGCATCCGTCCGATGAGCACGAGCAGGTCGCGATCCGTCCCGCGCGCGTCCAAGCGCGCGAGCAATCGCTGGTGATTCACGCGATCAAAGAACGAGTCCAGATCGAGGTCCACCACCCAGTCGTACCCATCTTCGAGATAACCCTTGGCCTGTTCGGTCGCCGTCTGGATGCTTCGCCCGGGGCGGAAGCCATGACTGCTCGCGTGGAAGGTGGGCTCGTAGAGCGGCTGTAACACCAGCCGCACGGCCTCCTGCACCACGCGATCGACCACGTTCGGGATGCCCAGGCCTCGCTGACCGCCGCCTGCCTTGGGAATGTTCACCCGCCGGATGGTTCCCGGCCGGTAGCTCCCCACACTCAGCTCTGCGGCCAGTTCCGCGCGGATGTCGTCCCAGTGTGCACGCACCGTGGCGATGTCCTGACGGTCGGGGCCTGGCGCCCCCTGATTCGCGGCCACGTTCTGGAAGGCGCGATCGAGCTGCTCGATCACCGCCGCCATCGTCGCCGTCGTCACCGTCTCCGTGTTGTGCCTCGGCTTCGGCGCTGCGCGCGCCGCAGGCTCGCGTCGGCGCGCGTCCACGGCGGCGACAGCCCCCTTGCGC
>JBBQHX010000446.1:0-1661 GCA_038324385.1 Gemmatimonadales bacterium | reverse complement strand
AGCGGGCCTTCGAGAGCATTCGGATTGTATATATTGTTGATATGCAATTGACAGCGATCGACCAGCTTTCGGTCAGCCTCATGGTTCACTCCAGTCGCTTTGCGCGCAGTCTCTCGCGTCGCGTGGGATCGGTGCGGTCGCTAGTCGCGATGCGAGTGCTCTCGAACCTCGAGCAGGTGGGCGACTTGCGCATCGGGGAGCTCGCCGAACGCGAGTTCATTGCGCAGCCGGCGATGACCGCCACGGTCAATCGGCTCGAGGGCGACGGGCTTGTCGAGCGCCTTCGCGACGAGGGCGATGCCCGAGCGTCGCTCGTGCACCTCACGCGCGCGGGCGCCGAGCTGATCGCCGCCTTTCGGCTGCGCGCGGCCGACGTCGCGCGTCCCGCAATGGAGGAGCTGTCAGCAGAGGAGATCCGCACGCTGGATTCCGCGGTCCCGCTGCTCGCTCGGCTGGTCGCCGCGCTGGAGTCGCCGTGAGCCTTGCGACGTCCGCGAGCGCCGCCCTCCGATATGCCGTTTCCCGCAAACCCGTCCCATCGATTGAGGAGTGCAATGTCTATGTCCGATGAGCAGAAGCCGTCCATCCTGCGCCAGCCGCCCGCCGTCTGGGCGATCGCGTTCGCGTGCATGGTGTCGTTCATGGGGATCGGCCTCGTCGACCCGATCCTCCCCGCGATCAGCGCCGAGCTGGACGCCACGCCGACCGAGGCGATGCTGCTGTTCACGAGCTACCTGCTCATCACCGCCATCGCCATGTTCTTCGCAGGCTTCATTTCCAGCAGGCTGGGGGTGAAGCGGACGCTGCTGATCGGGCTGGTGCTGATCGTGGTTTTCGCCGCTCTCGCGGGCCTGTCGGGGAGCGTCGGCCAGATCATCGGCTTCCGTGCCGGGTGGGGACTCGGAAACGCGCTGTTCATCTCGACGGCGCTTGCCGCGATCGTCGGCGCGGCAAGCGGCGGCAGCCGGCAGGCGGTGGTCCTCTATGAGGCCGCGCTCGGCCTCGGAATGGCAGTGGGCCCCCTCGTCGGCGGACTGCTCGGGAGCATCTCCTGGCGTGGTCCCTTCTTCGGCACCGCGACCCTCATGGCCATCGCCTTCATCGCGATCATGGTGATGCTCCGCGCTGACACCGAGCCGCGGGAGCGGATATCGTTCACGGCCGGCTTCGTGGCGCTGCGAAACCCGGCGTTGCGTACGCTCGCTATCACAGCGCTGTTCTACAACTACTCCTTCTTCACGCTCCTCGCGTACTCGCCGTTTCCCATCGCCGCCGCCGCCGACGCCGCCGGGTTCGAGTTCGGCGCGCAGGAACTCGGTTTCGTCTTCTTCGGCTGGGGCGTGGCGTTGGCGATCGCGTCGGTACTCGTGGCACCCGTCCTCACCCGACGCTTCGGTCTGCGACCCGTGCTGTTCGCGATGTTCGGGCTGCTGGCTGTGGCCCTTGCCGTCATGGCGCTCTTCGCGACCTCGGCGGTCGTGCTGATCACGGTCGTGATCGTCGCCGGTCTTTTCCTCGGCGTGCTCAACACAGCGCTCACCGAGACAGTCATGGAGGCGACGGACCTGCCGCGCAGCGTGGCCTCGTCGACATACTCCGGGGTCAGATTCCTCGGTGGCGCGGTCGCCCCCGCCGTCGCGGGCGGGATCGCAGTGGCCTTC
>JBBQHX010000445.1:0-1663 GCA_038324385.1 Gemmatimonadales bacterium | reverse complement strand
TCGGCGCGGATATCTTTGTCGCGGATCTGGTCGGGCTTTCGGTCGTGCGCGAGATGGGGCCGATGATGGCGGCGATTATCATGGCGGGTCGGACGGGCGCGGCGTTTGCGGCGACGCTGGCCAACATGAAGGCCAACGAAGAGGTCGACGCGCTTGAGACGCTGGGCATTCCGCCGGTGTATTTTCTCGCGCTGCCCCGGCTCGTGGCGCTGACCGTGATGATGCCTTTACTGACCCTCTATTCGAACTGCCTCGGGATTCTCGGTGGCATGGTGGTGGGTGCCGGGGTGCTCGATATCCCGCCGTCCGCCTATTGGATCGAGACGCAGAGCATCATCGACCTGTCGGATGTGAGCACCGGCTTGATCAAGGCCTTGGCGTTTGGCGTGCTGATCAGTCTCGCGGGCTGCCTGCGCGGCCTGCAGGCGGAGCGAAGCGCGGCGGGCGTGGGCCGGGCGGCGACCTCTGCCGTCGTCACCTCCGTGCTGCTGGTGATCGTGGCGGATGCCGTGTTCGCCATCATCTTTAACATGCTCGGCTGGTGATGCCCGCGATGAACTCCAGTCCGACCAGCGTCCCAGCCATTGAGGTCGACAAGCTCCGGGCCGGCTACGATGGCGATGTCGTGCTGCAGGACGTGACGTTTTCCGTGGCGTGCGGGGAGGTGTTTTTCATCATCGGCGGATCGGGCTGCGGCAAAAGCACCCTGCTGCGCCACCTCGTCGGGCTGAACCACCTCATGGCGGGCACGGTGAAGTTTTTTGGCCAGCCGTTCACCGATGCGGCGCAGGCGGACCGGCGTGCCCTGCTCAAGACCTTCGGCATGCTCTTCCAAGGCGGCGCGCTGTGGAGTTCGCTCACGCTGCGGGAGAATGTCGCCTTGCCGCTGGAGGAATACACGCCGCTCTCCAAGCGGGAGATTAACGAAATCGCCACGCTCAAACTCGCGCAGGTGGGGCTGGGCGGGTTCGAGGATTACTTCCCCGCGGAGATCAGCGGCGGGATGCGGAAGCGCGCCGGCCTCGCGCGCGCCCTCGCGCTCGATCCAGAGATCGTGTTTTTCGACGAGCCCTCGGCCGGACTCGACCCGGTGACCTCGCGCAAGCTCGACGAGTTGATCCTGCAGGTGCGCGACACCTTCGGCACGACTATCGTCATCGTCTCGCACGAGCTGGATTCGATCTACAGCATCGCTGATCGCGTGATCATGCTCGACCGCGCGGAGAAGGGCATCATCGCCACCGGCACGCCGCGCGAACTCGCGGCGAACAGTCGCGACCCGCGCGTGTCGGAGTTTCTCCGTCGCGTCGATCGGGCGTCCGCGCCCGCCTGAACGCTTCGTTCTGTCCATCCGCCCGATTACCCGTAAACCAAAGCCCGCGTGAAAACCAAAGTCAGTCCCGCCATTGTTGGAGCGTTCGTCATCGGCGCGGTGGCGCTCGGCGTGGTGGCGCTGTTTGCGTTTGGCGGGGTCAATTTTTTCTCCAAGCCGCAGCGGTTCGTCGTTTATTTCGACGAATCCGTCCATGGCCTCGACCAAGGCTCCGCGGTCAAGCTGCGCGGGGTGCGCGTCGGGCGCGTGATCGATCTCAACTTGCGCTACGACGAGCAGCGCAACCACTCGGTCGTCGCCGTGACCTGCGAGTTCAGCAAGGATGTGATC
>JBBQHX010000444.1:0-1704 GCA_038324385.1 Gemmatimonadales bacterium | reverse complement strand
ACGTGTCGGATGTCACGACGGACGTGCTCGTCAGGCGCCGGCGCTCGCGGTCGGGCACCACGCTGCGCACCGCGTCGGCGGCCGTAGGCCTGGCGCACCGGTTCGACGTCCCGGCGCGGAGCTGGACGGGGGTGACGAGGCCCCGCCTGACGATCACGCTGGCCGGGACGCTCCTCCTGGCCGCGGGGTCGACGGCGCGCGCGCAGGAGCGGGCGGATGCCGAACGCGTCGAGATGAGCCTGACGACGTTCGTCGACCGCGTGCTCGCGGCGCATCGGGACGCGCGCATGGCGGCGCTGATGGCGGAGCAGGCGGCCGACGAGCTGTTTGCGGCGCGCGGCGCCTGGGAACCGGTGTTCAAGGCGAGCTGGGATCGCAAGCTGTCGGCAAACACCCAGTACGACGACGACGCCGTCGCCGCGCTGGTCGTCCCGACGTCGTTCGGCGCGGACCTCAAGCTCGGGTTCGAGCGTGCCAGCGGCCGCTATCTGAACGCCGAACGCAGCAACCTCGGGGCGGGGCAGTTCGCGCTCAGCGTCTCGATGCCGCTCACGCGCGGCATCGTCACCGACGAGCGGCGTCGCCGGCTGCAGGTCGCGCGCGCGGCGGGATGTGGCCGACGCCGAGCGTACGCTGCAGCTCGCCGATTTCGTCCGCGAGGCGGCCCGCGACTACGGCGGATGGCTCGAGGCCGGTGCGGCGCTGTACGCCGCCGAACGCCGCGTCGAGGCACGGCTCTGGGATCGCCACGGGCGGGCGACGGCGCTCCCTGCGGCCGTGCGTCCCGCGTCACGCCCGCCGCAGCTCACCGGTGGGCCCGGTGCCGGCGACCGGGTCGCCGCCGCCGTCGAGCTGGCGACCCGGAACACCGGGCGCGCCCATCCCGCGGTGCGGCGGGCGCGGGCTCGGATCGAGGAGGCGGCGGCCGATCGGCTGTTTGCGGCGCAGCGCCTGCTGCCGTCCTTATACGTCGACGCCGGCGCGCTCGCGCCCGGGCGAACGTCGATGCGTTGGGCACCCCCGACCCGCTCGCGGGTAGCCACAAGATCGGGGCGAGCGTCGAGTTCGCGCCGCTGCTCCTGGGCGACCGTGGGCGGCTGAACGCCGCGCGCGGGGCCGAGGATCGCGCCGAGGTCGGTGCGGCGCTGGCGCTGCGGATGGTGGAGGTCCGGGCGCGGATCGCGGCCAACGACCTGCAGACGCTGACGGCGGCCGTCGAGCTGCAACGCGCGGTGGTTCGTGACACCCGCACGCTGCTCGACGCCGAACGGTTCCGATTCGAGGCCGGGGAGACCACGTTGCTCGTGTTGACGCTTCGGGAGCGTGCCCTGCTGGACGAGGAAGGCCGCCTGGCCACACTCGAGGCCCGCATCGCCACGGCATGGGGGGAGCTGTCGGCTGCGCTGGGGGACCCGCGCGCGATCAGCCGGCTGTCCGCAGGAGGATGATCATGACCCGCTTATGGATCGGAGCCCTGCTGTTCATCGCCGGCGGCGCCATCTGGCTCCGCACGCGCCACGCCCCCGATGAGGCGCCGATTGGACACGGCGTGCTTCCCCCACTGCTCCCGCGCTTCGGCCTCGCGCTCGCGGCACTCGGCGCGGCCACGATGTCGTCCACCCGGCCGGAGCTGTCCTGGACGGTGTCGACGATCTGCTTCGCGGCCGTATCGATCATCCTGATGGTGAGCATCCTCGTGGAGCA
>JBBQHX010000443.1:0-1709 GCA_038324385.1 Gemmatimonadales bacterium | reverse complement strand
TACAGGCGACCGAGCTCGCCATTCACCGCGTCGACCATCGCGTCACGCGTCGCCGCAGCAGCCGCGCTGCCGATCACCCGAGTGCCGCCACCTGAGCCGAACGTGTCCAGCACCTCGTCTCCCAGCGCGCCATCGGCGTGCGCCCGCACGTCCTTTACGACGTAGGGATTGGGTGCGACGCCGTCTCCGGCGATCGCCGCGGCCACCATTGCCATCTGCACCGGCGTCACCGCCGTGCGGCCCTGTCCGAAGGCGGCGCTCGCGAGCTCGACATCATCATCGAACGGACCGCAGTCGCCGTCGACGGCACCCGTCACGTAGCTCGTTCCGACCGAGAGGCCGCGGTCCGGTGAGCCGATTCGCATCGGCGAGCAGAAGCCGAAGCGCCGCGCGTAGTCCAGGAAACCCTCCGAACCGATCTCGATACCGACGTGGGCGAAGAAGATGTTGCTCGAGACCTGCAGGGCCGGCGACAGCGGCCAGAGTGCCGGCTCGATGTTCCCGAGATCGTGCTCGCGGATCGCGAAGCCGCTGACGACGAATCCATCACGCTCCTCGCGCGGCTGGCCCTCAAACGTCGTGTCGGGCGTGATGACGCCCGCGTCGAGGGCGGTGGCGGCGGTGAACACCTTCATGATCGAGCCGGGGACGTAGAGGCCCTGGCGCGCGCGCGCCAGGAGCGGCTCTGCGGGATCGTTGCGCAGTGCGTCCATCGCGCCCTGGGCCCCCTCGGGATCGCCGGAGATCGGCGTAGCGTCGAAGGTCGGAGCCGAGACCATGGCCAGGATCGCCCCCGTCTGCGGGTCGATCGCCACCACGGCACCCGCGTCGCCGCCGAGCTGGGCCGCGGCGAAGTCCTGCAGCCTGCGGTCGATGGTGAGGGTCAGATCGCGCGGCTGCGGCTGGCGGTCGAGGATGTCGCTGATGAGGTCGCGAATCGGATTCGGATCGGTCTGACCGACGAGGATGTCCTCGAAGGCGCGCTCGAGGCCGGTCGTCCCAAACCGCAAGCTCGAATAGCCGAGCACGTGGGTGAAGGCCGCGTCGGTATAGGTGCGGCGGCTGAGCCCATCGACGACCTCGGAAGAGGCGAGAACCTGTCCGCTCGCATCGAAGATCGTGCCCCGCAGCAGGCTGCGCCGTGCGGCCAGGACCTCCGGATTGTCGGTCCTCGCGGCGAGACTGTTGGCCTCGACGACCTGCCACCACACGATGCTTCCCGAGACCACCGCGAAGGCCAGCATCAGGTACAAACCAAGACGGCGAACGTTAGTGGCGATCATGCGTCCGGTGCCGCGTCCGCGGTTCCGCTGCGGTGGCTGATCGCGAGCAGCAGGCCGATCATGATGAAGCTCGCCACCACGCTCGAGCCGCCGTAGCTGACGAACGGCAGGGTGATGCCCGTCAGCGGAATGAGCTTCGTGTTCCCGCCGATGATGATCAAGGTCTGAAGTGCGAGGCTCGCGGTCAGCCCGACAGCGAGCAACGCGCCGAAATCGTCGCGTGCCAACGCGGCGATGCGCAGGCCGCGGAAGACGAGCACCATCGCGAACCCGAGCAGCGCGAATGCCCCGAGCAGGCCAAGCTCCTCCGCGATCGCGGTGAAGATGAAGTCGGTGTGCACGAAGGGAATCGTCAGGTTGCCGCCGAGGGTGATCAGCCCCTGGCCGAGCCCTTCGCCGAAGACGCCGCCTCGGCCGAGCGCGTAG
>JBBQHX010000442.1:0-1729 GCA_038324385.1 Gemmatimonadales bacterium | reverse complement strand
TTCCGCGCAGGGTGAACTCGACGGTGTACGGCGTGGTGAGCGTGAACGGACGGAACTCCCCCGCCTTGGCCCGTCGCACCGCCTCGGCCGCCCCCTCGGCGAGCATGCCCCGGACACGCGTCGGCGAAAAGGTGATCGCCGAGTTGCCCATGAGGGCAATCTTGGTGGTGACATACACCACACGATCGCCGAGCAGCTCGCGCACCTCGTGCTCGAGCTCGTCATCGCCACTCACCAAGGAGACGGCCACGCCCTGCTCGCCGAGCACCAGCGCATTGATGCCGGTCTCATTGAGGGCCCGACCGTTGACCGTGAAGCGCGTGAACGCGTAGTTGTGCGCCATCACCCCCGGCCGGGCGGAGGACGCGTGCATCGCGAGGAACATCGCGGTGCCAAAGGTCGAGTCGATCCCCGTGCTCATCACCATGGGCTTGGGGTAGCCACGGATCAGGATCGCTTGCGGATCGAGCGACCACGGCTCGACGGTGGCGAACCGATTGGCCCCGTGCCCCTCATTGACCACGAACGACGCCGCACCAGCCGAGCGCGCCCCACCGATGGTCGCGTTGACCTCTTGGGTCAGGAGTCCGCGATAGAAGTCCCACCAGTCGCGCCCTCCGCGATCCTTGTAGGCCGGCCCCTCGGTCCCGGCAATCACTTCACCGACATTGACCGCACTCCCCATTCCCTCCATATCGACCAGGAGGTAGACGCGATACCCCGGCTCGAACGGCACGCGCTTCGCCGCGCCGGTCGGCATGACCTGCGCGGAGAGGGGAGCACCGAGAGCGGCCAGGAGGAGGGCGAGCAGGCACACGGGACGGCGACGTGCACGACGCATGAGCGGTGTCCTTGGGCTGGAGTGGAGGAGCCCCAAGTTACCGCCCGCCAGCGGAGACCGGCAATGGCATGGCGTCCTGCCCCCCGAACCGGGAGGCATCCCCCTTCATCCGCGGAGGTCAGCCACTGGCTCGGAGCCGAACGCGTCGGAGAGCAGGACGTCCACCACGCGCACCGCCACCTCAGCTGGGTCGAGGAGCTCACCGTCGCGGTGCATCTCCTCGAAGCGCTCCCGCTGCGGGAAATCCTCGCGACTGGTCCGACGAATCTCGGATTGCATCGCCGTGTTGATGACGCCCGGCGCAAGGGCACAGATCCGCACGGTGGTGGACGCGTCGAGGTCGACGGTGCGGGCGTGCTGATCCAGCGCCGCCTTGGTGGCACAATAGACCGCCCATCCTGCGTAGGGATGGCGACCGGCACCGCTGGAAATGTGGAGGATGCGGTGCGCATGCGCGCGCGGGGTGGCCTGCACCACCGCACTGGCGAGCACCAACGGGACCGTCACGTTCAGGGTGCCGGCGCGGGCGACGGCGGCGAGGTCCTGGCGGGCGAGGGGGCCCATCGGCTGCAGGGTACCGGCATTGTTGACGAGCAGGACGGTGTCGCAGTCGGCCAGCGTACGACCGAGCTCGCCGTCCGCGAGCCACGCCATCACGGCGTCGAGGTCGGAGAGGTCCAGACCGACCTCGTGGAAGTTGGCCTTCGCCGACCCCGCAGCGAGCGTCGCGTTGCCAGAGCGGGACAGGCCGAGCACGGCGATGCCCCGCCCGAGCAGCGCAGCGGCGATGGCCGCGCCAAGCCCGCGGGAATGCCCCGTGACCACCGCGCCGATGCGGCTCATGTCCACTCCACCGTGTCGATCGCCTTGCCCGTCCGCAGCACCGAG
>JBBQHX010000441.1:0-1730 GCA_038324385.1 Gemmatimonadales bacterium | reverse complement strand
CCACGGACAGGTCGCCCCCGGCGTCGTCGAACACGTCGGGCGTGCTCCAGAAGCCGGCGCGCCAGGTCCAGCGAGCGTTGACCCACTCCCACCGGCCAGGCGTCCACACCGCGCCGGGGTAGGGCGGTTCGCCGGGCTCCTCGGCAAGCAGCGCCGGCATCGGCGGACGCGGGATCGCGCCCCACGCGATCCAGCGGCGGCGCAGGTCGTCGCGAGCGCGCTGCGCGATGTCGAGGCGGCGCTGCTCGACGTCGACGATCAGCAGCTCGCGGTGCGCCTCGATCTCGGCCTGGCGCTGCGCCGCGAGCTGCATCTGCTTGTGCGCCTCGGCTTCGCGCTGGAGCTGCGCCTCGGCGGCGGCGTGCTCGGCCGCGAGCTGGCGAGCCGCGCGCTCTGGATCGTAGGTGACGGCCATCGTCGGCTCGCGGCCGCGGACCTGGATCGCCGCGGCGTGCTGCGAGGTGGAACGCGCGCGTGCCTCGAGGTGAGGATCGCGGATCCGCGTGACCTGGTAGGTGCCGAGCACGCTCGCATCATCGGCGGTCGCCGTCACCGCGCAGACACCGGTGCCGCCCGTCATCACGCGCACCGTGCTCGCGAGGCGACCTGCGCCGACATCGCCGGGCGGTAGCTCGATCGGTTCGTCGCTCGACACGGACGTGAGCGACGCGATCTTCTGCTGACCACGCGCGGCGCGCAGCTCTTCGATCCGCCGCGCCTTGTACTGCTCGAACGACTCACCCGCCGTCCCCGTGACTTCGACGCCGGGGCACGTCACCGTCCAGTCGACGATCTGCGCGCGCGGAATGTCGAACCACAGCGCGAGCTCGTAGCTGCCACGCGTCAGCTGCATGCCGGCACCGACCGCCCATGGCGGATGCGGGGCGCCTGGATCGTGACTCGCGGCAGCGTCGCGCGGTTGCACGAACGCCGTGCCTTGCCCGACGAACCCGGTCTGCTGGCGGGCCGCACACGCCGACACCGACATCAGCGCAACCGCGACCATCAACCGTGGAGTCGACATCGCGACAACGAGGTTGCAAGCGACCGGCCACGACGGTGGCCCCGCGCTTGCGGTAGCAGTGCTTCATGATCTCCAGCACCACACGTAGCAACGCGTACTTGCGGGCGTTGCTGTTCGGCAAGGACGTGATCGCGGGGGCCGTGCGTGAAGCCCGTACCACGCCGGCCCGGAAGACCGTGGTGACAACGTTACGGTGGTGGATCGCGCTGACCGCGACCGCCCTCGCACTGGCGGCGTGTGGTGGGAGCCGCGGCACCGACACCTACGCGCGCGGAACCCAGGTCCAGGAGGCATGTTGCGAGAACCTCCAAGGTCACGACCGTGACCGGTGTCTGGCCGAGGTGATCCGCGTCGGCGATCCGGCCGCGGCGAACACCGCGACGAACCAGCAGACGTTCGCGTGTGTGGTCGAGCACTTCGTGTGCGATCCGCAGACCGGTCGCGAGACGCAGGCGAGCGCGCAGGCGCAACACGACTGCACCGACGACCTGCCGTAGCCGAAAATAGAAACGGCGCCAGTGAAGGCGCCGCATCCGAGCGAAGAGGGGAGTGGAGTGGACTAGAAGTCCATGCCGCCCATGCCGCCCATGCCGCCCATACCGCCCATGCCGCCACCAGCTCCGCCACCCGACTCTTCCTTAGGTAACTCTGCAACCATCGCATCAGTCGTCAGCATTAAACCAGCAATTGAAGCAGCATTTTGTAA
>JBBQHX010000440.1:0-1738 GCA_038324385.1 Gemmatimonadales bacterium | reverse complement strand
TGACAGCGCCGGCAACGCCGTGTCGTGGATCCAGAGCAACTTCGCCTCCTTCGGGAGCGGGCGGATGGTTCCGGGCACCGGCATCGTCCTGCACAACCGCGGCTCCCTGTTCTCGCTCGACCCCGCGCATCCCAACATCCTCGAGCCGGGCAAGCGGCCGTATCACACCTTGAGTCCCGCGATGGTCCTGCATGCCGACGGCGCGCTGGCGATGGTGGTGGGCACGCCGGGGGGTGACGGACAGCCGCAGACCGTGGCGCAGGTGATCAACAACATGCTGCTCTTCGGCATGACGCCGCAGCAGGCGGTCGAAGCGCCGCGATGGCGTTCGTACAGCCGGCGCCTGGGAGTCGAACCTGGTATCGCGAGCGCGGTTCGCGATTCACTCTCGGCACGCGGTCACGACGTCAGGGGCCAACAGCCGGGCGCAGAGTTCGGCGGCGCGCAGGCGATCGTGATCCTGCCGTCGGGTGCGCGCATGGTGGGATCCGACTTCCGGCGGGAGGCGTACGGGCTCGCGTGGTGATGCGGGGCGGAGGCGGTGAGATCGGAATCCTGAGGAGCACCGCCTCGGTCCACCATGGCTCCGCTACGGCCTGCGTCGCGGCGACACCGCTGTCGAAGCTGAAGAGCCCGACCGCGATGAGGAAGACGAGTGGAAGCAGCTTTGCAATCGTGAAGAGGTTGACGGTCCACGCCGCCTGCTTCACGCCGATCACGTTGATGCCGGTCACGAGCGTCATCGCGAAGATCATGACCGCGTTCCCCGACGATCCGTCCCTGCCCCGATGAACCCAGACATCGACGCGCCTCCCGAGGAGGCACGCGCGTACCGCGACGGCGTGTACCGCCCCATCGACGAGGCGACCCTTCGGGACGCGCCCGATGCTCCCGCGTTCGCCGCGCGTGGATACGGCCCGCCGCTCAAGCGCCTCGACGACGTCCCGCGCGTGCCCAGGCTCCGTCACGTCATCGGGCCGAGCATGATCGCGCTCGGCATGGGACTCGGCGCGGGAGAGTTCCTGCTCTGGCCCAACCTCGTCGCGAGCGGCGGATACGGCATCCTGTGGTTGTTCACCGTCGGGGTGCTGACGCAGTTCATCGTCGTCTCCGAGATCGAGCGCTGGACGCTGGCGACCGGCGAATCGGTGTTCGCCGGGATGGCGCGCGTGAGCCGGCGCGCCTTCTGGCCGTGGTTCTTCCTCGCCGCGACACTCGCGTCCTTCTTCTGGCCGGGATGGGCCGCGGAGTCCGCATCGTTCGTCGCGACGGTGATCGCGATGTTCACCGGTGGCGAGCCGCTGCCGTGGCAGCCGATCGCGCTCGTGATGCTCGTGGTGATCTACGTGGCGCTCGCCGGCTCGACGATCGTGTACAACGCGCTCGAGACGTTCGAGATCTGGCTCGTCATCCTGTTCATCCCGCTGCTGTTCGTTGCCATGCTCCTCGCGGGGGTGACGTCCGGGCACGTGGTCGGCGTCCTCACCGGCATGGTCGCCGTGGGCCCGGTGCCGGCGGAGTTCGTGAGCGGCGCCCGCTTCCCTACCCTCGTGCTGGCAGTCGCCTATGCAGGGTCGGGCGGGTGCCTGCTCCTGTGCCAGTCGCTCTGGATCCGTGACAAGGGATTCGGCATGGGCGCCTATCAGGGGCGGGTGGCAGGCATCCGCGGCAGGAACGAGCCGCTGACCGCGTCGGGGCTCACCTTCGACGCCGGCAACGCGACCATGCAGGCCCGCTT
>JBBQHX010000439.1:0-1758 GCA_038324385.1 Gemmatimonadales bacterium | reverse complement strand
ATTCGTAGCTCCCCGGCGGCCTCGCGTCGCCGTGTGTCATCGCGCCACCAGTTCGGCGGGCTTCGTGGCGGCGGTGCTCGTCGCGGGGGCCTGTGCGCCCGCGGGGGCGCAGGATGTCGTGGAGTCCGAGGCGGGGCGGTTCCGCGTGGTGACGATGGCGACGGGACTGGTGAATCCGTGGGGGTTGGCCTTCCTGCCCGGGGGCGACATCCTCGTCACGGAGCGGCCGGGGCGTGTGCGGCTCGTGCGCGGCGGTGCGCTGCAGACCGAGCCAGTGGGCGGCGGGCCCGAGGTCGCGGCAGCCGGTCAGGGCGGGTTGCTCGACATCGAGCTGCATCCGCGGTTTGCCGAGAACCGGATGGTCTACATGACCTACTCGAAAGGCGGGACGGAGGGGAAGACCACCGCGCTCGCGCGGGCACGCTACGAGAACGGCCAGCTAAGCGGACTCGAGGACGTGTTCGTCGCCGACGCGTGGAGCACGCGCAACCAGCACTACGGGTCGCGGATCGTCTTCGACAGCACGGGGATGATGTTCATCAGCGTCGGCGAGCGGAACGAAAAGACGCCGGCGCAGGATGTGAGCAATCACAAGGGCACCATTCTCCGTCTGCACGACGACGGTCGGGTGCCCACCGACAACCCGTTTGTCGGGCGCGAGGGGGCGCAACCGGAGATCTACAGCTATGGCCATCGCAACCCGCAGGGGATGACGCTCAACACCGCCACGGGGCAGGTGTGGGCATCGGAGCACGGCGCGCGCGGCGGTGACGAGATCAATGTGGTCCGTGCGGGGCGCAACTACGGTTGGCCGGCAATCACCCATGGCGTCGACTACAACGGCACACCCATCTCGCCCGACTCGGCGCGCGAGGGGATGGAGCAGCCGCTGCTCCACTGGACGCCGTCGATCGCGCCGTCGGGGCTGACGATCTACACGGGCGACAAGTTCCCCGGCTGGAAGGGGAACGTGTTCGCCGGTGCGCTGGCCGGCCAGCAGCTTCGCCGAGTGGTCGTCGATGGCGAGCGGGCGACGCACCAGGAGACGCTGCTGCAGGGGCGCGGCCGCGTGCGCGCGGTGAAGACCGGTCCGGACGGCTTCATCTATCTGCTGATCGACGATCGCAACGGATCGCTGCTGCGCCTGGAGCCTGCGCAGTAGCGCCGCCGATCGCCCCACGCGGCGGGAGCGATACACGAACGGTGGACGTCATTGCGACGTCCACCGTTCGTGCATGACGGCCTGGCGGGGCGCGCCGCGTCAGGCGTCCGAGTGTTTCTTCCCGGTGTCGTCCGCCGCGCGATCCTTTTCGATCAGTTCGCCGATGCGCTTCGCCTGATCGCTCGCCTCGGCGCCACCCCCCGTCCCATCCACACGCTCCGTCCCAATGCCCTCGGGCGTATCGGCGCTGATGTCGCGCCCCTCTAGCATGGTGTCGTCGTCGGCGCTGCGGCCCAGGTGCTGTTTCTGTCGTTCGGACATGGAGCCTCCTCAATCGGGTGGCGGGTGCGGATTCGCACCTCTCTCCGGCGAAAGCGCGAGATGCATGCCTCCGCGCGCACGCGGCGACGGCACGCACTCGGCTCGGGCAACTTCACCGGTGTCGAGGGCGCGGGCGACGGGCCTCGCCCGGTGCTGGCGGTGATGCCGGGAATCGAGGTCATGATACGACCAGGTCGCTACGCGAGACGGGTGCTCGCCCCGATCGACCGGGCCTTTCGCGCACAGCCTGGCCGTCACCCGACGCTCCCGGTCCT
>JBBQHX010000438.1:0-1764 GCA_038324385.1 Gemmatimonadales bacterium | reverse complement strand
CGTTGGCAGCGTGCCGTTGCCCGAGTGCCGTTGGCAGAGTGCCGTTGCCCGAGTGCCGTTGGCTGAGTGGGGCGGGGGCGTCCGGCCCGTAGGACGTCGGGCCGAGAGGCGTCACGACACAGGGTATAGCGCGTCGTGGGGACCGGGGTTCGGCATCGGTTCCGGACGGTTGCTGTTGTCATGAATACGGGAATGTTTCCTGCGTTGGGAAACATTCCCTGCACCAACTGCCGCTACCCAAGGTCCGCGAGGGGTCATGCCGATCATGCGGGATGGCCGCGGTATCGTGGAACAGAGGGCGCTCGCCCGCCTCATCGACGAAATCGCCGCGATGCCGGCCTCCGATGTCGTCCAACTGCTCCTCTGGCCCCAAACCGTCGCCGACTGGGCGCGCGCCAACGATGTGGCGACCCCGGTCGCGTACAACATGCTGGCGCGATTCAAACCGTATCGTCGCGTTCGCGAGCATCTCGCCGTCCGCCTCGAGGTCCCGGCCGCCGTGATCGACCATCTCATCGACGCGCCCCGCCCACAACCAGCCGCTCGTCGCGCCGCCCCGGCCGACGTCGTCATCCCGCCGCCCGAGGACGATCCGTTCGCTCCGGTCTCGCCGACGGTCCGGTTCGCGCCCGTGCGAGACGGCACCAATCCGCTCGAGCGGCGTGCGGTGGCCCGGGCACGCCGCGAGATCGCCGCGCTCCCTGCCTCGCTCGTCGTCCAGATCGCGATGTTTCCCGAGACGCTGGCCGAGTGGTCGCGGCGGTGCGGGTTGCACGCCCCGCTGATCTACGCGACGCTTGCGGGCACGCATCGGCATCCGACCGTTCGCGACGCGTTGGCGCGGCGGCTGGATGTCGCACCGTCCGCCCTCGATCACCTCATCGACGGTGTGCGCGCGGAGCCCGCCGCGTTTCGGCCGCCGGCCGCGCGTGGTGATCTGGCGCTCGGCGATCGCTCGGCGCCCTCCGAAGACCCGGTCGACGGCGCGGACGAGGCGCGTGGCGCCACATCGCAGCCGTCGACGCCACCCCCGCAGCTCGACCTCGGCCTCTGAGGCCTCTCTGACGGCGCCCGGTTGTGCGGATCCGCCGGTCAGATCAGCTTGCGGGCGTCGCGCCGATATCCAGCCGCCCTCACCTATGCCGCCATGCCCGGACGTCACTTCCTCTTCGTTCCCGGTCCCACCAACGTCCCGGATCGCGTGCTCCGCGCCATGCATCGGAGCATGGAAGATCACCGGTCGCCCGCCTTTCCGGCGCTGACCCACGGGCTCCTGCGCGACCTGGCTCCGGTGTTCGGAACGACCGCGGGGCGCCCGTTCATCTTTCCGGGGACGGGCACCGGCGGGTGGGAAATCGCGCTCACCAACACGCTTTCGCCGGGCGACCGCGTGCTCGCGGTACGCAACGGCCAGTTCTCAGTGCTGTTCACGCAGGCCGCGGCCAACCTGGGCCTCGAGGTCACGACGATCGACGTCGACTGGGGCGAGCCGGCGCCGCCAGACGAGATCGAAGCCGCGCTGCGCCGCGATGCCGATCGGGCCATCCGTGCCGTGCTCATCGTGCATAACGAGACGGCCACCGGCGTCACGAGCGACATCGCCGCGGTCCGCCGCGCCCTCGACGCCGCCGATCACCCCGCGCTGCTCTTCGTCGACGGGGTGAGCTCCATCGGATCGATCCCCTTCGCCATGGACGCGTGGGGTGTCGACGCGGCCGTTGCCGGATCGCAGAAAGGGCTGATGCTTCCCGCCGGACTGGCGCT
>JBBQHX010000437.1:0-1773 GCA_038324385.1 Gemmatimonadales bacterium | reverse complement strand
GTCGGGAAGACCACCGCACTCTCGTTGCCGTCGCGAGCGACGGTGGCAACGCCGAACAGGTAGTTGTCGATCACGATGTTCTCGAGCGTGAAGCGCGTCGTGCCGGCGGGAACGAAGCGCGAGTGCTGCCACTGGGGCGCTGTCGTATCGCGCCAGTAGATCCGGTAGCCGGCCACACGCGGGCTGTCCACGGCATCCCAGTCGAGCATCGTCGACGGCTGCACGGCGCCGCCAATACGTACGGCGGCGGGAGCCGACGGACCCCACGCGAGCGCCGCCATCGCCACCGCGTTCACTGCGGTGAGCTTCGCGGCGTAAGGGAAGTTCACCCCCGAGATCACGTCACCATAGGCGATCCCGTTCTCGGTGCGGAGATCCTGATGCTGCCGCGTGTAGTTCTCATGGGCCTCCATGATGCGCACGCCGGCGAACCCCGCGTCGTTGAACGGCCTATGATGGCCGCCGCGTCCGAACCGGTCGAGTCGGTAGACGAGCATCGGGCGAACGTTCGGGACGTACTGTTCCGCCACGCGCGCGATATACCGCGCCAACTGGCGCGAGGGGCCGTCGATCTCGCCACCGTAGACGCGCGTATTCCACCCCGGCGCGTCCTCGTTCGAGGAGACCGGCTCGGAGAAGATGCGGAATGTCTGGTTGTCGATCACGCCGTCGACACCCTCGATGTTGCCGATCATGTCGTTGTTCAGCACCGCGACGATGTCCCATCCCTCGGCCTTCGCCTTCGCGGCCAGCCCGCGGCCCCCCCACAGCCCCTGCTCCTCGCCCGAGAGGTTGGCGTACACGATGCTCGTCGGGAAGCGGTACTTCGTCAGCACACGCGCTGCCTCGATCGTCCCCGCAACGCCTGACGCGTTGTCGTTGGCGCCCGGGCTGTCCTTGGTCGCATCCTGATTGCTCGAGACGCGCGAGTCGATGTCGCCGGACATGATCACGTATCGATTCGGCTGCTCCGTGCCGCGCTGAATCGCCACCACGTTGACGACGTTGATGACGCGCCCGTCGGGGAGGGAATCGAGATTCTCCTGGTAGCTCACCTCCAGGCACCCGCCACACTCCGCCGAGATCTTGTCGAACTCGGCCTTGATCCAGCGCCGCGCGGCCCCGATGCCCCGGGTCGGCGAGAGGGTGTCGGAGAAGGTGTTGCGCGTCCCGAAGTCGACGAGCTTCTGGATATCGGCCTGGATCCGGGCCGGGTCCGGCGCCGTACCGATGTCGTACAGGCGCAGATCCTCGCTCGGCGGGACGGCGGCGCGGGCCGGCGCGGCCTGTTGGGCGCCAAGAGGGGCGGCGAAGGCGAGCGCCACGGCGGCGGCGATGGTGGCCGGGGAGGCGGATCGGCGGGCAAAACGGGCAGCGGTCGGCAGGGACATCAGAATGGTGGGCAGCGGATATGAGGCGGTAGAAGCGGCTCTGGGCTCTGGGCTCTGGGCAACCACGCGGGCTTCAGCTAGACAACACGGGTCAATACCCCGTGGGGGCACTCATGATTTACGTCGCTCGACGCCCGGACGTTCTGGGGGCCGGCCGGCCGCTGCGGACCTCCGAGTGTCGGGGCCACTCACGACCGGCTCAGGACCGGCTCAGGACCGGCTCAGGCACGGCTCAGAGGGAGCCAGCGGTCGCCGATGGGCCGGCCGCCGGAGGCATCGGCAACCCGGGCGGCTGGCACCGGTCCCCTCCCCCCCCGCGACGCCGAGGCATCAGCTCCGCCCGGTGTCGGCTGGGGAGGGGACGCCGCGATCGTCGTCGCGT
>JBBQHX010000436.1:0-1793 GCA_038324385.1 Gemmatimonadales bacterium | reverse complement strand
TGCGTCTGTTGCGCCGAAACTATGTGGCTCGGCAGGGGGAAGTCAACACGCGCCCGCCGGCTCGTCCGGCGCGGGCGCTCGCCACTGCCGGCGACCGTACTGATCCGTACCGCAGCTCACAAGATCCTGTGAAGTTGTGTTCTGGCGGCGCTCGACGTCTGGGCCACGTACGGGAGCGCAGGGCTTTCAAAGGCCACCGCGCGCGGAACCGAGTCTGCGAGCTACGCCTGCGGAGTTGCTGGTTGCCTGCTTGTGCCCGACGACTTCGACGGTCGGGTGACGTCCAGCGCAGGCGCCAAAACACGAGCCCTGCAGCCAGTTTGTCTCATGGAGCCAACCGGGATCGAACCGGTGACCTCCTGCTTGCAAATCAGACTGGGTAGCCGGTCGTGGCGTTCCGTCGGGGTCCACAGGCCGCAAATACCGGACTTTCATGGCCCTCGAGGTTCCGCTGCGCGTCGTGGGATTCCGCTGTTGCTTGACCTCTGCTTGACCTGCCGGGCGCCAGCCGCCGGTGGGTCGGTGTCCGTCAAGTCGGCGTGCGTATCCGGAGTCGTGCATCTCCCTGTCACCGCCAGTCGGGAGGTCCATGATGTTGAGTACCAACCAGCGGGTGCGCGTCGAGCGCGGTCTGTACCGGACCGGCGACACGTACTACGCGTGCGCAACGTCGCCAGGGTCGCGCTCGGCGAGCTGGCGCAGCCTGGGGACCGTCGGGCTGATGGAGGCGCGCCGGCTGCGTGACCGGTTCGCGGCCGAGATTCAGACGACGCCGACAACTGCGACGAACATCCGCACGACGTTCGCGGAACTGGCCGGGGAGTGGCTGGCGGAGCAGTCGACGCGAACCCGTGTAGGAGAGCTGTCGCCGCGAACGCTCGAGATCTACGAGCTCGGTCTGCGGCGTCATGTCGTTCCGGTGTTCGGTGCGCGGCAGGTGCGCGCCATCACGCCCGATCAGCTCGTCGCCTGGATCCGCGGTCTGCGCTGCGCGGGCTATGCGCCGGACAGCATCGTGAACTTCTGGCGGCCGCTGAATCTCGTGCTCGGGCACGCCGTGCGCCACGGGGTGATCGCCGCGAGCCCGGCGGACCGGCTGACGTCGGCTGAGCGTCCTGGTCCTGGGCCGAGCCGGCAACGATTCCTATCGCGTGCAGAAATGGAGCGGCTCCTCGCTGCCGCTCCATCGCGGTACCGCACCGCGATCGCGTGCGGGCTGTTCTCCGGCCTGCGGCTCTCCGAGTTGCTCGGGCTGACGTGGGCTGATGTCGACCTCGGCGAGCAGGTGCTCAAGGTCCGCTACCAGCTGAGCCGTCAGGGGGAGCGCGTCGCGCTCAAGACCACTGCGGCCAGGCGCGACGTGATCCTGATGTCGCAGCTCGCGCGCGAGCTGGACGCGATGCGGGGGGCGTCTCACTTCTCCGATGATCGCGATCTCGTGTTCAGCGCTACCTCGGGCCAGACGATCGGCCATCGCAACATCACGGCGCGTGGCCTGGCCAAGGCTGCGGACGGCGCCGGGCTCGAGGGCGTGACCTTCCATGTTCTGCGCCACACGTTCGCCAGCATCCTCATCGCGCAAGGCCGTGATCCGGTGTTCGTGTCGCGACAGTTGGGCCACACGAACGCCGCGATCACCTTGCGGGTCTATGCGCATCTTTTCGACGCGGAGCGTCATGCGCAGGAGGCGCGCGAAGGGCTTGAGTGAGCCATCCCGGATCCACGGAGACTTTTCTATTTGGAATCCCCACTCATGATGAGAGAGGGAGATGAGTCGTCCTGTCGAGCGTAGA
>JBBQHX010000435.1:0-1807 GCA_038324385.1 Gemmatimonadales bacterium | reverse complement strand
TAGCCCAGCGCCCACGGGATGATCACGCTCTCGGGATCGAGCTCGAGGGCACGCTCGATGTAGTGCGGTGCCTCGTCGATCCGATCGACGAACCAGCGCGACACTCCCGCCAGCAACCACGCCATCGCGGACAGCGGATCGTTGGCGACCCAGCGGTCGGACATCTCAAGTTCCTCACGAACCTGCCCCGCGGCGCCGAGCGAGATCCCGAGCTGGAAGAGCACGTCCGGATCACCGGGGTTCTGGTCGAGTGCCCGTCGCAAGTTCCGGATCGCTTCACGCTGGTTGCCACGCTCATGCGCCACACATCCCAGCAACATGTGCACATATCCGGCGTCAGGCGCAATACGCTGCAGCGCCTGCGCTTCCGCGTCGGCCAGGTCGAGTGGACGCAGCTCGGCATGCATTCCACTGCGCGCCATGTGGAACCACGCCTGCGCCCGCATTGCCCGGAGCGGAGGAGTGTTGCCCTCGATCTGCACAGCCTGCTCCACCATCTCCAGACCCCGGTCGATCTCGGGCCCGTAGCGACGGATCGCCTGCCAGGCCCGCAGATAGAGATCGTACGCTCGCGCATCCTTCACCAGTCGTTCCGCGAGCTGCAGGTCCTCTGCGCTTGAAAGGGTGACGTCGAGTGCGCGCACGATCTCGCGGGCCACTCGCTCCTGGACGTCGAACACGTCATCCATCGTTCCGCTGAAACGTTCGGCCCAAATCGGCGTGTCACTCGACGCATCGATCAGTTCCGCCGTGATCCGGAGGGAGGCGCCGGACCGTCGCACGCTGCCGGCGAGCGCATGACGCACATTCAGCTCGCGACCGAGCACGGGAATCGTCTTGGTCGTTCCCTTGAGCTGCATCGAAGAGGTGCGCGAGAGGACCCGAAGCGCCTTCACCCGTGAGAGGTCGGTGATGATCTCCTCGGTGAGGCCGTCGCTGAACTGTTCGTCCTCGGGATTCGTGCCCTGGTTGCTGAACGGCAACACCACCAGCGACCGATCGGTTACCGATGGCGACGGTGCGGTCGCGGCGACCGCACCCGCAGTCAGCGCCGCCGCGAACTCGGCTGCGGTCGCGAAGCGTGATCCCGGCTCGGCGGCGAGCGCGCGAGCAACCGCCGCCTCGCATCCCCTCGGGGTGTCGCGCCGCATCGTTCGCAGGAGCGGCGCCTCCGACGTGAAACGCTTGACGAGCACCGCTTGGGCGGTGGCGCCCGTGAATGGCGGCTCGCCGGCCAGCAGTTCGAAGAGGATTGCGCCGAGTCCGTAGATGTCGGACTGCGGCCCGAGTTCCCGTTCGCCAGTCGCCTGCTCGGGGCTCATGTAGGCCGGAGTGCCGATCGAACTGCCTACCTGGGTGAGTCGGTCGTCGGCTGAGAGGTCGTTGGTACGCGCGATGCCGAAATCGGCGAGCAGCGCGTGGCCGCGGCTCAGCATCACGTTCTCTGGCTTGAGGTCGCGATGCAGGATGCCGCTTGCGTGCGCGTACTCAAGGGCATCCGCAACTTCGCGGACCAGCCTGATCGCTTCGTCGACTGGCAGCGTGCCATCACGGTCGAGACGGTCCCGCAGCGATTCTCCATCGATCAGGGGCATCACAAAGAAGAGCTGGCCGTCGGCGCTTCCCGAGTCGAATACCGGGACGATGTGCGGGTGCTGCAGGGTGGCGGTGGTGCGGATCTCGCGAAGAAACCGGTCCTCGGCCAATTCGGCGGAGACTTCTGGCCGCATCACCTTGATCGCGACTGGGCGGTCATGACGGATGTCGTGGGCCCGGTACACGGTCGCCATGCCGCCACGACCGAGTT
>JBBQHX010000434.1:0-1809 GCA_038324385.1 Gemmatimonadales bacterium | reverse complement strand
GTCCTGGCGATCGAACAGTACGGGCCACGTGGGGTACCCGGGAGGGCTCCAGGCGGTGAAGGTGGCCGGCCCGTGCAGCACCACCCGGGCCTTTGGAACCCGCGGCATGTCGCCGTGCATCCGGCCGCTGACGCGCCGGCGTGGTAGATGTAGATGCTGTCGACCTGCCACACGCCGATGCTGCGACGGGCGACCCGGCTTCCGATGGTCACGGTAGCATCGGCGGTGCCGGTCCGCAGCCCGGTGACCACTCCGTCCGCTGTCACCCCGAGGACTGAAGCGTCGGAGGCCTGCCACGTTGCGCCGGTCACCGGGAGCGTATCGGCTCCCATTCGGCCCATGGCGCGAAGCCGCGTGGATCCGCCCAATGCAAGCCCGGCGTCACCGCTAAGCGCCGGGTCCGCCGGTAGTATCCAGACGCTGTCGAAAACTGCCGGTGTCAGCGTGTCGACCGGCGCCCCCCCTTGTCGGAGGTTCCGAACATCCTCACATGGCGACGACCGCGAGCAGCGATCCGGCTGCACAGGTGGCGTATCGAAAGGCGGACATCAACGACTCCTGATTCTGGTTGATGCAGGCACGGCGCGCGAGGCATTGCGGGCGACTGGGTGATGGTCGCCGGCTGAGCGGACGCGGATGACGCGGATGAGACTCATTTTCTACATCATCCCGTGCGCAGCCTGACCCTCATCATAATAGGCGCTGAGACTCGCCACATCACATGGAACGATGATCAGTTGATCGATCTCATCCGCGTCATCCGCGTCCGCTTTCGCTCGTAGCGCGACGATCTCTAGCTGGCTACGCGCACCCCGGCATTCACGATCCCCGCAAACGCCTCCAGCACCCGGTCCACCTGTTCGTCCGAATGCTCCGCGCTCATCGATACGCGAATGCGGCACGCACTCGCCGCCACCGCCGGCGGCAGGATGGGATGCGTGAACACCCCGGCATCGAACAGCGCCCGCCACGCGGCAAGCGTCGCCTGCGGGTCGCCGATGTAGACCGGAATGATGGGCGTGTCACTGGTCCCGGTATCGAAGCCGAGTGCGCGCAGTCCCTCCGCCATCCGCCGCGTGTTGTGCCAGAGGCGATCGCGGCGCTCGGGCTCGTCGATGAGCACGTCGAGCGCGGCGAGTGCGCCGGCCACGGAGGCAGGCGGCGCGCTCGCGGTGAAGATGAACGGGCGCGCCTGGTGGCGCAGGAAGTCGATGACGGTGTGCTGCCCCGCGACGACACCGCCGACGCCGGCGAGCGACTTGGAGAACGTCGCCATGATGAGGTCCACCTCGTCGTCGAGCCCGAAGTGGCGCGCGGTGCCGGCACCGTTGTCGCCGAGCACGCCGAGTGCGTGCGCGTCGTCGACGAGAACGGCGGCGTCGTGCGCACGCGCGACCTCGACGAGGCGCCGCAGGTCCACCGTCGAGCCTTCCATCGAGAAAACGCCGTCGGTGACGACCAGCTTGCCCGCGTCCTTCGGGACGGCGGACAGCCGCTTGTCGAGCGTCGCGAAGTCGCCGTGCGGGTAGCGGTGCACTTCGCCGAATCCCATCCGCGCGCCGTCGACGATGGACGCGTGATCGAGCTTGTCGAGGAAGACGTGATCGCCACGCCCCGAGAAGGTCGACACCGCGGCAAGGCTCGCCTGGTAGCCGGTCGTGAACACGAGCGCGTCCTCCTTGCGGAGGAACCTGGCGAGGCGCGACTCGAGCTCGTTGTGCAGGTCGATGGTGCCGTTGAGGATGCGGCTTCCCGTGGCGCCGGAGCCGTACTTCTCGAGCGCGGCATGCTGCGCATCGAGCACGCGCG
>JBBQHX010000433.1:0-1830 GCA_038324385.1 Gemmatimonadales bacterium | reverse complement strand
TGGACAGGTCTATTGCGAGCCCACGAAGAGACGCGGAGAACTCCGCGGCGTCGCCCAAGCTCTGCAACAGCAGAATGCGAACCTCGCCGATGCGCAGGGAGTCGATTCCGCTGATCGACTTGAGGTTGCGGTTCATCAGCTCGGGGAACTGCGGCTCCACCGTGACACCGGTTCCGACCGCCGACCCGCCGATGCCCAGATCATTGAGGTAGTCGGCCGCCTCCGCGATGCGCCGGCGACTGCGATCGAGCGAACCCGCGTAGGGCGTGAACTCCTGCCCCAGGCGAATCGGCATCGCGTCCTGCAGGTGCGTGCGCCCGGCCTTCACGATTCCATCGAACTCGACCCCCTTCTCCGCCAGCGCATCACGCAGCGCGCCCACGGCGCCCAGCAGTGCCGGCAGCTGGCGAAGCGCCGATAGGCGGATGTTGGTGGGAATCGTGTCGTTCGTGCTCTGGGCCATGTTCACATGGTCGTTCGGATGCACGGGCGCGTACGTCCCACGCGCGCTGCCGAGCAACTCGTTCGCCCGGTTCGCGAGCACTTCATTCACGTTCATGTTGTGGCTCGTCCCGGCACCGGCTTGATACGGGTCGACGATGAAATGCTCGCGGTGCTGGCCCTCCAGGATCTCGTCGGCGGCGGCGATGATCGCGTCTGCGCGCTGCGCATCGAGACGACCCGTCTCCTGGTGCGTCATCGCCGCGGCCTTCTTGATCCAGACCTGCGCGATCACGAATGGTTCGAGCGGCTTGAGCCCGCTGATGGGAAAGTTCTGCGACGCGCGCACGGTCTGCACGCCATACAGCGCGTCGGCGGGGACGGGCAGCGTGCCCAGTGGGTCCTTCTCGTTTCGAGTGGCCATCGAGATCGCAGGAGGTCTGTGTGGGTGGAATTACTGCAGCGCGCGCGTCGTGTCGATCGTCGTCGCGACATGCAGCAGCGTCTTGTTGTCGGCGAGGAGCGTCTCGTTCGTGCGGAAACGCGTGAGCGTGATCGAGCGCAACGAGGCTGGCGAGGCGCGAAGTGAGGTCAGTGCACCCGCGACGATCTCGAAGCGCCCATCATCCTTCGCGGAGCAGAATATCTGTTCGTTCGCGCTGGTGCTCGTCGCGGGATTCGCGTAGCGCACGGAGATGAGCATCGCCGACGTCGCGTCGTTGTTGCCGTTCCAGGTGATCACCATCGGCGATCCGGCGGCGGGGATGCTCACGGCGCCCGGGATCACGGGCTCGGCGAGCTTCACGCTGATGGCTGATGCGGGAAAGTTTGCACTTCCCGGCACGGTGATCTGCGCGTTGTCGCCGGCGGCGTACGAAATCCGCTGCGTGGCCGGCATCGCGTACCGGGTGGTGACGGCGTCGTAGGCGAGCGAGGCCGTGTTGCCGCCGACCGCGACCGACACCGGCGATCCCGCCTCGAATCCGCGACCGTCAGCGGGACTTTCGATGCTCGCGAACACGCACGCATCCGACTGCTGGTCGGCAGAGGCGCTGTTCGGCACGCCCGCGGAGAGCGCTTCGAAGAACACGCCGGACGCGACCGCCGTGGCGGCCGTCGCGGAGGTGCCGCTGCCCTTGAGATTGATCGAGCCGTACCGATTGGTAGTCGGCTGGTAGTCGGTGAGACCGGAGCAGGCGCCGAGCATCGAAAGCGCGGTGATGGCGAGCGCGGCGGCCATCGGGGAGCGGGAACGAGGATTCATGGGATGGGGCCGAAGAGAAGAGTCAGGCGCCGAGCGGACGAGCCAATCCCCGCAGGAACGGGTTGCTCGCGAGTTCGCGGCCGATGGTCGTGTCGCCGCCGTGTCCCGGAAATACCCGGACATCG
>JBBQHX010000432.1:0-1910 GCA_038324385.1 Gemmatimonadales bacterium | reverse complement strand
GCGTGATGGCGTGGTCGAGCAGACCTGGCCGCTTGAGGGCAACGAGAGCGTCGTGGGCTACGACGTGCTGCGCTCGACGGATCCCGCGGTGGCACGCGACCTCGTGCGCGCGATGACCGACAGCGGGGTGGTGATCTCGGGTCCGCTCGCACTCCGACAGGGAGGCGACGGACTCATCGCCCGGCTGGCCGTTCGGGACAGCACGGGCCGCCCGATGCTGGTCGCGGCCGCGGTTTTCGACGCCGGGATGGTGTACGCAGAGGCGGAGCGCGCAACGTCGGCGCGAGGCCTCGAGGCACGACTCATCGGTCCGAATGATTCCGTGCTCTGGTCGAGCAGCGACGTTGTGCTCCAAGACCCTGTGCGGGCGACGGTCGAGATGCCAGGGCCCGATTGGGCGCTGGAGGCGATGCCGGCCTCGGGATGGGTCCGCGACATCGCCACCGAACGCCGCACGCTCTGGGCGGGCGGCATCGCGATGGCGACGCTGCTTGCAGCGCTCGCCGGCGTAATCGAGGCGTGGCAGGCCACGCGGCTCGAAACCCGGTACTTCCGCGACCTCCGGCAGGCGGAGGACCAATTTGAGGAGGAGCGAATTGCCCTCGAACAGCGGCTTGTGCAGAGTCAACGACTCGAGGCGGTTGGGCGGCTTGCCGGCGGTGTTGCGCACGACTTCAACAACCTCATCACCGCGATCGGCGGGTACGCTGGCCTGGCGCTGGCAGACATGCCGCCGGATGACTCGCGCCGCGCCGATTTGCTGGAGATCCAGCGCGCCAGCTCGCGCGCGGCAGAACTCACGAGGCAGTTGCTCACGTTCGCGCGCCGGCAGGTGGTGTTGCCGCGCTGTGTTGACCTTCGCGGGATCGTCGACCATGCCGCGCCCATGCTGCGACAGCTCATTGGTGATTGTGTCGGATTGGTGGTGCAGCACCATGTTGAGTCGGTGCCGGTGCTGGTCGATCCGGCGCAGGTCGAACAAGCCCTCGTCAACCTCGCGGTGAACGCCCGCGACGGGATGCCCGACGGTGGCACGGTGACGATCACAACCACGATTGTCGACGGCCGGCCAGTGCTGTTGGTGGAGGACGGGGGCGTCGGCATCCCCGCCGATGCGCTGCCTTACATCTACGAGCCGTTCTTCACCACCAAGGCACCGGGGCAGGGCACCGGTCTCGGTCTCGCGACGGTGTACGGTATTGTCGAACAGGCGGGCGCACGCATCGATGTCGAAAGCGCGGTGGGCACCGGGACCACATTCCGGATAACGTTTGCCCCCACCGATGGCGCCGCCCCGGCCGAACTGGTGACGCCCGCGTCCCGAATGATGCCGGGCACCGAGACGATCCTGGTGGTGGACGACGAGCATCAGATCCGGGACATCTGCGCCCGAGTGCTCAGCCGGCTCGGATATACAGTGACCACTGCCAGCGACGGACGCGAGGCGCTCGCCAGCCTGCAGGGCGGGCCGACCCCATCCCTCATCCTCACCGATCTTGTCATGCCCGGCATGGGCGGACTGGCGCTGCACACCCAGCTCAGGCAGCAATGGCCCGGCGTACGCACGGTATTGATGTCGGGATACAGCGCCGACGTCGCCATGGTCGGAACGTCGGGAATACCCTTCCTGCTCAAGCCGTTCACCGCCCCCGAACTCGCAGCCATCGTGCGCGAGACGCTGGACGCTGGGCGCGACGGCTAGGTCGCGCCACAGCCGTTCGGCCGGTCTTCGTGGCTTCAGGGCTCCCTGCGTCGTCTCCCCTCGTACTTCACCCCGAGGATGACCCATGTCTGCTCGTGCCCGCGCGCTCCTGCTCCTCTCCGCCGTCCTGTCGGTCTCCGGCTGCGCGATCTCGCGCCAGCAGGAGGTCCAGATCGGGAACGACTACGCGCAGCAGATCGACGCGCAG
>JBBQHX010000431.1:0-1918 GCA_038324385.1 Gemmatimonadales bacterium | reverse complement strand
CCGGGGAGATGGAGGCCCGAGGGACGGCGAATCTTCCCACACGCACGACGACGCTCACCCTCAATGGGACGATTCGCTACTCGGCGTCGGATCGCGGCGGGCGGTGACGCGAAGCGCGGAACCGCGGCGCACCGTCACGGGTGCGCCGCGGCTCAGCAGGGCGACATCACCGCCAGGAGCGCCCGAAACGGCACCCGGCCAACTTCGCGCGCCCGAAGCCGCGAGATCACCTCACCGGTCACCGCATCCAGCCGGGCGCGCGTGACGGTGGCGTCCCACGGTGCCTGATCGATCGTGCGGATGCGGGCAGTCGCGTAGGGCGAGCGTGCGGCCGCCGTTCCCCGTTCACCGAGCGCGCGCCGGGCGAGCGATTCCGCGGTCATCGCCACGAGCCGCTCGCGAGCAGCGACGAGTGGGCCCAGCTCGGCATCAACACCACGGCACAGCGTCATTTCGCGCGAGGTGAGTGGATCGCGCAGCCCAGCGGGCGCCGTCGCCATTCCGGGCAGTGTCACGCGTGCGAACATCGGTGCCATCAACGGCACCGCCGCCGTGCCTGGCTCGATCTGCTCCGCGCTCCATTCATCCAGCACATGCCTCACGAGGTCGTAACCGCCGAGTGTGCGCCCGCGACCGTAGCGATCGAGGAACCACGCCTGCCCCCACGGGGTGAGTGAGGTCATCTCGTTCAGCGTCGTGATCATGGCCTCCGCACCTACACCGGACGCGTCCGGCGCGAGGCCGGAGGCGTAGCCGAGCAGCAGTTCGTCCTGGACGGCGGTGAGATAGCCATTGACGCGCCCCATTCGCCCCAACGCCGCCGCCACATACCAATCGACGCTGCGCGCGAAAACCTCGGTCGGGCGCAGCGGCTGCTGCGCGCGGAACCCGTTGTCCGCACTCGGCGCCCGCAGCGTCGCCGTCGACAGGTTTTCGATCCGTTCGGCCAGCGCCCCGCGCTGCTCGCGCACAGCGAGATCGGTCAGATAGTCGCCGCGGCGGCCGCTCGCCCGCACGGCAACCTGCCAGTCGAGGTCGTGGGCCAGCTCGTGCGCGATCGCCCCGGCGCCGGTGGTCGGCGGGAGGTAGATCGTGCGGGTGCGTGGCTCGTGCACGGCGAGAGCGGCTTCGCGCAGGCGATGGTTGCCGAAGTGCACCGCAATGCCGCGCGGCGAGAACCCGGGAAGGACGCGCTGCAGATCGACCAGCGCGCCGTGAAGCATGCGGGTGTAGTAAGGCCGCCACTCGACGGGGAGGTCGGCATCGTAGCTCACGCTGGCGAGACCGAAGCGCGTCTTGAGCTCGCCAACGCTGGGGCCGCCGCTGCCCGGGAACCAGGGCTCTTCCTGTCCGTAGACGCGCAGCGACGACGCGGCCCAGAGCAGCGCCTGCGCCGGCTCGCGCCCGGCAGCGTCACCCAGACGCGTGAACTCAGCGACCATCGACTCCTCGTTGGTCGCGCGCTGGACGAAGCGCATCCGCTGCCGCCGTTCGGCCAGCGACCGGCCGTCCTCCTCGAGCAGCGGGCGGCGGTGTCCCTCGACGGCGATCGCGACCGGCGCCTGCGGAGGCGCGCTCCGCACGCTCGCCAGGTCGGAGAGACGGGTGGCAAGGGTCGTCGTCAGAAACGGTCGGATCGGACGCTCGCGGCGAACGTCGGCGATCGGTGCCCGCCCGTCGCGCGCGAGCAGCCGAAGCTCATCGCGCAGCCGGCCGGCCTCGTCGATGGCGAGCACTTCCTGTCCGGCGGTGAGCGGTGAGCCCGCCGGCCGCTCGACTTCGAAGCGCCGAGTCGTACGCCACGTCCGCAGCACGTCCATTGCGGGCAACGCGTCGCGTTCGGCGGAGCGGAGCAGCGCGACGGCGTCGCGGCGTGCGGTCTCGCGGTCACGGGCGAGCGCGGCCGTCCGAGCGATCG
>JBBQHX010000430.1:0-1934 GCA_038324385.1 Gemmatimonadales bacterium | reverse complement strand
GCGGTCGCCCTCGGGTTCTCGGAGCCGAGCGCGTTCTCGCGCGCGTACAAGCGCTGGACCGGTACGAGCCCCCGCGACAAGTAGGGGCGGCTCGGTCACGTGGTTGGCCCGATGCGGTCATCGCCGCCGGGCAGGGCTCGGTGGTTTGCTCCGCCGCCATGCGCAGTCTCATGTTCGTGCTCCTGGTCGCGTGCGGCGGCTCGTCGTCGCCGATGATGAACAACGGGCCTGATGCGGCGACCGCCGTCGACGCGCCCGCTGGCACAGTGATGCCGAAGCTCCCGGCGGCGACCGGGGCGTGCCCGGCGATCGTGCCGGGCGATGTCACGTTCGCGCCGGCCGGCATCCCGGCGCGCAAGGTGAAGTTGACGTTCGACCCGGCGGCTGCGACCGGCAGCGGTCCGCTCGTCGTGTACTGGCACGCGACCGGTAGTGCGGTCGGCGAGGCCGCGCATGCGCTCGGTCAAACGGCGATGGCGATCACCAGCGCGGGTGGCATCATCGCCGCGCCGTACTCGGATCCGGCGGCGGGACAGTTCGAGTGGTTCGTTGTCAACGGTAGCGCGAAGCTCGACGACTTCGTGCTGGCCGACGAGATCGTCGCGTGCCTCGCGCCGCGCATCGACGACGCGCACATCCACAACATGGGCATGAGCGCGGGTGCACTGCAGACCACCGCGATGAGCTTCGCGCGCGCCGCGTACATCGCGAGCGTCGCGACCTACTCGGGCGGCATGCCCGATGGGTTCGCGCCGACGAACCAGCAGCCCACGAACAAGTTCGCGGCGATGATCTTCATGGGCGGCGCGAGCGACAACGTGTTCGGCCTCGACTTCAAGGCCGCGAGCGAGCGCTATCGCGCGACGCTGATGGCGGCCGGTCACTTCGCCGCGATCTGCGATCACGGCGCGGGCCACGCGATTCCCCTCGACGCTGCACCCAGTGTCGCCACGTTCTTCGCGGCGCACGGCTACGGTGTAACGCCTTCGCCATATGTCGGCGGCCTACCGGCTTCGTTTCCCAGCTACTGTGCAAACTGACCATGTCGAGCCATCCGCACGCGCAATTGATCGAGCACTTCTATGCCGCGTTCTCCAAGCGGGACGCCGAGACCATGGTGGCTTGCTACCACCCGAACATTCACTTCTCCGACCCCGTGTTCCACGATCTGCGCGGCCCGCGCGCCGGCGCGATGTGGCGGATGCTGTGCGAGCGCGCCACCACGCTGACGCTCGAGTACTCGGGCATCGACGCGGATGACAAGACGGGCAAGGCGCACTGGGAAGCGCGCTACGACTTCACCGCCACGGGCCGCAAGGTCCACAACCTCATCGACGCGCGCTTCGAGTTCGCGGATGGCAAGATCATCCGCCACGCCGACACCTTCGACCTCTGGCGCTGGGCGGGCATGGCGCTCGGCCCGAAGGGCAAGTTGCTCGGCTGGCTGCCGCCGATCAAGAACGCGATCCACAAGACCGCGATGAAGGGCCTCGTCGCGTACGAGGCCAAGCATCCGAACTGAGTCTGCGGGGTCGAGCACCAGCGACAACCAGCGCCCAGAACGCGGGACGGATTTCGCCCGCGAAGGTCCGTTTCCAGCAGATGTCGCCAGCGTCGTTCATGCTCCTGATGCGAAGTCGGATCGAACTACTCATCACTCGCTGGCACCAGCTGAATCACGTGGCGCTTTCGAACGGAATCATCTGGTGCGTCTGTCCCCAGCGTCTCGACGCTCCGGCGCAGGTGGTTGGCCTGCAGCGTGATCTCTTTGAGGCTTCTGATCCGCTCGATGATGGCGGCGGGAAGATCACTGAGCTCGTTGTTGGCGAGTTTGAGCTCTTGGAGCTGTAGAAGGTTGGCGAGCGCGGCCGGTACGTTGCGAAGCCGATTCCCTTCGAGATCGAGTTCGCGGAGCTGTGTGAGTTGCGCGATCT
>JBBQHX010000429.1:0-2005 GCA_038324385.1 Gemmatimonadales bacterium | reverse complement strand
CGTCGCGACGGACCCATCCCCGCGCCCCGTTCATCCGCGTCGACGCGCTCATCGTCGAGCTCGACAGCCAGGCCCGGAACGTCGCGTTCTGGTTGGCGCCCGTGCCGACCAGGCCGGCGGCCTGCGCGAGGCTCTGGCAGGTGTTGTCGGCACCGTCGAGGCCGCCGAGCGCGGCGGTCGAGGTCGTCGACGTCACGAACATCAGGTTGGGCGCGAGATCGAACCGCGCCCGCACCGTGGTCGCCGCCGCCAGCGTCACCGTGCACGTGCCCACGCCGGTGCACCCTCCGCCGGTCCAGCCGACGAACTTCGACACGGTCGCCGCGCTGCCGGTGGTGGCCACCGCGGTCAGCATCACCGCCTGGCCGTGGTTGTAGAGGTTCGTGCAGTCGCCGCCGCAGCTGATCCCCGCGGGCGAGGACGTCACCGTGCCGGTCCCGGTGCCGATCTTCATCACCGTCAACAGGTAGGTGTTGAGCGTGAACGTCGCGGTCACCGCGCGCGCCGCGGTCATCGCGACCGTGCACGTGCTGGTGCCCGTGCAGCCGCTGCCCGTCCACCCGGTGAACGTCGAGCCGAGGGTCGGCGCCGCGGTCAGCGTCACCATCGTGCCGTGGTCGTAGAGCTGGCTGCAGTCCGCGCCGCAGCTGATCCCCGCCGGCACCGAGGTCACCGTGCCGGTCCCGGTCCCCGCCGGCGTGACCGTCAGCGCGTAGGTGTCGAGCGTGAACGTCGCGGTCACCGCCGTCGCCGCGGTCATCGTCACCGCGCACGTGCCGGTGCCCGTGCAGCCGCCGCCGCTCCACCCCGCGAACGTCGAGCCGGTGCCCGCGACCGCGGTCAACGTGACCAGCTGGTTGGCCATGTACGTCTCGTCGCAATCGACGCCGCAGCTGATCCCGGCGGGCGCCGAGCTCACGGTGCCGGTGCCGGTGCCTCCGCGCGTCACCGACAGGGTGAGATCGTCGAGCGCGAACGCGGCGGTGATCGTCGTGTCGCCGGTCACCGTGACCATGCAGCTCCCGGTGCCCGTGCACGGGCCGCCCCAGCCGGCGAACGTCGACAGCGCGGTCGGCGCCGCGGCGAGCGAGAGCAGCGTGCCGTGATCGACGGTCGCGGTGCAGGTCGCGCCGCAGGCGATCCCGTTGCCCGACACCGTGCCGGTGCCTGCCCCACTCTTGCTGACCGTGACGGTGTACGTCGCGAGCGTGAACGTCGCGGTCACGGAGGTCGCCGCCGCGAGCGAGACCTCGCAAGTCGCCGCCGTGCCCGTGCAGCCCCCACCGCTCCAGCCCGCGAACACCGAGCCCACGTCCGGAGCGGCGGTCAGCGTCACGAGCGTGCCCGACGGGTACCCCGCGGCGCAGGTCGCGCCGCAGGTCACCCCGGCGGGATCGGAGGTCACCTCGCCGCCACCGGTCCCGGCCAGCACGACCGTGAGCTCGACGTCATCGGGCCCATCGATCGGCGCGTCGACCTCCGCGTCGGCCGGCCCATCCGGGAACGTCGGCGCGTCGGCCAAGGTGCGGACGGAGTCGTCTCCACACGCCGCCAGGACCACCACCAGGACGAGCACCGATCGAGCTGACATCATCAGGCCTTTGCTACCCCGTGTCGGTCACCCGTTTCCACCGCAAACCGCGAAACGTGCCAAGGTGGCGGCGTGCTGTACCACCCGCTGACCCTGCGCTGCGGCCTCGTGCTCCCCAACCGGATCGCGCTCGCCCCGCTGACGAATCTACAGTCGTTGCCGGATGGGCTGCTGGGCGAGGACGAGCTCGCGTTCCTCGCCCGCCGCGCCGACGGTGGATTCGGGATGATCTCGACCTGCGCCGCGTACGTGGCCCACGATGGCAAGGCGTGGGCGGGCCAGCTCGCGATCGATCGCGACGAGTGCGTGCCCGGGCTGCGGCGGCTCGCGACGCGCCTGCGCGTGAACGGCACGCTCGCGATCGTCCAGCTGTTTCACGGTGGGATGCGTGCGGATCGCGCGCTCACCGGCGAG
>JBBQHX010000428.1:0-2023 GCA_038324385.1 Gemmatimonadales bacterium | reverse complement strand
CTACTCGCGCCGGACGCGCGCTGGGGCCATCGCTTTGTGTTACTGACTCGGGTTGCGCTCCTCCCCGCCGGCGCGCGCCCCCGCGCCGGGTCCGCCTGCGCCGCGTCGGGCGAGTAGCCCCATCCGCGGTCGACGAGGATCGCAGTGTTGCGGCCCGGAATACGCCAGCCCCGTGTGCAGACCGTCACCATCCCATTGCACGAGGGTCATTCCGACGCCCTTTCCAGGAGTCGCTGGTCTAACGATGCTTGCTGCTGACAAGCGGACGAGCCGCGGAGCCGCTCGCAGGATCCGTCGGTCCGCTCGCAGCAGAAGCCGGCGTTGGACAACCACACAAATCGCAATGGATTCGATGAACTCATCGGTCCTCGATTTCTGGCGTTGGTCTGCTTCCGACTTGCTGAGCAACGCGACGCGGGGGCGACTCGCGGAATATCTTGTCCAGCGGCTTGTCGAGGGTGCAGTGGAAACCGTTGCGTGCGGAGTGGGATGCCGTCGATCTGACCACGCCTGACGGCATTCGGATTGAGGTGAAATCAGCGGCCTACATTCAGAGTTGGCATCAAGTGCGTGAGTCGACAATCTCGTTTCGCGTCCGAAGTCCCGCGCGTGATCGCCAGCGACGAATCAGCTCGAATCAATCGCCAAGCGACTGGCCGATGTGTACGTGTTCGCCATGCTGCATGAACAGACCGCGCCCGATCCAATCAATGTTCGGCATTGGACGTTCTATGTCATCGCCGCCCGTGTGCTCGATGCCCGCACGCGTAGCCAGCGTTCGATCACCCTCGCGTCACGCGAAGGTTCACATCTTCGATCGACGCACTATGGCGGAGCCGTGCCAGTTGCAGGAGTCGCGTGAGGCGGCGATTCTCGCGCGCGACGTGTTCGCGCTCCAAGAGCAGCGCAAGGCGAGCTTCGCAATCGAGCGAGACGACATCGGGCAGGCGTCGGTGTTCGATCCGGCCGCCCACTCCCCGAGGCGCGGGATCGCGGCAGCCGGTACTCCCGTCGGTGCAATAAGCGTCCCCGCCCCCGCAGCTTCCCGGAGCCCTACGGCGAGCTTCGGATCCGCCCGAGGATCCGCCTCACGCGCGGCGACTCATCGTCGAGGACCCAGGCCCTGCGCCTGATCAGCTCGCGCTTCATGCTTACCTTCGCCCACGTGGCGCGGAGCCAGAGCCGCACCATGGTCAAGTGGACCGACATCGCCTCCCGCCACGCACCATGCTGCCGCGCCGCCCGGGCCTGTTCACGCAGATCGGGCAGCTTGGCGCTCAGCGCCGTGTACGCGAGGAAGCTCACGGTGGGGCGATCGTCTGGGTGGACGTGGGGGAGATGCCGTCGCAGCGTGAGCAGCGAGTTGCGCGCGAGACGCGCCGCATCCCGTGAGGCATTGCGCTCGTGTCGCCGATAGAAGAGGGCGACGCAGCCGATCCGCAGACCGGCGCGCCGACGCAGCAGGCGAAACCACAGATCCCAATCGTCGGTGCCCCAGATCCGCGCGTCGTATCCTCCCACGGCCTCGAAGGCGCTCCGACGGACGAGCGTCAGCCCCGGAGAGATGATGGGATTGCCAACAAAGAGGCTGATCCACTCGACGGGCTCCGCGGCGGGCGACTGGTGGTCGGGCGGAAGCGCCGGCACGGTGCCGGAGAACCACACGTTCCGGCCGTACACCAGCTCAAGGGTCGGGTCGGACATCACGGCTTCGACCCGGTACTGGAGCGAGTCAGCCGGCCAGAGATCGTCGTCGTCCAGGAACGCCAGGAATTCTCCGCGAGCTAGCGACGCCCCGAGGTTGCGCGCGGCGGCCGCTCCGCCATTCGCCTGTCGGACATAGCGGATCCGGCCGCTCTCGATCAGCGGGCGCAGGCGCGCTTCCGTATCGTCCGGCGAATCGTCGTTGACGACGATCACCTCGTCGGCCGCGTGCGTCTGCCGAAAGACCGACTCGAGACAGTCGAGGATGTACGCGGCATGGCCGTACGCCGGAACGATGACGCTGACGCTCGGCCGGTCG
>JBBQHX010000427.1:0-2025 GCA_038324385.1 Gemmatimonadales bacterium | reverse complement strand
TGCCCCGGCCGACGATGCGGCCGTCTTCGATGACGAGGATCTGGTCGGCGTCGCGGATGGTCGACACGCGCTGCGCGACCACCAGCACGGCGGCCTCGCGCGTGACGGGCTGCAGTGCTGCGCGCAGTCGGGCGTCGGTCGCGAGATCGAGCGCGGAGAACGAGTCGTCGAACACGAAGATCTCGGGTCGGGCCACGAGCGCGCGTGCGATCGACAATCGCTGCCGTTGCCCGCCCGACACGTTGGTGCCGCCCTGTGCGATCGGGCTCTCGAGACCCTCGGGCATCGTCTGCACGAACCCCGACGCCTGCGCGACCTCCAGCGCCTCCCACAGCTCCTCATCGGTGGCGTCGGGGCGGCCGAAGCGGAGGTTGGAGGCGACGGTGCCGGAGAACAGGAACGCCTGCTGCGGCACGTATCCGACGCGGCCCCAGAGCAAGTCGGGGTCGAGTTCGCGCACGTCGACGCCGTCGACGAGCACCGCGCCCTCGGAGGCATCGAACAGTCGCGCGACCAGGTTCACGAGCGTGCTCTTGCCGGCGCCAGTCGACCCGATGATCGCGGTCGTCTCACCAGCGGCGACCCGGAACGAGATGCCGCTGAGCACGGGCTGTTCCGCTCCCGCGTAGCGGAACGCGACGTCACGGAACTCGAGCGTGCCGCGTTCGGGCACGTCGGTGACCGGGTGTTCCGGCGGCCGGACCGACGAGTCGGTGTCCAGTACCTGGATGATCCGGTCGGCGGCGACCGCGGCCCTCGGCACCATCGACGCCATGAACGTGGCCATGACCACAGCGATCAGGATCTGGATCAGGTAGCTGATGTAGGCGACGAGCGAGCCGACCTGCATCCGACCGTCGCTGATGCGGTCGGCACCGATCCAGAGCACGGCGAGGCTGGAGATGTTGACGATGAACCCGACGGTGGGGAACGTCGCTGCCATCAGCCGGCCGGTGCGCAGCGCTGTCTCGGTGAGTTCGGCGTTCGCCACGGCGAAGCGGGCCTGCTCCTGCGGCTCGCGGACGAAGGCACGTACGACGCGGATGCCGGTGATCTGCTCGCGCAGCACCCCGTTGACCCGATCGACCCGCTCCTGCATCAGCTGGAACGCGGGCACCATCAGGGCGACGATGAGGCCGAGCAGCAGGACGGCGCCCGGCATCGCGAACAGCAGGATCACCGAGAGCCCGGCGTCCTCGCGGATCGCCAACACGATGCCGATCAGCATCGTGAGTGGCGCCGCGATCATCATCGTCGCGGCGATCACCACCAGCATCTGCACCTGTTGCACGTCGTTGGTGATGCGGGTGATCAACGACGACGCACCGAATCGTCCGACCTCACGGGCGGAGTAGTCGGTGACCTGGTGGAACAGATCGCGTCGGAGATCGCGGCCGAAGCCCATCGCCGCCTGGGCACCGAACCACACCGCAGCCGCACCGAACAGGATCTGCACGACGCTGAACCCGATCATGATGCCGCCGGTGCGCCAGATGAACCCGTTGTCGCCGACGAGCACCCCGTCGTTGATCAGGTCGGCGTTGAGCGCCGGCAGCGCGAGTGTGGCGGTGGTCTGGATCGCCTGGAGGGCGACGACGATCCACAGGAGGCGCCGGTACGGGGCGAGATGAGACTTGAGGAGGCGGCGCAGGCTCATCGCATCGCACCGTTCAGGAACAGGTCGACGATTTCGTCGGCCGGGCGGGGCGTGTCGACCATGTGCGGGTGCGACAGCGACAGCGCGAGTGCGCGCAGGAGGCGGGCCGCGTCGGCCGGAGACTGGCGCAGACGATCGGCCCGGATCGCGAACAGCGCGATGAGCGCCGGACTGTCGGGGAAGGGCCCCTTGCTCAGCTTCGACTGACGATGGGGGTCGAGTTGCGAGACGAGCTTCCAGATGTCGACGACCCGCCGCTGGATGATCTCGGTCGCAGCGACGAGCTTGTCGATGAACGTGCCGGTGGGATCGATCGACCCGATCGCCCGCTCGAACGGTGCGAGATCGAGCACGGCGTCGACGACCGC
>JBBQHX010000426.1:0-2045 GCA_038324385.1 Gemmatimonadales bacterium | reverse complement strand
CGCCGGACGGCGCTCTGGTGGCGTGCGTGTCGGGCAACGCGTTTTACGTCACGGTCGGCACGACCTCCGGCGTGGGGCCGATGTTCGGGAATCTCGCGCCGAGCCGGATCGTGCTCGTGCCGGCAGTGGGCGGCGGCCTGGTGAGCGTGACCGACAGCGGCTCGCTTCACCAGAGCCCCGCGTGGTCGCACGACGGGAAAGCATTGTACTACGTGTCCAATCGGCAGGGACCGCGCGACGTGTACGCGCTCGACGTCCAGCCGCACGTGCGCACCGCCGCGGTGCCGGTGCGCATGACCACCGGGATGAGCGCACAGTCGATCGACTTCCAGGCCGACGGGTCGCGCATGGTGTTCGCGAGGTACGAGAGCAATGCTAACGTCTGGGCGCTGCCCATCCCGGTCAGGCTTCCGGGGTCCCTCAGGTCGGCCGAGCCCGTGACCTCGGGAAACCAGACCGTCGAGGGGGTGCGCGTCTCGCCTGATGGCCGGTGGCTGCTGTACGACTCGGATTTGCGTGGCAACTCCGACATCTATCGCATGCCGATCGCCGGCGGCGAGGCCGAGCGGCTGACGCACGAACCGAACGACGAGTTCCGCGGCGTCCTGTCACCGGACGGGCGTGAGCTGGCCTATCACTCACATCGGACCGGCTCTCGCGAGATCTACCTGCTCTCGCTCGCCGGGGGGGCGGTGCGGCAGCTCACGCGATCGGCCGAGCACCTGACGATGGCCAACTGGTCACCCGACGGAACCGCGCTCGCGCTCTTCAGCATGACCACCTCGCGGGTGCTGGTGACGCGTCGCGACGCGCGCGGCCGGTGGGACGCGCCGCGGTTCACCGGCGGCCGCGGATGGCGCGGCGAATGGTCCCCCGATGGGCGTACGATCGCGTTCGTCTCGCCAGCGGACGGCCGCATTGGCCTCGTGGCGGCTGACTCGGGCACGCCGCGCGACATCTATGTGCCGCGCGACGGCGATCCGCTCGCGGAGCTGGCCCTGTTCGCGGCGAGCGGGCGCGAGCTCTACTTCAAGAGCCACGACGCCGCGGGACGGGCGTCGTTCTGGTCGGTCCCGGTGACGGGCGGCCGGCCGCGACTCCTCGTCCGCTTCGCCGACCCCGCTCGTTCCTCCAACCGGTTCGACTTCGCGAGCGACGGCAATCGACTCTACTTCACGATGGAGGATCGGCAGAGTGACGTCTGGGTCGCCGAGATCGCCGCCGCCGAAAGCGGGGATACCCGCTGGAGGCGCTGAGTCGTGCCGACGAGCGTCTCAATTCGGTCGATCCGTGCACTTGCGTCGCCTCTGGGTTCAAATCCCCGTCGACGCATCAATCACTGCCTGCATCCCCGATCCCGCCCAACAGCAGCGTGGTCACGTCGTCCGCGGTTCCGGCCACGCGACGCCGCGCCGGCGGTACCGCGCCGAACACATCCTGCGACCGCAGGCTCCCCTCCACGGCGTTGAGTGCGCGCTCCAGCTCGCGCGCCGCCTTCCCGAGCGTCGAACGGTAGAGCCAGCGATACCACCCTACCGACAGCGCCCCCGCCCCCGCACCGATCACGATCGCGGGGAAGGCCGCTGCGGTGAGTCCGCCCATCAGACCGATTGACGCGGCCCCGCCCCCGGCCGCCGCGCCGGCCGCCGCGGCGCCGCTGAGACCGGCGCCCGTGGCCGCGAGAAAACCGGCGATCCCCACCCCCGTCTTCACGTTGGGCGCGATTCCCGGGCGTAGATCGGCATAGGCCGTCACCTCGCAGCCGTCGGGCGAGTCGGTCAGCGGCCGCAGCGTCACTTCGATCTGCCGCGCCTCGAGCTGGAACCGGGTGCCCATCCACGTCGAGATGTCTCGCTGCTGGATTCCCACCATCGTTTGGGCAGCCGGCAGATCGAAGACGAGCACGCCGCCGTCCAGCGGGTGGCCGCCGACCGTCTCGCGCAGGGTGAGGGCGAACGGGTCTTGCTGCATCACCTGGCCAATCGCCGCGAGCACGCGACGCGGCGACGCGCGGATTACGCGCGATACCGAGAGGCTCTGCTGGC
>JBBQHX010000425.1:0-2087 GCA_038324385.1 Gemmatimonadales bacterium | reverse complement strand
CGGTGAGCCAGGCAAACGCGGGCAGTTGGGCCGCGCGAATCGCCGTGAGGATGGTCAGCGCGGTGAGCTTGCGCTTCACCGGCGCCGCGTAGGTGAACATCCGCCGGATGAGCGACCACTCGAGCGGTTTTTGAATCGGTTCATCCTCATCGTCGTCGCGCAGGCGGCGGACGAGCCCGAGGTCGGGCGCGGGCGTAGAGGTGGCCTTGCTCACGGGATGCCCTCCGGCAAAATCGTTCTCGTTCTCTTCCTCGTTCCCCGTTCTCCCTGACCCGCGAAAGAGAACGAGAACGAGGAATGAGGACGAGCCCGAGAATGATTTGGTCGCAATTTCATGCGGCGCCCTCCCCCAGGCCGAGCCGTTGCAACTCGCGATTGTCCACCAACTGGAGATTCGCCACGCGCAGATAAGGACCCTTCTCGCGCATGAGCTGCTCATGCGTGCCGCGCTGGACGATCCGGCCCGCTTCCATCACGACGATGAAATCGGCCCGGCGCAGCGTGCTCAGCCGGTGCGCCACGATGAACGTCGTCCGCCCGGCGATCGCGCGATCGAGCGCGTCGAAGATTTCGTGCTCGGTCTCGCTGTCGATCGCGGCGGTCGGGTCGTCGAGCAGCAGGATGGCGGGCTCGAGCAACACGGCGCGCGCGATCGCGAGGCGCTGCCGCTGGCCGCCGGAAAGGCTGTTGCCGCTCTCGCCCAGCACCGTGTCGTAGCCCTGCGGGAGCGCCGTGATGAAGTCGTGCGCTGCGGCGATCCGCGCCGCTTTCTCGATTTGCGCGCGCGTCGCCTCCGGGTGGCCAAAGGCGATGTTCGCGGCGACGGTGTTGGAAAACAAAAAGCTCTCCTGAAACACGAGCCCGATGTTGCGCCGCAGATCGTCGAGCTCGATCTCGCGGGCGTCGATGCCATCGAGCAGCACGCGGCCGGCCGTCGGATCGAAGAAGCGCGGGACGAGGCTCATGAGCACACTCTTGCCCGCGCCGGTCGCGCCGAGGATCGCGACGCATTGGCCCGGCGCGACGCGCAGGTCGATGTCGCGCACCACGGCCGCGGCGCCGTCGTAGGCGAAGGAGACGTTCTCAAAGGCGACTTCGCCGCGCAATTTCGGCCGGCGGATCGCGTGGGGCGCGTTCTTCACCTCGACGGGCGCGTCGAGAATCTCGAACACGCGGCGCGCGCCGATGAGCGCCTGCTGCACCGAACTCACGATCACGGCGACGTTGTTCACCTGGCCGGAGAATTGTTCGAGGAGCCCCGCGAAAACCATCAGGCCCGTTCCGAGCGGCAGCTGCCCCTGCACGACCAGCCAGCCGCCGTAGCCGAGCAGCACCATCATGTTGATACGCGTGAGAAAACCGATGGCCGGAGAGAAGAGGCTCACGCGCCAGAAGATGAGATGCTGCTGCTTGAGCACGTCGCGGTTGGCGGCGTCAAACCCCGCGCGATCCTCGGCTTCGCGGCCGAAGGCCTTCGTCACGGCGATGCCTTGCAAGCTCTCGACGAAGGTCTGCACCATCTTTTCCACGAGCGTGCGGTTCTGCGCGTATTCCGGCTGCGTGCGGCGGGTGTGCCACGCGGACAGCGTCCACAGCAGCGGTGTCGTCGCGAGACACGCAAGCGTGAGCGCCGGGCTCAGGCTCAGCATGTAGACCAGATAAACCGTCAGCGAGATCGCCATGATCACGCCTTGGAACAGCACCTGATCGACAAACATCCGCACGCTCTGCACGTCGCTCGTGACACGCGTGATAATCGAGCTCGTGTTATTGGCGTCGAAGAAACGAAAACTCAGCCGCTGAAGCTTGTCGTAAACCTCGCCGCGCAAATCGACGACGAGCCGCTGTTGCACCAGGCGGTTGACCGAAACGGCGTAAGTGTAGTTGAGCAACGCGCGCCCGCCCGCAAGCAGAAGAATGAGCGCGGCGAGGAGCGCCAACACCTGCCAGTAGGGCCAGCTGGTCGGCAGGCTGAGATGCAGGGCGTTCGCGGAAAGCGGCGTGCCGGCGACCTGCTGCTTGATGTAATCAATCCCAACCCCGGTCAGCGTCAGGCCACCGATCCCCATCGTGAGGAGCACGAGCTG
>JBBQHX010000424.1:0-2091 GCA_038324385.1 Gemmatimonadales bacterium | reverse complement strand
AGGGCTCGCGCCACCACCTCCGAACAATCCTTCGACTCCGTCCTGCAGGAAGCCTTCGCTGTCTTCGTCGTCCAGCACTTTCGCCCGACGCTCGACTGACCTTTGCAGGGCAGCGTACCGGCGATCGGATTGCTCGCGCTTCTCCGCAATCTGCTCGGCCACTTGGTCCGTTATGCGGCGTTGCATCTGGAGATTCTGGTGGAGCTCACGCAGCGACACTTCGTCTCCAACCACCTTGCTGGTGAGGTAGTCCATCGCCGCGATGAACGAATCGTCCAGGATGACGCGCCTGAGGATCCAGTCGTGGGCGATGATCCAGGCTTCGTCGATGTCGTTCGGCCTTGGAAACTCCTGCGCCACGAGCACGACCGGTGTGAGACGGTGAATCTGCTCGCTCACGCGATAGCGACGCTGCAGCTGGTAGAAGAGGTAGGTGACTGCGATTTCATCGTTCGGATTGCTGATCTCGCCCGACTCGCCCCCACTCGTCTCTTCGGAAGTGGTCACATTGATCTCGAGTGTTCGCTCCGACTTGTACTCTTCCGCGGCCTTGAACACCGCCTCCCGGAAATCCTTCTTCGTCTCGTGCGACTCCGCGGCAGCATCCTGCGCGAAGGCCGTGGACCCTGAGGCGTTCGCGATGCCGACGTCGATGCCGCCCTTCGCGGTGAGCTGAAAGTTTGGCTCATCCGGGAATTCCGGGGAATGCTGCGCGGATCTTGAGGAAGAAGTACGCCTCATCGCGGTAGCCATAGGCCATGCGCTTGAGGACCTTGATCTTGTTGTTGCAGCCCTCGAGCACACCGGAGTTGATGGGATAGCGACAGTGGCTGAGAATTCCCTCGAGATGGCGCTCCAGCATCGCCGTGAAGGTGCGGAGCGCTGGGATGCGGCTCTGGAGCGCGCGGCGGCGCCAGTCCCGCCAGAAGCGCCGCGCCGCCGTCGGCGCGCGGTACTGCCAGAGGCGTTTGAGATCGTCCTTCAGGACGTACACGGTGAACAACCGCCGGTTGGCGTGGAGCAACTCGCGGAGGCGCACGCGATCCTGCGGCGTCTTGAGGCTGGCGCGATTGCGGAGGAGCAGCCAGCGCGCGCCCTTGATGACGCGCCGGGCGTCCCGAATCTTGCCGGCCCCGGCGGCCTTCGCCAGGCGATTCGTCTCGTCGACGCGCACACGATCGATCACCGTGCGGCCATACGTGGCGACGATATGGAAGAGATCGTAGACCAGCGCCGCCTGCGGGCAGTGGGCGCGGATCTCCGCCGCGTACGGCGCCCACATGTCGACGGCCGCCGCCTCCAACTGCGCGCAGCGGGTCGGCCCGAGCGCCGCGAAGAACCCCCGGAGCGACGCCTGGTCGCGGCCGCGCGCGATCCACAGGATGCGTTTGCGGTCGAGGTCCAGGACGACGGTCGCGTAGCGATGCCCGCGCTGGATCGCGAATTCATCGATCGCAATGCGCCGAATCCCGTCCAGGTGATCCTCCGCGGCCCCCAGCCGCGCCGTCAGCGCCCGCGCATCGATCTGCTTCACGGTGTCCCACCCCACGCGAAACCACGCGGCGACGTGCTGGATCGGCAATACCTGCGCGAGCCGTGCGATCTTCTCGGCGAGGCGCGTGGTCATCCGCTGATAGCGATCGAGCCACGGTACCGCCTCGACCGTCGGGCCACAGCGCGGACACGCGACCCGCGCACGCGGAAACACCAGCCAGGTGTCCCACTCGCCGAGCGGCAGATCGCGCACGCGACGCTCGCTCACATCGTGAATCGCCGCGACGGGTTCGCCGCAGTTGCTACACCGCTTCACATGGTCCGCGTTCGGCTGCAACGCCAGCACCAGCCGCGGCGCCTCCGCCCCGAACACATCGCCCTCGCCCGCCGGCGCCAGCTCCGTGGTGACCGCCACGACCTCGAACCCTTCCCACGTCCCGACCAGAGCCAGCAACGCGGCCGATATCGACGGTGCCATGTGGTCTCCTCCGATCCTCAACCATGGCCGCACCGCCGCCCGTTGTCACGAGGCATTCCCGAAATTCCCGGATGACCCCTAAAGTTAGGCATCGAGAAGCGTGATGCTGACGCCGTGGT
>JBBQHX010000423.1:0-2101 GCA_038324385.1 Gemmatimonadales bacterium | reverse complement strand
GCAGTGCACGACCACGGGACGGCCGGCGCGGGTGTTTGCGGAGCGCACGTATCAGACCGTCGACAGCTGGTCGTGCGCGCGGCGCGTGGTCGCGAAGGCGGAGCAGCTGACGGCCACCACCGCCGACGGCGAGGGCAAACGGAATCCGCGCTTCGTCGTGACGTCGCTCCCGCTCGCGGCCGGCGACGCACGCACGCTCTACGAAGACGTGTATTGCGCGCGTGGCGAGATGGAGAATCGGATCAAGGAACAACAGCTGGGCCTTTTTGCGGATCGCACCAGCGCAGCCACCTTCCGCGCGAATCAACTCCGGCTCTACTGCTCCTCCGTCGCGTACGTATTGCTCGCCTCCCTGCGGCGGCTCGGTCTCGCGGGCACCGCGCTCGCCAAGGCGCAGTGCACCACGATCCGCCTCACGCTGCTGAAAATCGGCGCGCGCATCCGCATCACGGTGCGCAAAGTATGGCTCGCGCTCGCGAGTGGGTGCCCGCACGCAGTGCTCTTCGCGCAGGTGCACGCGAAGCTGCACCGCTGTCCGACGCGATGTTAACCGGGCGCTGAATGGGCGCCGCGTCTCGTGCCGATCCCCCGAGCGGGGCCGCGTCGCGACCCCGTCACCAGCATCCGTACCGAAAATCCCGCCCGCAGGCACGGTGACAGCGCCGCTCGCGCCCGATCACGCCCGCCCGAAGGTCAAAACACTCGCCATTTCTATCGAACGAAATCCTCGACTCACTCGCGCAGCTCGCAACCGGCCGCTAGCGAACACTGGTGAGAAATCCGGGCTAGCCCGCGCGAACCCCCACGGCGTCGACCGTGACGTTGCAGGCGACGTCGGCGCCGCCCCGCATGCGGCGAAAGAAGATGATGTTCACCTGCATGCGAAGGGAATCGCCTTCGAGAAATCGTCCGCTGAGGCGCGTCGTGAGTGCGGTGCTGCTGCGCGCCTGATCGGGCATGATCCGGAACGTCGAAGCAAAGTACCCGAGGCGATCGACGATGCCCGGAAAGAAATCCCCGCCCTCGAACGCGACGGTCAGCGTGTCGGCGCCCGCGATATGCGCGACGCGCACGCGATCCACGGCTTGCGGCGCGCGTTGCCACACGGTGGTGCACTCGCGGGAGCCTGTCGCCCTGGCCGCGGCGTAGCGCACCAGATACTGGCCGGCGACACCTCGCCGACGAATGCGGTCGCTCTCGTCCGCATCCGGCATTCGCGGCCGCGGGCCGACCGCGGTGGCAGCAACGCCCGGCGCGGGGGATGCACGCGTGTCGTCGAAGCGAACGGATGTGCCGAACTCGGTCACGATCTCGCCCACGCTATCCTTGGCGATCTCGTAACGCAGGCCCGTCATGACGTCGCGGAACACGACCGTGCCCGCACGCAGCACTTCGACGCGACCGCGCATGCGGTTGCCGTTCGCCAGCCTGAGCTCGTCGAGCGTCACCGCAGCGGCCGACTGCGCCGACGCCATCGACCGCGTGTTGCCACTCGCACGGCGAGCGGGTTCGACGAACAACATGCGCGCACTGTCGGTCACCGTACGGGCGGCGACGTCGCCGGTGAGCGACGGCACACCCGGCCGTGCACGCGGTAGCGGCGGCTCCGCGCCCGGCAGCGAACCCGCGGATCGCTGCGGCGGTCCGGATGGTGCCCCGGCACCAATCACGCCACCTCCCGCGCTCTCGAATTGCCCGCGACTGGCACGCGGGGTATCCGACACGACCGACACGTACGAGACGAGCGCCACCCCCGTCGTTCCGAGGACGCCCAGCAATACGCGCGCGTACCAGGGATTCACGTGCGACACCCGCGCGCCGGCGCCAGCCGCATGGCGCATCGGCAGGGCTGGCGCCACGCGCGGAACCGCGCGCGACATGCGCGGCAGCGGTGCGACGGCCACACGCGGGGATGCGGTACTGTGCGTCGCACGATTCGCCGCGTCGTTGAATGCGACCCGCGGCCCAGCGGACGTCGCCGCCACAGGGCGGGGGTGGGCGGCGGGGCGCGGGGGGGGTGGGGTGGGCCGGGTTTGGGGGGGCATCGAGTGGAGCCCGAACGGCCACGCGGCGGACCCCCCGCCCGCCAAGTCCGGGAGTG
>JBBQHX010000422.1:0-2108 GCA_038324385.1 Gemmatimonadales bacterium | reverse complement strand
CGTACTGCTCGGGATTGCGCGCGCGACGCGATCGGTCGAGGTGACGCTGGCGATGGCGCTGCCGCCGGGACCGACGCGCAAACGTCTGCTGCTCGCGCGCATCGCGCTCGACGCGGGTGATCTGCAACGTGCGCCCGCCGTCGTGGGAGGCGACGGTGATGTTGGAGACGTTGACGTCGATGCCGCCGCGGCGGTCGCGGAGCCGCACCGCCGCGGCGGCGCGACGCACGCGCACCGCCGGTGCGACGTACGGCGTGGTCAGCACCAGCAGGTGCGCCTCGTAGCGCCACCCGCCGGCCGCGTTCGGATCGCGCTGCCGGACCAGATCGATCTTGTGCCACCGCGTGGGGTCGGCGAGGTGATGGTCGAGGATCGGCTGATTGGCAGGCGCGGCAGGCAGCCGCACCGGCAGGATGAGCGTGCCGACGCCGAGGCCCGTGAACACGACCGCGAGCGGCCCATCGTAGCTCCACCAGGCGTTGCCGGCGTCGGCGACGGCGCGCATCCGGTGCGGCTGGAAGAACCGCGCGTCGGCGCGCGTGTAGGCCGCGCGATGGCCGGCGAGCGAGCCATGGAGCCGGAACGTCTCCCACGTGCGGTGCTTGGTGTGCGAGCGCGCGCGCCCGGGAATCCGGGTGAACTCGAACCAGCCGCCCGGCCGCGGCATCCCGTGCCGGCCGCCGGTCGCATCGCGAAACAGGTGGCGCTCCATCGCGGTCCACACGCTGTCGGCCAGGTGCATCGCGAGCGCCTTGGTCACGGACCGGCGCAGGTGGGGGGCGGCGTCGAGGTGTCCGTAGGCGGCATGCTCGAGCGCTTTGCGCGACAGGCCCAGCCGCGTGCGGACGGGGGCAGGATCGCGCTGGCGCTCGTGGGGTGCTGCCCAGTACGCGCGTGCGCGGTCGCGCGCCGCGCGCTGCAGGGCTCGACGCACCGCGAACGCCGCCGCGAACATCGCCTCGACGCGCCGGCGCTGGACCGGATCGGTGGTGTCGACCGGCAAGCGCAGCACCGAGACGCCGTCCTCGGGCCGGCGCACCCACGGTGCGTGCTTGTTCGCACCCCGCGTCCGCTTGCTGCTACCCGCCCACGCCACACCCAGAACCTATCGTATGACTGTGACATCGCTCGATGCATGCGAGCTGCCACCCCCGTCATCACCGGACTCACGCATGCGCAGCTCGAGGATCTGCTTCGTCGGCTGCAACCAGCACGGCGCGGTCGCGGCCGGCCGTGGGCGATGTCGCTCGAGCGACGCATCGCCGTCGGATGCACGAGCCTGCGCACGAACCTGACCGTGCGCGAGCTCGCGGCGGTGTACGCGATCTCGCGGTCGCAAGCACACAGGATCCTCGTAGACATCACCCGGCGTCTCGCCGATCTGTTCGCGCCGACGGTGGATCGGGATCGCCGCTGGTCGTGGGTCGTCGACGGCACGCTCGCACCTACGCGTGATCACGCCGCCGCGGCGAAGGCGAAGAACTACCGGTGGTCGTGTAACGCCCAGGTCCTCGTCCGTCGCGCTGATCTACACGTGATTGCGGTCATGGGCGGAGGCCCTGGCAACCGCAACGACACCGTCCACTACCGCGGCTCTGAGATCGAACGACTCTGTCAGGACCACAAGCGGGTACTCGCCGACGGCGGCTACCGCGGGATCCCGGAGCTACAGACCCCGGTCTTCCGCGAGAACCGCATCGTCCGCGACGCGGCATGGAGACAACACCGTCGGCGTCGAGCGCGCGTCGAGCATGCACTGGCGAGACTCAAGGACTGGCGCATCCTGCGCGACCATCGACGGCGCGGACACAGCCTGCCGGCCACCCTCCAAGCCGTCGCCTTTCTGCACAATCTCAAGCTCGAATTACGGGACAGCTCTTAGGGCCCGTGCCGGGCCGCCGGCGGGGACGGTCGATGGCGGGCTTTTCTGGTGACCGGCGTGGGCTCGCTCTGCTACCGATGGGCCGTGGTGACACCGCCCAGCTCGACGACGCCCGCCGGTAGCGTGGACCGCGCCGGTGCGGGGTCCACCGGTTCGGGCCGCGAGGGCACCACCGATGGGCGCTACACGCTGGTCAGCGAGCTCGCGCGCGGGGGCATGGGGCGGA
>JBBQHX010000421.1:0-2117 GCA_038324385.1 Gemmatimonadales bacterium | reverse complement strand
AAGAAGACGAGCAGGCCGACGCTCAGCAGGTCCATGCCCGCGTCCGGCGGTTCGTGTGCCATGCCCCGCACCGTAGCACGCGTCGAGCCCCATCGACGCCTGACGTGGCCGACCGATGCTCCCGCGGTCGGCCTGCATCTCGGCGTGAAGCAGGGCCTCCTGAAGGCGGCGCGGCGATCTCGCCAGATCGGGGCCCGCGCACTTCAGATCTTCAGCGACAACCCGACAGCGTGGCGTCGAAGGCCCGAGCCGCCCGATGACGCGCCAACCTTCATCGGCTACTGCCAGCGCGAGGGCGTGGACGTCGTCTCGATCCACGCGTCGTATCTCATCAACCTGGCCGGGTCTTCCGCGCCGTTCGCTCAGCAATCCCGGGCCGGGCTGATCCACGAGGTGCAGCGCGCGCCGCGGTACGGGGCCACGCTGGTCAACACGCACATCGGCTCGCATCGGGGAACCGGCGCCGAGGTGGGCCTGCGCCAGATCGTCGAGAACGTGCGATCCGTCCTCGAGGCGACGCCGTCGTCCGTTCGACTGGTGCTCGAGAACGCGTCCGGCGGCGGCGATCTCCTTGGCTCCCGCGTCGAGGAGCTGGCCGCGATCCTGGCGGGCGTTGGCGACCATCCAAACGCCGATCGGCTCGCGTTCTGCCTGGACACCGCGCACCTGTGGGGCGCCGGATACGACATCTCAACCGCCGACGGAGCCGATGCCGTGATCGATCGCTTCGATGAGCTCATCGGGCTCGACCGCCTCGCCCTCGTGCACCTGAACGACTCGCGATCGCTGCTCGGGTCGCGGGCGGATCGGCATGAGCACATCGGTGGCGGGCAGATCGGCGCCGAAGGCCTCGGCGCCTTCCTGCGGCATGCCGGCCTCGCGAACACGGCGTTCATCATGGAGACGCCGGGCGCGGATGAGGGCTGGGACGCGGTCAACCTGCGCCGGGCGTACCTGCTGTGGGGTGGGGCGGACGCGCTGCCGGAGCTGCCGCCAAAGGCGTTCCGCACGACTCGGCGGTCCACTCGCTCCGGCCCGGCAGGGCGGTAAGTGCCGCCGCTGAACGACTCTGTTGCGTCGTCACGCCGCTGTCACGCCTTATAGCACTAGTGATATATCGGTTAACGGCCGCCGCTTCCTGAAACGAGCGAGCCGGAGCGACGGGCCACGCGCCGACGGCGGGGTAATCGAGGGCCGGCGCCGCGGCCTGCTCGTCCTCCTGGCCGCGGTCGAGTCGTCGGCGCCGCTCCCCCTGCCAACCGCTCGTGGAGTGCGCGTTAGCGAAGCCGGATGGCGCCCCGGGGGGTGATTCGTGCGTGAAGACGAGTGGTTCGTGCGTGAGGATGACGCCGGTGCAGCGGCCGAACCCGCTAATGCTCGGGGCAGGTGCAATTGACCAGACGACCTTCAATGGGCGGACATACGACGGCGCGGTCAGCGAATGTCAACAATCGAGCGAACTCACGCCGTCTGCGAGGCTCCGCGAACGAGGCTATCCGCCGTTGGAGTACCCGTTCGAACCGGGGTGCGAGCCGTTGCCGCCATTCCTCACGCGGCGCACACGGAGCGCGATGTATGCCTGCATGATCTCGCGCACGTCGCCCTCGGTGAGCGATTCGTCCCCGCGCAGCGCGTACTCGACGCGGGTGGTGGGGAGAACGTGACGCGAGTTGAGCGTCGCGAAGTACGCCGGGCCATCGGCCTCATCGCGAATCTCGCGCAGCCCACGAGCGAGCTTCGTCGCCGTCCCCAGGGACGGCATCCGATCGCCTTTGATCAGTCGGGAGATCGTCGAATGATCCACGCCCGACTGGAGCGCGAGCTGACGCTGGCTCATCTTCTTCTCCTTCAGCTGGCCGCGAAGCCAGTTGTTGAAGGATCTCGGAGTCTCGAGGGCCATCTGCGACCTGTGCTGCGTGCGAACGCCGCCGACATGGAACGTGTCAGTGGTGCGTCCGAGCAACCGCAGCATCCCAGCGCGGCAGGGCCGCCTCAATAGGAGGAAGGTACCCCGGCCCTCAGCCGGTCGTCGCCGCCCGCGCCGAGCCGTGGGCGCGACGGACCTTGTTGCTGAAGGCGTAGAGAATCCCACCCAGCACGATCACGGTCAGGATGCT
>JBBQHX010000420.1:0-2148 GCA_038324385.1 Gemmatimonadales bacterium | reverse complement strand
GCACGCGCTTCGGTCGGGTTCGGCGCTGGTTGCGTTCGCCGACGCCGACCTGTCCGCGCCTCTCGGTGAACTCCGCGGGCTGCAGGATGAACTCGATCGCCATCCCCAGGCATGGGCGGCGCTCGGTTCGCGCGTCAAGCTGCTCGGACGCCACGTGGAACGCTCGGCCGCGAGGCACTACCTGGGGCGCGTCTTCGCGACCGCAGCGTCAGTGGCGCTCGACTTGCCGGTGTATGACACGCAGTGCGGTCTGAAGCTCTTCCGCGACACCCCGGCGCTCCGGCATGCACTTGATCGTCCCTTCCTGAGCAGGTGGATCTTCGACGTGGAGCTGATCGCACGGCTGGCCGCGCACGCGGGCGCGGACGTTGGCACACGAATTCGCGAAGTGCCGCTGGAGCATTGGGAGGAACGGGGCAGTAGTCGCATCTCGCTCGGCGCATTCCTTCGGGCCCCGATCGAACTGTGGCGCGTCAGTAGGATGCACCACGGGGGATGACTAAATCCCGCATGCGCGATGCGGCTACCTCGATCGGGCCGCTGTGCCGGCCGGACGGGCGCTGCTGCGGAGTGGTTCTCCGACCTTGCGGGTCCGGCGGCAGCGCGGCTCGTTGGTCAGTGAGCGCCGGGCGACCCGTCGGACAGAGCAGACTCCCCGGCGGCACGTCGCACCCACGCCTCGAGCAGCAGGCTCCGAAGATCGTCGCGCGACCGGAGTGACCCGGGAGCATTGAGCCAGCGCGTTGCCAGGCCGGCGTTGTCCTCCCGAAGTGCCATCACGATCGCGCCGTCGCGCAGCTCGTCGAATCCGACCAGCTCCAGCCCTCGCCGGCTGGTGCGTAACTGGTCCGCCGCGTCGAGCGCCAAGCGTGCGTCCCATGCCTGCACGCCGCGGCGGAAGCGTATGGCCGCGAGCACTTCCACGGGAGCTTGCCACCGCCGCGCGATTGCATCGGCGGTGGCGAAGAGGTTGGAGTCCGCGGTGCCTGCCACACCGCCGTGACGGAGCCGAGACGCTTCGTTCGTCACCGCGAGCCACCTGTCCCACGAGACCGGTTCCCGGTCAGCGGTTCCGAGTTGTTCCCATTGTTGCCACGACCACCGTGCGTGCTCGCGATACACGTCAACAGTGTCGGCGTCGTCCAGTCCATCGCGAATCCACGCGTCGGTGGCCCGACCGATTCCCTCGAACGGCATCCGACGGGCCGATGGTGTCGTGGCGCGTGTTCCGCCGAGTGCGCTGGCCAGGTTGAACCAGTCGCGGCCGAGCGCGATGAAGCCGCTGGCGCTCGCGTGCTTGAAGCGGGCGCGTTCGGCGCCGAGGTCGAGCGCGGGATAGAAGTCTGAATTGGGCTGGCCGATCTCGGCGAGGAGCGGTCCGAGTAGCGCGTTGCCACCGAGCACGACTGCGTCAAGATCGCTGCCGGTGATCGGCACGAAGCGACACAGGTCATCGCGGAGGGCGGGGAGTGCCAGGACTTCGTCGAAGCGCGGTGCGGGAAGTGTTGTGGCCGAGGCCACGATCAGCAGGTCACCGGGTCCCACCTGGTGTAATTGCCACGATGGAAACACCTGGTCGAGCGCGGCCAGGACGCCGAGCACAAGGGGGTCGCTCAGCTCATAGGTGTGGAGCCACTGGCCGAACACGCCATCGTCGGCGAGCGCCGCGCGCACTCGGAGGTAGAACTCCACGGTGAAGAGACCCGAGACGCCGCTGACCCACGGGTTCGACGGTTCGGAGAGGATGAGATCCCAGCGTTGCGCGGCGGTCGCGAAGTGTGCCTTGGCGTCGCGCACGATCACCCGTGAGCGAGGGTCGTCGTACGCACGATTGTTGGCGGGCAGGAAGTGACGCGCGCCCTCGACCATCTTCGGTTCGATCTCGATCGTGCTCAGCGTCTGCAGGGTCTCGCTTGCCAGCAGTATGTGGCTCGACATGCCCGAGCCGAAACCGATCACGGCGGCGGTGCGCGCCTGCGGTCGGTAGCTCATTGTCACGATCGGCAAGAGGGCCTGCGTGATCTCGTCGCCGCCAAGACGGACGCGAATCGTGCCCGTGTCGCAGGCCTCGCGCCACATTGCCGCGAGGGATGCGTCGGTCTTTCCATTGGTGGAGATCAGGCGGGATCCATCCTCGAATCCGGCGAC
>JBBQHX010000419.1:0-2173 GCA_038324385.1 Gemmatimonadales bacterium | reverse complement strand
AGATCCTTCCCGACGAGCTGCTCCTGCAGGTTGATCGTATTCGTCGACACGATCGTGCGCTCGCCATTCTTGGCCGCCCAGCGCAGCGCGGGCAGCAGATAGCCGAGCGACTTGCCGACGCCGGTGCCAGCCTCGAGCAGGCCGACGCCGCCGGTGTTGTACAACTCGGCGATGGTCGCCGCCATCGTGCGCTGCGCCGGCCGGTCCTCGTAACGGGCGAGCTTGAGCGCGATCGCACCGTCGGGCCCGAGGTCGTACGAGAGATCTTCGGGGAGAAGCGGCTCGCGCCGCACGGGCGGCGGCACCTCGACGACGACATAGAGATCGGTGACGTCGTTGTCGACGATACCGAAGCCGATGCCCTGCTCGTACAACCGCGCGGCGACGTCGAGGTCGGCGCGCGAGGGCTCGAGCAGTCCGCTCGGATGGTTGTGGAGGAGGATCTCCCCCGTCGACGCGAAGCCCGGCAGGGCGAGTACGCTGCGCACGTCGCCGCGCGCGACCGTCCGCGCCTGCACCACCATCCGGTCGTCGTCCAACATACCGACGAAGCACACCTCACGACCGCCAGCCAGCCGGATGGCCGCACGCATGACCGCCGCTGTCGCCGTGCTCAACTGGATCGTGCCGGCGGGGGCCGCGTGCGGAACGGTCATGTCTTGAGCGGCTTCTTCTTGGCGGCGGGGAACAACACGTTGTTCAGGATCAGGCGGTACCCCGGTGAGTTCGGGTGCATCGCGAGATCGGTGGGCGCGGCGCCGATATTGTGCTGCGGGTCCTCGGGATCGTGTCCGCCGAGGTAGGTCCAGGAGCCCTGTCCGTACTGGCCGTGGATGTACTTGACCCAGGGGGCGCCTTCCTCGAAAGCTAACACTGTCGCGCCCGGCTTCAGCGTCTGGCGGGTAAAGCTCGTCGTGACGCCATAGAAGTCGGAGATCACCGATCGGTGGTTCTGGACGAGCATCGTCGGGACGGGATCGAACTTGGCCGAGAAGCCGAACAGCGTGAAGGTGCCGAGCGGCTGACGGCGACCGGGGACGTTGACCTGATGGCCGTCGATGTCGCTCATCGCGTTCACATAGGGCGACGGTTCGAGGTTGACGTTCTGGAACGCCATCGCGCGCCCCCACTGCATTCGCTGGTTGGCGTCGGTGGCCATCGGCGAGCCGTCTGCATAGCTCTGCGCGATGTCGACGTCGACCGCGGCGATCGCCAGCTCCAGCGTCTCCGTCGCACCGCACATGGCGAAGAGGAATCCACCGTTCTCGACGTAGCCGCGTATGCCATCGGCGACCACCTTCTTCAGCGCGGGGATGTCAGGCAGTCCGAGGGCACGTGCAGTCTCCAGATTCCTGCGCCGCTGTGCCTGGAACCATGGCACGTCGCGGAACCCGATGTAGATCTTGTTCAACTGCCCCGTGAAATCCTCGTGGTGGAGGTGCAGCCAGTCGAACTCCTTCAGGTCGCCGCGCGCGACATCCTCGTCCCAGATGGTCTCGTACTCGATGCCGGCGTAGGTGAGCGCGAGCGTCACCGCGTCGTCCCAGGGCGGCGCCTCCGGCGGCGTATAGATGGCGATGCGCGGGGCCTTCTCGAGGAGGACGGCATCCATGTTCCCCGCCGCGACCTCGCGGCGCACCTCGGCGATCGCGGCCGTGGTCGCCCGCTCGACAGTGATGCCGTCGAGTGCGGCGCGACGCCGGGTCGCCTCGTCGTCAGGCAGTAGGAAGGCGCCACCACGGTAGTTGATGAACCACTCGCCCGGCTTGCCCGCCTTGAGCGCGCTGTACATCAGGCCGTACGCCTTCAGATGGTTTCGCTGCTCGTCATCCATCGGAATCAGCAGATGCTGCGCGGCGGCGGGCGTCACAAACGTGAGGCAGGCGAGCAGCCCGATCGCGAGCGCACGTCCGCGTACGGAGCGTGACGGCCGATCGGACGTGCTGGCTGAACGGAACGGGACCATCGGGACAGCTCCGGAAATCAGGGATAGTCGCGGCCCACGGCCGCGCACGTTCATCACGGTGCGATACGCCCGCGCGCCACATCGAGCTCGCGGCGCGCCTGCGGCACGAGAGCGCTCTCGGGCCAGGTCAGAATCAGATGCTCCAGATGCGCGACCGCGCCGGCGACGTCGCCCGAGGCGCGCAGTGCCCGCGCCCACGCGAGCTCC
>JBBQHX010000418.1:0-2195 GCA_038324385.1 Gemmatimonadales bacterium | reverse complement strand
GGGCACCGCCCACGCCTCGTCGTACGCATCGGTATGCAGCGACTGGGTGCCTCCGAGCACGCCGGCCAGCGCCTGGATGGCGACGCGGGTGAGGTTGTTGAGCGGCTGCTGGGCGGTGAGCGATACGCCGGCCGTCTGGGTGTGGAAGCGCATCCAGCTGGAGCGTTCGTTCTCGGCGCCGAAGCGCTCGGTGCAGAGCTTGTACCAGATGCGCCGCGCCGCCCGGAACTTGGCGATCTCCTCGAAGAAGTCGTTGTGGCTGTTGAAGAAGAAGGACAGGCGCGGGGCGAAGTCGTCGAAGCGCATCCCGCGCGCGATGGCGTCCTCCGCGTAGGCGATGCCATCGGCGATCGTGAAGGCGAGCTCCTGCACCGCGGTCGAGCCGGCCTCGCGGATGTGATAGCCGCTGATGCTGATCGTGTTCCAGCGCGGGAGCTCGCGGGTGCCCCACTCGACCGTATCGGTCACCAGCTTGAGCGACGGCGCGGGCGGGAAGATGTACTCCTTCTGGGCGATGAACTCCTTGAGGATGTCGTTCTGGAGCGTTCCCGTCAGCTGGGCCCGCGGCACCCCGGCCTTCTCGGCCGCGGTGATGTACATCGCCCAGATCATCGCGGCGGGGGAGTTGATCGTCATCGAGGTGCTTATCTCGCCAACCGGCAGGCCGTCGAGCAGCAGCTCCATGTCGGCCAGGCTGGAGACGGCCACGCCGCAGGTGCCGAACTCGCCCGCTGCCATCGGGTCGTCATGGTCGTAGCCGTAGAGCGTCGGCATGTCGTAGGCGATGCTCAGGCCCGTGCCGCCGGCCGCGATCAGCTTCTTGAAGCGGTCGTTCGTGTCCTCGGCGGTGCCGAACCCGGCGAACATGCGCATCGTCCACAGCCGCCCGCGGTGGCCGGTGGGATGGATGCCCCGTGTGAACGGCGGTTCCCCAGGCAGCCCGAGGTCGTCGATCTCGTCCCAGCCCGATGCGTCACCGGCGCCCTGGGCGGGACGGCCGAAGGCATAGCGGGGACGATCCCGGTCCGGGTCGTTGGCCGGGTCGCGCAGGTCGGCCGGCGTGTAGACCCGGTCGATCTCGACGCCCGACTGGGTGATGAAGCGGTCACGCCGCTCGGGAGCGCGCTCGATCGCCGGACGCAGCCGGTCGGCTTCCCATCGGTCCTGGTGCTCGCGCCACCGCGTCTCATCGCTCATGCGGTCAGTGTGCGGGCAAGACCGATGCCGTCGCAAGCCAGCGCGGCACGCCGCGTGCATTCGAGGAGGAGCATGTTTGGATTGATTCGACGCTTCGTCGTCGGCTGGCTGCTCGTCCGCCTCGTCCGCCGGATCACCGGCGGCGGCAGCGCGACACGCCCCCGCCGCTAGCCTCCCGCGGACCTACGGCGCTCGCGAAGCCTCACGCTCGAGGGTGGCGGCGCGCTTGGCTTCGAACTTGGACGCCTGTGCGTCGAGGTTGTCGAGGAATGCGCGCAGCTCTTCGCGACGCGTCTCGGCCGATGGCGTAAGGCTCTCGGCCTCGAAGACACGCCAGTGGCGGAGCAGCGGCCAGACGACCTCGTCGTGGTGCACGCGCAGGTCGTAGATCCCGGCCTTGGCCATCATCGCCGCCTTGCGGTTGAAGTTGACCATCCCGGCACCGGGCATCTGGAAGTCCATCACCTCGTCGGCGATGGCGTGCACCGCGGCCGACTGATCGACCTTCATGGCCTCCTCGAGCATGTCGCGGTAGAACACCATGTGGAGGTTCTCGTCGGTGGCGATGCGGATCATGATCCGATCCGCGACCGGGTCCGACGAGTAGCGGCCGGTGTTGCGGTGGCTGATCCGCGTCGCCAACTCCTGGAAGGCAACGTACGCCAGGCCACGGAGGACGTTCCCGCCATCGTCGTGGTCGTAGGCGGTCTGCAGCTGGTTCATTCGCCCGCGCTCGAGCGCGACGGGGTCGATGTTCCGGGTAACGACGAGATAGTCGCGCAGCACGATGGCGTGCCGGCCCTCCTCGGCGGTCCAGCGGCGGGTCCACTCGCCCCACGCCCCGTCCCTTCCGAACGTGTCCCACAGGGCCAGGTGGTAGTAGGGGAGATTGTCCTCCGTGAGCAGGTTCACCTCTAACGCGCTGCGCGAGACCGGATCCAGTTGGCTGTCGGAGCCCTGCCAGGGATCCTCGACGTAGTTGCGGCCCTGTTCGTACG
>JBBQHX010000417.1:0-2208 GCA_038324385.1 Gemmatimonadales bacterium | reverse complement strand
AGTTGCCCGACATGGCCGGCCCGATCACGTTCTTCACCGGCGACCCCCTCATTCGCCTCAACCGCGACCTCGCCGCCCGGCTCGACGAGCACCGCCGGCTGCACGAGCGGAATGTCGCCCAACTGGACCAGGTGAAGAAGGTTCGCGACGCCACGGCGGCGACCTCGCAGATCGAAATGGCCCGCCGGATGCTGGCGCAGGAAGAGTCGGAGATGCAGGCGATCGACCGCCGGCGCGACGCGCTCCGCGAGGCCATCGGCACGCACGAGGCGCGGATCGGGGAGGTCACCGAAGCGCAGCAGCCGGCCCGCGCCGCGATCGCCGAGGCGCGCGGCACGATCCAGACGCGGATCTCCGAGGCGCTGGGAAAGCGCGACGTGCGGGCCCGCGACGTCGCATCCGGCCTCCTCTTCCGCTACGACCGGATCAGCCGCCGCGCGCGCGGCCGCGCCGTCTTCGCCGTGCAGGGGCTGTCGTGCGGCAACTGCGACACGGCGATCCCGCTGCAGCGGCGGAACGGGATGCTCGCGGGGCGCATCGAGGTGTGCGAGGCGTGCGGCGTGCTGCTCTATCTGTTGCCGGACGCGCCGGCGGCCGACGCCGCGACGTCGGTGAGCCTCTGACCACGGGCGCGCGTGGTGCCGATCGCGGCGGGGCCGATCGCGGCGGAGAGAACCGCCTCGCCCACTCGCGGGCGGCGTTCGGCGCCGGTCGCGGCGCGGCGCGCTTGAAGGGCGACGGGCGCCGTCGTAGGTTGCGTCCGTGACGGCACCTCCCGCTCGCTCCCGACCGCAGGCCCGGTGGGTGCTTCCCGCGCCGCACGACCCGGTGCTGATCGCCAGCCTCGCCGCCGAACTGGGGCTGCCGGAGCCGGTCTGCCGCCTGTTGTGCAACCGCGGGCACAGCTCGGCCGCGCTTGCCAAGCCGTATCTTCGACCGCGACTGGACCGGCTCCACGAGCCCGCGTCGATGGGCGGGCTCGCCGATGCCGTCGACCGGCTGGCTCGCGCGATCCGTGACGGCGAGACGATCCTCGTCCACGGCGACTACGACGTCGACGGCATGTGCTCGACGGCGCTGTTGACGCGGGCGATGCGCGCGCTGGGCGGGCAGGTCGTCCCCTTCATTCCCCGCCGGCTCCAGGATGGCTACGACCTCACCAGCGCCGGCGTGACCGCCGCGCGTGAGGCAGGGGCGACGGTGGTCGTGACCGCCGACTGCGGCACCAGTGCGCGCGCGCCCATCGCCGAGCTGTGCGCGCTGGGGATCGACGTGATCGTCAGCGACCACCACCTGCCCGGCGGCGCGCTCCCCGATTGCCTCGCGGTGCTCAATCCGCGGAAGCCCGGGTGCGACTACCCGGACAAGGATCTCGCGGCTGTCGGCGTCGCCTTCAAGCTCGCGCTCGCACTGACGCGGGCGATGGGCGGGAACGAAAACGTCGTCATGCGGATGCTCGACCTCGTGGCCGTGGCCACGATCGCCGACATCGCGCCGCTGCGCGGGGAGAACCGAATCTTCGTGCGCTACGGGCTCCGGCTCCTCGCCGAGTCGGGGAACGTCGGGTTGCGGGCGCTCGTCCGGTCGGCGGGGCTGGAGGGGAAGACGCTCACCGCGGGACGCATCGGCTTCATCCTCGCGCCGCGGCTGAACGCCGTCGGGCGGCTCGGTTCCGCGCTGCGCGGCGTGGAGCTGCTCCTGGCCGAGACCGAGGGCGAGGCCAACGCGATCGCCCGCGAGCTCGAGGAGCTCAACCGGAAGCGGCAGGATCTCGACCGCGCGACGCTCGACGAGGCGCGGCGGATGGTCGATCGGCTCGACCTCGACGACATGCGCGGGCTCGTCCTGGCCAAGGACGGTTGGCACGCGGGGGTGATCGGGATCGTCGCCTCACGCATCGTCGAGGAGTACGGGCGGCCGGCGGTGCTCGTGGCCATCGACGGCGACGAGGGGAAGGGCTCCGGGCGCTCGATTCCCGCGTTCGATCTCCACGGCGCCTTGGGCGAGTGCAGCGACCTCCTCCTGCGCTACGGCGGCCACAAGGCCGCGGCCGGGGTGACGGTGCATCGCGACCAGGTCGCCGCCTTCGCGACACGCTTCGACGAGGTCGCCCGCGCCCGGCTCACCCGCGACGACCTGGTGCCCGAGCTGCGGGTGGACCTGGAAGTCGCGCTCGACGACATCGACGACGGGCTGGAGACGCTACTG
>JBBQHX010000416.1:0-2227 GCA_038324385.1 Gemmatimonadales bacterium | reverse complement strand
AGCCGCGAGATTTGCAGCGGGCGGTCGCCGGCCACGGCTGCGTGAGCCACCCCGGCGTGCAGCTTGGCGTAGCCGACGGGATGTTCACCGCCCGGCGTCTGCGCCACCGCCAGCAGGAAGCTCGCCGCGGGATCGCCGAGTTCCGCGCCAATGGTCTCGACGCCGAAGGCCGAGGCGACATACTGCGCCATGTCGGCGGGATCGTTGTCGGGCCCGAACGCGTCGTGAAAGGTTCGCGCACCCAGTTCCGCCAGCAGCGGCGCGTCGCCGATCGAGGCGCATCGGATCAGGATGGGAGCGGTGGGCATGTAGGACGGCAGAATGGATGGACAGTACGCCTAAGCGCCGCCTAAGAGCACGCAACGCTCCGCGGTGGCCCTCCTCTTTCGCGGTTACTGCGCCATTACCCGGCCGGGAGCGTCAGCGTGAACGTCGAGCCCGCGCCGAGCGTGCTCTCGGCGGTCAGATCTCCGCCCATCCCGCGCGCGAGATCGCGGCTGATCGCCAGCCCCAGCCCCATGCCCTCCTCGGTCCGCGTGAGCCGCGTGTCCACCTGCACGAACGGCTCGAACACGCGCTTGATCTCCACCATCCCGATGCCGCGGCCCGTGTCCGTTACCTGCACGACGACCCCCGGCTCATCGCCCGCGCGCGCCCCCCGCGCACAGGTGACGGTCACGCGCCCGCCGGCAGGCGTGAACTTCACCGCGTTCGACAGCAGGTTGACGATGATCTGCTGGAGCTTCTCGCTGTCGGCGCGCACGACGAGCCGCTCGTCGCGGTCGAGGACCTGCAGCGCGATCTGCTTGGCGCGCGCCTGAGGCGCGATCAGCGTCTCGCACGTCGCGAGCACCGCGTCGAGCGGCACATCGCCGAGCTCGTAGTGCACCGCGCCGGCCTCGACCCGCGAGTAGTTCAGCACGCCGTTGATGAGGCCCAGCAGGTGCCGCTGGCTCCGCTGGATGCGCGCGAGATCCTCCCGCTGCTGCGGTGTGACGGGCCCCCGGATGCCCAGCTCGATGAGCTCCACATAGCCGCCGATGGCGTTGAGTGGGGTGCGCAGCTCGTGGCTCATCACCGCGAGGAACTGCGCCTTCGCCGCGTTCGCACTCTGCGCGTCCGCCCTCGCCGCTTCGGCATCCAGACGGGCCCGCTCGCTCTCGGCGAGCAGGCGTTCCACCTCGAGCCGCGCCTGCACCTGCTCGGTCACGTCACTGCCGTGCGCGATAATCCCCGAGCGCGTGCCGTCGGCCTCGATCAGGGGCAGGTAGACGAAGTCTACGAACCGCGGCTCGGGCGGCGCGCCCGGCGTGCGGGCGAGCGAGATCGGGAGCTCGCGCCCCACGAACGGCTCGCCAGTCGCGAGCACGCGGTCGAGGATCTCGATGAACCCCTGGTCGCGCACTTCCGGCAGCGCCTCGAGGACGGACCGGCCTACCAGCTCGTTGCGGCCGACGAGCCGCTCGTACGCCGGGTTCACGAGCTCGAAGACGTGCGTCGGACCGCGCACCACGGCGAGGAACGTCGGCGCCTGCTGGAACACGTACGCCAGCCGGACACGCTCGACCGCGAGTGCGTCGAGGAGCTGCTCCCGCTCGCGCGCCGCCTGCGCGCGGGCCGTGACGTCGGCCGCGACCGCCACCGCGGCGACGATGCGACCCGCCGCGTCGCGCACCGGCGCGGCGCTCACTTCGATGGTCACCCGCGCGCCGTCCGGGCGCTCGATCTCGCCGACCCAGTCGGTGACTGTCTGGCCGGCGACGGCCGCGCGCGCGACCGGCCACTCGTCGGAGGCGATGCGGCGGCCGTCGGCGTGGTAGCCGACCCACTCCTCGCTATAGTGGCTGACCGCGTCCGTGTGCGGACGCGGTTCGCCCCAGACCTGGGCGACGGCGTCGTTCAGCGCGAGGACGCGGCCCGACGGCGCCTCGACGATGAAGACGGCGGCCGGCATCTGGTCGAGCACCGCGCGGAGGAGCGTGCGCTCGCTGTTCAGCTCCGCGAGCAGGCGTTCGCGTTCGGCGGCGGCTTGCAGCCGGGTCACGTCGGTGAGCACCGCGACCGCGCCGAGAATGGCGCCGTTGGGCGCGACGATGGGCGCCGCTGCGACCCGCACGGGCCGGGGCGCGGGTCCGCCGGTCACGGGGGCGTCGGCGCCGGCCGGGCCGAGCGCGGGCAGGAGGAACTGTGCGTGCGACCGCTCGCCCAGCAGGGCGCGGCCGATGGG
>JBBQHX010000415.1:0-2228 GCA_038324385.1 Gemmatimonadales bacterium | reverse complement strand
TACCATCGCCGTCGAGGTGGAGCGCATCGCCGAAGGGCAGCGATTCACGACCCGACTGCTCTCCGAACGCGGCTCGGCGCCGGCCGCACTCCCACAGGACGGTTCTCATGTCCGCTAGCATCGTGGTCATCGCCCGACACGCGATCCCCGTACAGGGCTCGGGCGGCAGCAATGGCGGGCCGGCGCTGCCGGAGTTCGTCGAGGTCCGGCAGGCGCCGGAGGCCGCGCCGCAGGCCGAGGCGCCCGCGGTGATCCGCCAGAGCGACGGCACGACGGTGATCGAGCAGGGTGGCGTCCGGACGACGATTACCCAGGGACCGGACGGCGTGCGGATCATGCACGACGGCGAGGAGATCGTGACGGTGCCGTCGTCAGGGGTGCCGTCCGACCCGATGGACAATCTCGACCTGTCGAATGTGGTGCCCGACGGTGCCGTCACGATCGCGATCGCGTTCTTCGTGGCGATCGCGGCGATGGTGATCGGGCTGCCGATCTCGCGGGGGATCGCGCGCCGGATGGATCGGACCCCAGTCGCGCCGCCGCTATCGCCGGAATTCCGGAGCGAGCTGGCGGGGCTCCAGGAGGCCGTGTCGTCGGTGGCGGTGGAGATCGAACGGGTCGCCGAGACGCAGCGGTGGACGGCGCGGCAGCTCGGGGCACAGCCGGGCTCCGTCCGCTGACCCGCCCGGTTCGCCCGACCAGCCGCTGCCCGGTGCCCACCGGGAACCGGCGTGAGGCGCGCTGATGCCCGCCGTCCTGATCGTCGACGACGAGCCGAACATCCGGCGCATGGTGGGCGCGCTGCTGACGGCCGAGGGGTACGAGGTCCGCGACGCGCCTGACGCGGCGACGGGGTTGCAGCTCGCCAGCGAACTGCAGCCTGACGTCGCTCTGGTGGACTTCATGATGCCCGGCGAGCTGGACGGCATGGGATTGCTCGGCCGGCTCAGCCAGCTCGATCCCGAGTTGCCGGTGGTCATGATGAGCGGACGGGCCGGCCTCACGGACGCCGTTCGGGCCATGAAGCTCGGCGCCTTCACCTTCCTGGAGAAGCCGCTGACGCCGGAGGGGGTGCTGCTCGCGCTCGGGTCGGCGCTGGAGCTGCGGCGGGTGCGTCGTGAGGCGCGCGCACTGCGGGCGGATCTCGGGCTGGCGGGGCAGATGGTCGGCGCGAGCGCGGCGCTGGACGCGGTGCGTGCGCTGATCGCGCGTGTGGCACCGACCGACGCGCGGGTGCTGATCAGCGGCGAATCCGGAACGGGGAAGGAGCTGGTTGCGGCCGCGATCCACGAGCAGAGCCCGCGGCGCGACCGGCCGTTCATTCGCGTGAACTGTGCGGCGATTCCGCGCGATCTCGTCGAGAGCGAGATGTTCGGGCACGAACGCGGTGCATTCACCGGCGCGACCGAGCGCCGCATCGGCCGATTCGAGCTCGCGCACACGGGGACGCTGTTTCTCGACGAGGTCGGCGACCTCGGGGCGGAGGCGCAGGCGAAGCTGCTGCGCGCGATCGAAGCGCGGGAGATCGAGCGCGTGGGCGGGGTGAAGCCAGTGCGCGTCGACGTGCGGATTGTTGCGGCAACGAACAAGGATCTGACGCGCGCGGTGGCGGACGGCTCGTTTCGCGAAGATCTGTACTTCCGCCTCAACGTGATCCCAGTCGAGTTGCCGCCGCTGCGCGAGCGACCGGAAGACGTGCCGTTGCTGGTCGCGCACTTCTCTGCCCTGCACCGCGCGCGCACGGGACGTCCGCTGCCACTGTGGACCGACGACGCGGTCGCCCTGTTCGGGCGTTACCGGTGGCCGGGCAACATCCGCGAGCTCGCCAACATCGTCGAGCGGCTGGCGATCCTCCACGGGGGCGAGCGGGTGACGGCGACCCAGGTCCACGAGGTCCTTCCCGTGGAGGGCAGCCCGTCGCGCGGTGCGTCGGGGATGACGCCGGCACTGGGCGGTGCCGCGGTGCCGCACGACTCGTCGCTCCTCCCCGACCCCTCCGCCCTCGACCGGCCACTCGGCGACGTGCTCGACGAGTACGAACGGACACTGATCGTGCGGGCCATGGCCATGGCGGGTGGAAACGTGGCGGAAGCGGCCCGACGACTGCGCACGGACCGGCCGAATCTCTATCGCCGCATGCGGCGGCTGGGGATCGGCCCCGCCCCCGCCGGCGAGGAGTCCGCCACCGGTTAGGCGCGGCGCCGCCTGACGCCGCCGCTCGTTACCTT
>JBBQHX010000414.1:0-2235 GCA_038324385.1 Gemmatimonadales bacterium | reverse complement strand
TCAGCTGGCGCGCCTTCAGCGTATCGTAGGCGTAGGCCTGCCGCGAAGGTTCGGCACCGTCGAGCGAGGGCGGGATCACGCCGTTGGCCCGCGTGGCACCGCCGCTCAGCAGCACGTCGATGATCTGCGGCGCGTTCACCGCGTGGTTCATCGCCTGCCGGACGCGCCGGTCACGCAGCGGGCCGCGCGTCGTGTTGATCGCCACGTACGTCATCACCAAGGCGTTGGTCGACTGCATGCGCGCCTTCTTCTCCGCGTCCGTCTCCCAGGCGGTCGTCTCGTTCGACGGAATCAGGACGATGTCGGTGTTGCGGCTCTCGAACTCGGCGACCGCGGTGCTCGGCTCGGCGATGATGCGCGCGCGCAGCGAGTCGGCCTTCGGTGCTCCCCCCCAGTACGCCTCATTGCGTGCGAAGAGCAGGTAGTCGTCGTGCTTCCACTCGACGAACTTCCACGGACCCGTCCCGATGGGCTTCTGCGCGAAGTCGGCGGGCAGCTCGGCGGGCACGATCGAGGTCACCGGCATCGCCAGCAGCTTCGTGAAGATCGCGAAGGGCTCCTTGAGCGTCACGACGAGGGTGCTGTCGTCGCGCACCTGCAGGCCGCGGATCGACTGCTGCCCGCCCTCCGCGAACTGCTCGGCGCCGAGGATGGGGTAGAGCGGCCAGCCGCTGCCGCCGCGATTCGCCGGGTCGAGCGTCCGCTGCCAGCTCGCGACGACGTCGCGGGCCGTGAACGGCCGTCCATCGTGGAACTTCACGCCCTGGCGGAGGTGGAAGGTGTAGACCGTGCCGTCCGCCGAGACGTCCCACCGCTCGGCCAGCCCGGGCACCACCTTCGCATCGGGCGTGAAGAGCGTGAGTGCATCGTACAGGTAGCCCACTGCGCGCCCGGTGGGGACGTCGGTGGACAGGGCGGGATCGAGCGAGCGCGGGTCGGTCTCGTCGCGCGAGTCGATGATGGTGCGCCGGGACGGGGCTTCGGAACTGTCTCCCCCACAGGCCACGAGGGAGGGCACGGCGAGTGCGCCGGCGAGGAGAAGCAGGGTGTGTAGTCGCATGTGTTGGGCGCCGTGCAAAAACGGTACTTGAAGCGGTGGGGGGTCGGGAGCCGGGAGCGGGATCGGCGATGTCGAAGGGGGGCGGGGGGGCGCGAGCCTGGAGCGGGCTGCCCGTCTCCACCCCCACCCGGTTTTCCGACCCCCGGCCCCCGACCCCAGACATCGACCCGGCGCTCCGCGCCGCGTTGACTATGCCTTTGCCCGGCGCGAACTTACGTATCCTCACCCGGAGCGTCAAAAACGTGATGCTTCCGCCCCGAGGACGGGGCAACCCCAGAGAGGCCGCATGAACGAACTGGACGAAGGTCACCCGCCGCTCTGGGATGAGCGTGCAGACGTCTGGGAGACCGATTACGTCTACCGCCGCCACCTGAGCGAGCGCGAGCTTCTCCCCGCTGTCGGGATCGCCGCCATGGCCGGCGTCGCCGCGTTCTACCTCGTGCGGATCATGCTCCAGCGGACATCGCTCCGCCCGGAGCGGCGGCCGCGCTCGGCCCGCCTCCCTGAACCGCGTCGCGAGCCGCGCTGATGCTCGTGCCACGGGACTGGCGGGGCGTTCGGGATGCCGCGCTGATCCTCCTGCTGTTGGTCGCCGCCGTCCCCGCCACGCTCGCCGCCCAGGACGGCTGCGGCGCCGGCGCGCGTGAGATCCGGATGCTGACCTTCACCGGCAATCGCGCCTTCACGGGCGGCGACCTGGCCTCCCGGATCGTCACGACGCCGTCCGACTGGAAGCGGCGGGTATTCGGCTTCGGGGCGCGGCGCTGCCTCGACTCCGAGGTGCTGCGCCTGGACGTGGCGCGGCTCCGCGTCTTCTATCGCGATCGTGGATATCCCGAGGCCCGGGTCGATACGGTGATCACGCCGGCGATCCGCGGCTCGATCGACCTCCAGTTCCGCATCGCCGAGGGACCGCCGACCCTCGTCGACACCTTCCGCGTGACGGGACTCGAGGAGCTCACGCAGGACCAGCGCAACGACGTGCTGCGCGACCTGGGCATCGGTGTCGGGACCGTCTTCGACCGGACGGTGCTGCAGGCGGCGGGCGACAGCATCCGCGCCCGCATGTGGAATCGGGGCTACCCGCGGGCCGACATCGCCCGGGAGTTCGACGTACGCAGCGCCGAGCGGCGCGCATCGGTCGGGTTGCTGGTCGTCCCGGGATCGCTCGCGAC
>JBBQHX010000413.1:0-2245 GCA_038324385.1 Gemmatimonadales bacterium | reverse complement strand
CGGTGCCGTCGCCGAACGCGGAGATCGCCTCGCGACGGGCGGCCGCGAGGGCACCCTCGACTTCCTCGGCCGAGTCGACGCGGCGCATGCCCCGTCCCCCACCTCCGGCCGCAGCCTTGAGCATGAGCGGGAAGCCGATGTCCGCGAGTCCGCTCAGCTCGTCGTTCACGGCCACGGTGGTTCCCGGGACGATCGGGACGCCTGCCGCATCCGCTCCGCGACGCGCGGCCAGCTTATTGCCCAGCGAGGCCAGCGTCGCCGCCGGCGGGCCGACGAACACGAGACCGGCCTCGATCACGGCGCCGGCGAACTCCGCGTTCTCCGACAAGAAGCCGTAGCCGGGGTGGATGGCCTCCGCGCCGCTACGGCGCGCGGCCTCGATGATCGCCTCGATCGACAGGTAGGACTCTGCGGGACTCGGCGGTCCGATCCGTTCGCTGGCATCGGCCAGGCGCACGTGCAGCGCATCGACGTCGGCGTCGGAGTGGACCGCCACCGGCGAGATCCCCATCTCACGACAGGCTCGGATGACACGCACCGCGATCTCGCCTCGGTTCGCGATCAGCAGCCGCTTGAACGGTGGGCGGTCCCTGTCCGTGCGCAAAGACACGGCGATCAGAGCGGGATGTTGCCGTGCTTCTTCGGCGGCACGGTCTGGCGCTTGTTCTCCAGGATGGCCAGCGCGCCGGCCACGCGAGCGCGTGTCTCCGACGGCATGATCACCTCATCGACGTATCCCCGACCCGCCGCGACGTACGGGTTGGCGAATCGCTCCTCGTAGTCGGCGACCAGGCGCGCCCGCTCCGCTGCCGGGTCCTCCGCGGATTCGATCTCATCACGGAAGATGATGTTGACCGCGCCCTCCACTCCCATCACCGCGATCTCCGCGGTCGGCCACGCGAAGTTCATGTCACCCCGCACGTGCTTGCTGCTCATGACGTCGTACGCGCCGCCGTACGCCTTGCGGGTGATGACCGTCACCTTCGGCACGGTCGCCTCGCAGTAGGCATACAGCAGTTTCGCTCCGTGGCGGATGATTCCGCGATGCTCCTGCTCGACCCCCGGCAAGAATCCCGGGACGTCAACCAGGGTCAGGATCGGGATGTTGAAGCAGTCACAGGTGCGAACGAAACGCGCCGCCTTGTCCGATGCGTCGATGTCGAGAACGCCAGCCAGCACTTCCGGCTGCTGCGCGACGATGCCGACCGTTCGGCCCTCGACCCGTCCGAGCCCGCAGATGATGTTCCGCGCGAACTGCGCGTGCACCTCGGTGAACGATCCCGCGTCCACGATGCCGCCGATCGCAGCGTGCATGTCGTACGACTGCTTCGGCGAATCCGGGATCAGCGCATCGAGGGCGTCTGCGGATCGCTCGGGCGCCGACCACTCGTCGCGGCGTGGCGGAAGGTCTATGTTGTTCGGTGGCAGGTACCCGATGATCGTTCGCGCCAGGTCCAACGCCTGCGGCTCGCCGGCTGCCATGAACTGAGCGACACCGCTCGTCTCGTTGTGGACGCGCGCACCGCCGAGTCCCTCGAAGTCGACCTCCTCATGCGTCACCGTCTTCACGACGTTCGGTCCGGTGACGAACATGTAGCTGGTGTGCTCGACCATCACGACGAAATCCGTGATCGCCGGAGAATAGACGGCACCGCCGGCACATGGACCCATGATCAGCGAGATCTGCGGCACCACCCCCGACGCCAGCGTATTGCGCAGGAAGATGTCGGCGTAGCCGCCCAGGCTGACGACCCCCTCCTGGATTCGTGCGCCGCCCGAGTCGGAGAGCCCGATGATCGGGATGCCGTTCTCGACGGCGAGATCCATCACCTTGCAGATCTTCTCGGCGTGGGCCTCCGACAGCGATCCGCCGAAGACCGTGAAGTCCTGGCTGTAGACGTAGACGGGCCGGCCGTCGATGCGACCGAAGCCCGTGACCACCCCGTCCCCCAGGTAGCGCTCATCATCCAGCCCGAAATCGCTGGCGCGATGAGTGACGAAGGCATCGAGCTCCGTGAAGCTGTCGTCATCCAGCAGCAGCTCAAGGCGCTCACGGGCCGATAGCTTTCCGCGTGCGTGCTGTTGCTCGAGTCGACGGGCTCCTCCGCCCTGGCGCGATTCCTCGCGCATCTCGCGCAGCCGGTCGAGCTTATCGGCGGTGGACAACGCGACGGACTCCTTCGCACTGCGTCTGGTGGGCCCGGCAGGAATCGAACCTGCGACCATCCGGTTATGAGCCGGTTGC
>JBBQHX010000412.1:0-2273 GCA_038324385.1 Gemmatimonadales bacterium | reverse complement strand
TTTTTGCCTCGGTTCATGTCGCCCACCACGCCCCGGCCGTCTCGCGGTGCGTGGGCGTCGCGCGGCGGATCAGCTCGCCGAAATCACCAGCTTCTGCCCCGGGCGGATCACCGTCTTCTTCCCGAGTTTGTTCCACGATTGCAGCCGCGAGACCGACGTGTCGTACTTCCGTGCGATCCTGTCGAGCGTGTCTCCGCTGGCTACCGTGTGGGTGCGGGGCGGCGTGTTGGCGGCGATCATCCGATCGAGCGCGGGATCGGGGCGCTCGGTGGTCGTCACCAGTACGGCCTTGGACGGAACGCGCAGTCGCTGCGAGGCGGCGAGGACGCCGCGCTGCGTTTTGAGACCGGGGTTGTGGGCGGCAATCTGCCGCGTCGTGCGGCCGTGGCGTGCGGCAAACTGCGCGACCGTCTCCCCCTTCTTTGGCGCGGCGACCTCGTAGGCCGTCCGCTCGCCCTCCTTCAGCGCGTCCCAGGCGATAGCGAATGCGAGTGCCCGACCGATCGGAATGCGTACAAACCAGCGCGGCGACTCGGGCGGCGTAACGCCGCGCAGCAGGTGCGTGTTGAGCGCCAGCACCTCATTCACCGGTACGCCAGCCGCGGCGGCCACCGCGGCCAGCGGGCGACCACCCGGAATCGCCACCGAGTCGTAGGCGAACGGCTCGCGCACTTCGAGGGTCATCCCGTACCGCTCGAGATCGTTGCCGACCCGCGCTGCGGCGATCAGTTGCGGGACGTAATTCGACGTCTCACTTGGCAGATATCCGGTTTCGGTCAGGCGGAAAAAGGAGCTATCCCCGGTCGCGCCGTCCAGCCGTTCGGCGTGTTGCGAGAGCCCCCGCGCGAGCCGGCCCGGGCCCCCATTGTACGCCGCCGCCGCCAGGAAGTCCGACCCGAACTGCTTGCGCAGCTCCTTGAGGAAGCGCGCGGCGGCGTGGGTCGAGGCGACCGGATCGCGGCGCTCGTCGACCCACCAGTCGAGGCGGAGTCCGTACCCGGTGGCCGTCGGCGCCATGAACTGCCACATGCCGACTGCGGCCGACCGCGAGTAGGCGTGTGGATCGAAGCCGCTCTCGATCAGCGCGAGATACATCAGATCTTCGGGAAGCTGCTGCGCGCGAAGCGCCTGACGAATGAGCCCCTCGAACTGCGTCCCCCGCGCCATCCGCTCCTCGAACCAGGCGCGCGAACTGCCGGAGAACCGCTTGACGTAGAACTCGACGCGATCGTGGTCCTCGAAGCTGTGGACGTCGATGTCCCATGATGGACCGGCGGGAGCGGCTCCAGATGCGACGGCCGATTCACCGTCGGATTCCAATGAAAGCGGGGCGATGTCGATCGCCGGGGCGCGCGTGGGCGACGCGCGAAAGTCGTAGGACGACGGGGCGTCGTGCGTCGGCGCGAAGTCAGCGGCCGAACGCAGGACCGGCGCGCAGCCGGTGATCACGGTGACCGAGAGGGCGGCCAGCGCGATCCGATGAGTCACGGACATGTGCCTCCACGAGCCGCGGCGAGGGTACCGCCACGACCGAGCGGGGTGAGACGGGACAACGACGACGACACCCATCGCGTCGGGGGACGCGGGGTGCTGTCACCAGCGGGTGTTACGCGACGTGGATCCGGTTGCCGATGATCCGGTTGGTCGCGTTGAGCACCGCGATCACCGCACCCTTGACCGGATCCTGCTCGGCCAGGAAGCAGCCGAGGAGCTGCTGCACCTTTCCCTCGCGCCGCGCGGCAACGGCGACGATCACGACCGAGGCATCGAACGCGCGCAACGCCTTCACGCCCATCAACTCGAGTCGGATGCCGCCCTGCGTAAACAACTCCATCGCGCGGAGCGTCGCTTCGGCGGCCGTGCGAAGGTCACCGGTCGGACTGGACGCGCCCGTGGCGCGTCCGACGACGCGGGTATCGTCGAGGTGGAGGAGCTCCACCTCGGCGACGCACTGACCCGCTTGCGAACATGAGAAGCGAAAATCCTTGAGGCGAAGGCGTTCTCCGCCAGACGCACCCTGGGCGGGCGCGTCGGATGATGCCTCGGGATAGACGTGAGCCGGGAGTGCCATGATGCGCCGGTCGTCTCCGTTGAGGATCAGGCTGTGAAGCGGGCGAGTTTCATACATATACGACGGTGCGGCACGAAGGCAACCACGGATCCGCCGAAACGCCGCGCGGAATCGGCGTTTCCGGTGATTATTGTCACCCGTGCTCCCTAAGAGGCCGCTAGGCGCCGCGAGCCCGAGGGCTCGCGGCGCCGGCTCCACTGTC
>JBBQHX010000411.1:0-2283 GCA_038324385.1 Gemmatimonadales bacterium | reverse complement strand
GTCGTCGCGGAGTCGCCGTACACGATCCGACTCTCGAGCTCGGCGCGGAGCGTGGCGACGGACGGACAGTGGCGACGGGACGGCTTCGCGATCCGTGGTAACGTGCCGGTAGAGAGCGCCATCGGACCCGTGCGGGCCTTCGTTGACGTCGAGTTGCGCCCGCTCGGGGCGCTCGTGCAGCGGGGCTCACTGATCGTCCTTCTCGACCTCGCGCTCGTCGGGGTCTTGTGGACCCTCACGGTCGTTGCCGACGGCCGCTTCGGCCGATGGGTCCGCGGACGCCGCCACCGCTGGCGGCGCAGCTTCCGGGCCCGGCTCTCGCTGGCGCTGTTTCTCTTCTTCGTCATTCCCGCAGCCGCGTTTGCGGTCTGGTCGTATCAACAGTTGCTCGACGACGGACGCCAGGCCCGCGTCCTGCTCGTGCGCGAGACGCTGCGTGCGGCCTCCCGGCCCAGTGCGACGCGGGCATGGATCACCGAGGAGAGTCGCCGCCTCGACGTTCCGCTCCTGTTGTACAGCGACGGCGTTCTCGCGACCGCGAGCGAGCCGCTCTACGAGACACTCGCACCCACCGGCCTCCTGCTGCGCCCCGATGTGCACCTCGCGCTCGGACTCGGGGACGAGATTGCCGTGAGCCGTACCGAACCGGGTTCGACACCGCTCCTGTTCGGGTACCGGGCGCTCGACGCCGGCGCGGCGCGTGATCTCGTGCTCGCCGCGCCCGCCCGCGTCGGCGATGCGGCACTCGACCGGCGGCGCCGAGACCTCGGTATCCTCGTCCTGTTCGCCACCGCAGTCGGCGCGCTTGCTGCGCTGGCCCTCAGCGGGCTCGCGGCACGGCAGCTTGCCACGCCGGTGGGTGCGCTCCGGGAGGCTGCACTGGCAATTGCGCGCGGCGATCGCGAGCCGGCGCTCGTGGGCGAGCCACCGGTGGAGTTCCGGCCGGTGTTCACCGCCTTCCGGCGAATGGCGGCCGACCTCAGCGCGAGCCGAAGCGACCTGGAAACGGCACAGCAGCGCACCGCGGCGGTCCTTCGGAATGTCGCGAGCGGCGTCGTCGCGGTCGCCAGCGACGGGCGCGTGACGCTTGCCAACCCGCGCGCGGAAGCGCTGATCGGCGCCTCACTGACGCCAGGCACCGACTTCGCGGCGGTGGATACGACCGGCATTGCCGCGATTGCGCGCCAGTTCATCGTCTCGGACCGGGATGATCACGCATTCGAGCTCGAGTCCGGCGACGTGCACCTCCAGGGGCGCGTGACGCGCCTGGGCGCCGATGCCGCTGTGGTCACCCTCGATGACGTGACCGCGATGGCGCGCGCCATGCGCGTGCTCGCGTGGGGAGAGATGGCACGGCAGGTCGCACACGAGATCAAGAATCCCCTGACGCCGATCCGGCTCGGCGTGCAGCACCTGCGGCGCGCCCACCGCGATCCCCGGGTCGACTTCGAGTCGGTGCTGGACCAGAACGTGACGCGCATACTCGAGGAGATCGACCGGCTCGACGAGATCGCGCGCGCATTCAGCCGCTATGGCAGCGCCCCGGCCGAGCGGACGCCGGCGGAACCGGTCGATGTCGCGCAGGTCGTGCGCGACCTGGTGGCCCTCGAGACGATGAGCGATGCCGGGCTCCGATTCCGGACCGAGGGGGCGTCGGAGCGCATGATGGCGATGGCCCAGGCGACCGAGCTGCGTGAGGTGCTGCTCAACGTCGTCGAGAACGCCCGGCTCGCCGACGCGCGCGAAGTGGTGATGAGCGTCGCCGGAGATGATGTGGAGGTGTCCATCCGGGTGCGCGATGATGGCGGTGGCATTCCGGCGGATGTGCTGCCGCGCATCTTTGAGCCGCGCTTTTCCACGCGGACGAGTGGAAGCGGGCTGGGACTCGCGGTGAGTCGCCGGATGGTCGAGAGCTGGGGGGGAACGGTCACCGCCGAGTCAGCGATCGGAGAGGGCACGACCGTGACGGTGCGGCTGCTCGTGGCGATGGCGGAATCGTGAGCGCGGAGCCGGGGGCGGCGGCTGCACCGCCGCGGAAATGCCATGCTCGGCGGCGTCCGTACCGCCCGTGCGTTCACTCCGTGTAGTTCCCGTCCCCCGTCTCGCGGCTCCCGTCCGTCATTCGCACCGTCTTCACATTCGTGAATTCCCTCAGCCCCCAGGCGCCGAGCTCCCGACCGTACCCGGACGCCTTCACTCCGCCGAACGGGAGGCGGGGGTCCGACGCGACCATCGCGTTCACGAACACCGCCCCGCTCTCGATCGCGAGCGCGACGCGCGCGG
>JBBQHX010000410.1:0-2283 GCA_038324385.1 Gemmatimonadales bacterium | reverse complement strand
GTCCCGAGCACGCCTGCGCTGAAAGCAAACCTGTGGCTCGACGCGCGCTCGCTGCCCCTCGCTTCGGGCCAGGCCGTCACCGCGTGGACCGATCGGGCGGGAAACGTGGAGGCGAACTCGCAGGCCCGTGCCCTCGTGCAGACCAGCGCCGCGAATCAGCCCCGGTTCTCATTGATGAACGGACGCGCATCCGTCGGATTCGATGGAGCCGCCTCGTATCTGCTGGCCAGCGACACCGCGCTGCCCGTCACCACGCAGGCGCTGTTTGTCCAATACAGCCCGACGCCGAACAGCAGGAGCGCGCAGACGTTACTCCAGTCGAACAGCCTCGCGCTACAAATCGCGCCGTTCGATGGCCCGGTCGGCTATCCCGGGGCGGCCTCGCTCACGGTCGGCGGACAAACGATCCGTGGTTTCCGCACGCAGCTTGGGGCCAGCGTGCTCGCCGCCTTCCAACTGACGGACGAGCAGGGCTTCGCGCTCTCGGACGGTCTTTTCAACGGCAGCCCGGAGGTCATCTCCACCGCTCTCGCGACCGTCTTCCCGGCGCTCGGAGCGAGCGTGCGCTATGACGCGACCGCTCCCGGCCAGCGGCGGCTGGAGACGCCCTTCGGCGGACAGGTCAACGAGGTGCTGCTCTATAACCGGCTGCTCGGCGACGAGTTCGCCCAGCGCGTGGAAATGTATCTGCTCTCGCGCTGGCAGGACGCCACCATCTGGAGCTACGCCGAGGAACTCGTCGGCCTGACTTTGCGCGGCGGTGCGGGCCGCGATGTGCTGCAAGGCGGCTACTCGGCCGACGTGATCGACGGCGGGGCGGGCGACGATTTGCTGCATGGCGGCGGCGGACCGGATCGGATGCAAGGCGGCCCCGGCGCGGACATTTTCGCCTATCGCACAGCGGATAAAGGCGATGACACGATCGCCGATTTCACCGCCACCGGTGCCGATCACGACACGCTCGATCTGAGCGGACTTTTCCTCGGCAAAACCGGCAGCGCGGCGGCCTTCATCTCGCTCCAGCCCGATGTGCGGATCGAAAACAACGTCGCCGTGGCCACGACCAAGGTGAAGCTCGATTACCTCGGCGACGGCGGCGCTCCCGATCAGATTCTCACCCTGGAAGGCATCGCGCTGAGCAACGCCGATCTCGGCTGGCTGCTGGGCGAGCGCATTTTTCTAATGGGCGAGCTCCGCCTCGATGAAACGATCGCGCTATCCACCGTGGCGGTGAGCATCCGCGAAGGTGGCAGCGGCAGCGCGACGAAGCTCGAAGTCATGGTCACGCGCAGCGGCAACACGGCCCACGCGCAGGAAGTGCCCGTGACCTTCGGCGGCACGGCGACCTACCTGCTCGACTTCACGCTCGATGGCGCGACTGGCACCACGCGGCGTCCGACCGTGACCTTTGCCCGCGGAGCGACCACAGCGAAATTCTTCATCGTGCCGGTGATCGATCCGAAGCAGGAGGGGAGCGAAACGATCGTCGTGCAGGTCGTGCCGCGGGAGAGGGACTACCAGATCGCGGCCAACCAGCCCGCCATTTCGCTGGAAGAGCCCGTGAGCATTTCGGTGGCCGCGGCCGGCAATATCCTGGCCCGCCAGAGCGGACAGACCGGCACTTTCACCATCACCCGCTCGGGCAGCACGGCGTCCGCGCTCAGCGTGCTGCTTTCGCGCAGCGGCAGCGCGGTCTCCGGCGCGGACTACGCGGCGCTGCCGACGAGCGTCACGATTCCCGCCGGTTCGCCGAGTGTGATCGTGCCCGTGCAGCCGGTGAGCAGCTCAGCCGCCACCATCGCGCGGCTCGATCTGCAGGTCGCGCAGAAGCCCGGCGAATACGTGACCATCGCGCCGTGGACCGCCTCGTTCCTCTTCGTGCCCGGAAATTCCATCGATGAAGTCGGGTTCGGAAACTGGCGGGACATGCGCGATCCCGACAACGCGGCGATCCCCATCGCCGACTATGCGACGCTCGACAGCGATTTCGACGGCGACTCCAATCTCACGGAATATCTCAACAGCACCGATCCCACCGACGCGAACGACACCGGCAACTTCGCACTCACCTTCGCGCTCGATCCCACCGCCCGGCGATTCCAGCTCACGCAGGGCTCGCAGCGTATCGATGTTTTCGTGGATGTGGAAAAATCGCCCGATCTCGCCGACTGGACGCCGATCACCGATGATCTCACCCTCACGAGCAGCTCGACGACGCCCGACGCCGGCTACGTCCGCAACTACTTGCAGGCGCACACCCCGGCGACGCTGGGAGATCGGGAG
>JBBQHX010000409.1:0-2291 GCA_038324385.1 Gemmatimonadales bacterium | reverse complement strand
TGAAGAGCATCTTCGCCCGTTCCTCGAGCGAAAGCGTCTGCTTCACCTCGGTAGGCTGCTCCTCGAACGTGACCGGCTTCTCCGGATCGAACGACGGGTTGGCGGCCTCATGCTCGGCTTCCTCCGTTGCCTTCGCTTCCTGCTCGGCGACCTCGGCGGCCGTGCGACGACGACGAGCCGGCTTCGCCTCGGCGAGCGCGGGAACGGGGGTGGCGGGAGCTGCTGCCTTGCGACGGCCCTTGCGGGGCGTGGCCGGCTCGGCTGCCTTGCGCTTCTCGCGCTCCCAGCGAACCCGGACCGCGGAAACCTGGTCGGGCTCCAGCGCCGACATGTGACTGCGCACGAAAATGTTCATCTCGCGGAGCGTCCCCATCAATTGCTCCACGGGAACGCCGAATTCCGCGGCGAGGTCGTGCACTCGACTCTTAACCACTCACTAGCCTCCGTCAGGTCCCGTCACGGCGCGCACGGCGGCGAGAATGCCACGCGCGAGCGCCCGATCTTTCACTCCTGCCACCATCATCGGGGGCCGGCCCATCCGACTTCCCAGCAGTTCTGCCACCGGCCCCGTGAGAAGCGTGGCACCCTTGGCGCGCGCCAGCCGCACCACCTTCTCGATCGCGCGGGGCGACGCATCGGACGCCAGCACCACCAACCGGCATTCCTCGCGCTGCAGCGCCGCACGCGTCCCGTCGACTCCCATCGTCACGTGTCCCGCTCGCGCGCCCAGGCCCAGCAGGCCGAGCAGCGGGTCGTGGTTCACGCGGCGGGCGGCGTCTCGACCGGCTCGCTCTCCGGCACGGCGTCCGCGACCGGGCTCGCGACGTCGTCGGTACCAGCACCAGTACCCGCATCGGTATCCGCATCCGCCGCGATCTGCGGCTCATCTGCATCAGGCTCGTCCTCGGTGAGGTCGGCCAGGAAGCGGAGCATCTCTTCCGCGGTTCCCTGCGTCATCCCGGGGATCCGTGCGATCTCCTCGCCGTCGAAATCGAGCACATCGTTCAGCGTCGTGAATCCGGCCTGGTCGAGGATCGCGACGAGTTCCGCCGAGAGGCCCTCGAGCTGCGCCAGCGGCACGCGCGCCTCGGCATCGTCGTCACCGGCGACCGGCGCGAAGAGCGGTCCGTCGGCGCCGCGCTCCATCCATTCGCGGCTGGAGTAAAGATCGATCTTCCAGCCGGTGAGTTCGCTGGCGAGCCGCACGTTCTGTCCGTTCCGGCCGATCGCAAGCGAGAGCTGGTCTTCATCGACCACCGCCTGGATGGTGCGCGTGGCGGGATCGGAAAAGACCTTGGCAACGCGCGCCGGGGCCAGCGCGAGGCGGGCGAATCGCTCGGGATCAGGTGACCAGGGCACGATGTCGATCCGCTCGCCGCCGAGTTCGTTCACGACTGCCTGCACGCGTGATCCCTTGAGGCCGACGCATGCGCCAACCGGATCGATCGCGTCGTCGCGCGAGATGACCGCAACCTTGGTCCGGCTGCCGACCTCGCGGGCGATGCCGCGAATCTCGACGATCTGCTGCTGGATCTCCGGCACCTCGAGCTTGAACAGCGCCACGACGAAGAGCGGATCGCCGCGGGACAGGATGAGGCGCGGCCCCTTGGGCGTCTCCTCGATCCGCTTCAGCACGGCGCGGATCTGGTCGCCCTGGTGAAAATGCTCGCGGTGATTCTGTTCGCGGTACGGGACGATCGCCTCGGCCTCGCGGAAGCGGTTCAGCATGATCACGAACTTGCCGCGCTCCACCTGCTGGATCTCGCCCGACAGCAGCTCACCGACCTTGTCGGTGAACTCGTCGCGAATCCGGTTGCGCTCGCCCTCGCGGACCCGCTGGATGATGCGCTGCTTCGCGGCCTGCACCGCGAGCCGACCGAAGGCGTCGAATGGCACCTCTTCCTCGAGCACGTCTCCCGCCTGGAAGTCGGGGTCCTCGTAGCGCGCCTCCTCAACGGCGATCTCAGCGCTCTCATCCTCGACCGCCTCGACCACCTGGCGCAGGCGGGTCACCGACAGCGTACCCTGCAGTTCGTCGACGTTGAGCTCGAACCGAACGTTCGGGCCGTACTTCTTCATGAGCGCCGCGTGAATGCCGTCGCGCAGCAGGTCGACCAGCTCCGAGCGCTCGAGCTGCTTGGAGTTGGACAGTTCGCGAAAGGCCGCGATCATGTCGGGGGACGTCGCCATCGATGATTCTCCCGCTACCCGGTGATTCCCAGCGTTGACCAGTCGACCACCAGCGTGGCGGCCCTGATTGCGTCCAGCGACCACACCTTCCGTGTGTCGCC
>JBBQHX010000408.1:0-2293 GCA_038324385.1 Gemmatimonadales bacterium | reverse complement strand
CCGTTCAGGGGTTCGGAAAACCTGATCATCTCGATCGGTTGTGAGTTGGTGATCGGCGACGATCGCGTTCGTCGCGCAAACGTGATCTACGTTGGCGGTGGACGCGCAGCGCCGGATCGCCGAGCTGGAGGCTGCGTTGGTGGCGTCAGGTGCGGCCCGTGACGCCGAGCGGGTACGCAGCGAGCGGCTCGAGTTGCAGATCGGCGCGCTCCTCGAGCAGGTGACGGTGCTGACGCAGAAGGTCGCTGAGCTGACCGAGCGATTAGGACAGAACTCGCGAAACTCGCACCTGCCGCCGTCGAGCGATCCTCCGGGCGGCAAGAGCGGGGGCGGCCAGCGCCCCAAGAGCGGCCGCCCTCGTGGCGGGCAGCGCGGTCATCGTGGCGCTCGGCGCGAGCTCGTGGCCGCGGACAAGGTCAACGACATCGTCGACCTGTACCCGGCCGAATGTGAAAACTGCTGGGCCGCGCTTCCCGAGCAGCCTGACCCCAACGCGAAGAAGTACCAGTGGATCGAGGTGCAGCTCGATGACCTCCGTCGGAGGCTCGGGCGTTGGCTCGACCGGCGTGGTCTCGACGGGCGCGGGCTCGACGGGGACGTCGGTGGTCGGTCGATCGGATCGCTGTCCAGTTGAGGTCCCCGAGCTGGTCCACGCGCGAACGAAACTCAGCATACGCCGCGCCCGCGTTGGAGAGCGTGAATGACCACCGTCGCTGGTACGCATCGGCCCACGCGACGACAGCATGCAGATCGAGCTCCAGATTGCACGATCGGCTCCTGGCCGCCCCGATAGTCGAGATCGGGATGATTCGCGCGGTGGATGAGAAACAACATGATCGAGCGCGGGCAGAAGTAGAACGGAGCGCACTCCCCGACGGAGTCGCCGGGATGACACCGGACCGGGAGCGTGAGCCGGCGCCGCTTGATGCTGCTCATTCCGATCGTAGACACGCCGGCGTTGCGCGCGATCATCGCCGCGTCCGAGTGCAGACCTCCCGCAGCGACGATCGACTGCAGGTTGTCGACGTGCGTGATGTGGAAGAGTTGCGGCCTCGCCGGGACGGTCATGAAGCTACTTGCCCACCGCCCCGACGATGTACTCCCAGCGCAGCCGCGTGGGCTCGATCGCCGACGCCGTAACTCGGTACGCGCCAGGACCGCAGCGCGACACGATCTCGTCGATCGTGCACGACCCGGCTACGAGGAAGCCGCCCAGTTCGACGACCTCGGGATACAGGTAGTCGCCGCGCTGAAACTCGCCACGGTAGCGCGCGACGCTGATCCTGGTCGGCTCGCCCGCACGTAGCCGCGCGAGGCACGTCGCCAGCTCGCCTTCATTGGCATGCACGACCTCGCTCTCGCGATACATCCGCGGCTCTCGTTCACGCTGAAGGTGCGCCTCGACCAACCCGAGGGACCATTGCTCGAACAGCTCGCGCACGACGATGGGCTCGACCCGCACGCCGACAACGATCTCTGCGAGCGACTGGCGCTGTTCGAGGCGCTCGAAGACCTGCGCGGCGATCTCGCCGGGTGACCGCGATCCGGCGTGGACGCCGGGGCTGGGCTCGGCTTTGCGGCGGCGGACCGCGCGCGGCTCGTTCGCCAGGGTTGCCGCCACGGCGGCAACCTCCTTGTCATCGAACCAGCGGACGTCGTTCTTGACGAAGCCAAGTGGGGGCGACGCTTCCGTTGTCCACCGCGGACCGCGACTGCTCGATCAATTCCCGGGTCCGAAGCCAAGGCGCGACTTCGCCAACCATGAGCTACTCGCTAAGGTTGCGCCCTCGCGCGCTGGCGGAGATCGAGACGGCTCGCGATGGCTACGCGCAGGTCGAACACGGATACACGTTCCGTACCGAAGTCGAAGCAGGAGTCGACGCGATTCAGGCGATGCCGCTCCGTTTCCTGGTCGTCTACGAAACGATCCACGGGCCTTGCTGGGAAACCAACCATATCGTCGTTCTCGCAGTGCTGCCGCAGCGCACGGATCCGGCGAGTTCGCCGCGGCGCTGATCCGGCCGGCTCATAGAGCAGGACGCGAACGTCCGGAACCTCGGCGAACGCCTCCACGATCAGCGGCCTCACGTCGGCCCAGTCGAGTCCGCGTGCTGCGGAAGATCGCAGCGACGTCCCGATCGGTCAGGCCGGCGAGCTGCGTGCACTAGAAAGCGCGATCCGGTAGCGCACCCAGAGCACGTTGAACGCAGCGAAAATCGTGAACACACCCCAGCCCGCGATCGATCCGCCGTCGAGTTGCGACCACAACGTGCCCAGCACCGCGGCGGACGAC
>JBBQHX010000407.1:0-2302 GCA_038324385.1 Gemmatimonadales bacterium | reverse complement strand
CTTGACCTCGCGACGCTCGTAGAAGCGGGTGCCGCCCACCAGCTGGTACGGGATCCCGAATCGCATCAGCGATTCCTCGATCACGCGGCTCTGGGCGTTGATGCGGTAGGCGATCGCGATGTCCCCATAGCGCAGCGACCCGTCCTCGTCATCGGCGCGGCTGGTGAGCAATCGGGCCATCGAGCCGCGGCCGGCGCCGCCGACGAGCTTCTCGACCTGGCGCGCGACGAACTCGGCTTCCTCGTACTCGTTGTAGGCGTCGAACAGGGTGATCTGCGCGCCGCCGCCGCGATCGGTCCACAGGCGCTTGTCCTTGCGCCCCGCGTTGCGGCTGACGACCGCGTGGGCAGCGTCGAGAATCGTCTGCGTCGAGCGGTAGTTCTGCTCGAGCTTCACGACCTTCGCGTCGGGATAGTCGGTCTCGAAGTCGAGGATGTTGCGGAGATCGGCGCCTCGCCAGGAGTAGATCGACTGGTCGTCGTCGCCCACCACGGCCAGGTTCTTGTGCTTGGCCGCGAGATGCCGGCACAGGAGGTACTGGGCGCGGTTCGTGTCCTGGTACTCGTCGACGTTGATCTGCTGCCAGCGGCCCTGGTAGCGCGCCAGCACGTCGGGGTGCTGCTCGAACAGGAAGACCGTTCGCATGAGCAGGTCGTCGAAATCGACTGCGTCGTCCTCGCCCATCTGGCGCTGGTAGGCTTCGTAGACGCGCGCGGCCGTCTCATCGAAGTAGTTCGAGGCCTGGCGTGCCGCGGTGGCCACGTCCGCCAGCTCATCCTTCCGCTGGCCGATCCAGGCCAGCATGCCGGTCGGGCTGAAGCGCTTCTCGTCGAGATCCAGCCGCCGCAGGACCGATTTCACGAGTGCGACCTGGTCCGCACGGTCGTAGATCGTGAAGCTCCTCGTCAGGCCGATCGCGGTCCCTTCGCGTCGAAGAATCCGCGCGCACAGCGAATGGAACGTGCCGATGGCCGCTTCGCGAGCGGCATCCTCGCCGATGAGTCCGGCGATCCGATCGCGCATCTCGCCCGCCGCTTTGTTCGTGAAGGTCACGGCCACGATCTGCCACGGCTTATAGCCCGATGCGATGAGGTACGCCACGCGATGCGCGAGCACGCGGGTCTTGCCGCTCCCGGCACCCGCCAGGATCAGCAGCGGACCCGACAGGTGGCCGACCGCCTCCCGCTGCGGCGGGTTGAGGCGATCGAGGATCTCCTGGGGCGAGAGGCGTGCGGGGCGTGCTGAAGCGGCGGAATCGGGCATCCGCTCGATTCTAGGCGCGGCTCAGCGTCCGCGCAGCGCGGTCAATCGCGAACGAACACGGGCTGGACCTGCACCACGGCACTCGGCTGGTTCGTGAGCGCGGGCCACTGGCCGGCCATCTCGACGGCCGCGTCCATCGAGTCCGCCTCCACCACGATGAACCCGCCCAGGAACTCCTTGCTCTCGATGAACGGGCCATCGGTGACCGAGGCGCCGTCGCCCTGGCGTCCGGGACGCAGCGACCGCACGTGTTGCGGTCTGTCGGGCTCCTCGCCGGAGACGACGTGCTCGCGCCAGATCTGGAACCATTCCCGATGGCGCTCGACGTCGGCCGCCTGCTCGTCGGCGGACATCCTCTCCCAAGTCGCGGCATCGTCGGGATGGACGTAGGTGAAGATCACGTAGCGCATCAGTCCCTTCCTCCTCGGCGCGCGGCGGCCACCTTTGGCCGCTCTCGACAGGACGACGCGCGGGAGCCGGCCGATCTCGACAATACCGCAGCCCCGGGAATGAGAAAGAGCCCCGGCGCTGGCCGGGGCTCTCGTCTCTGCGATCGGAGGACTAGAAGTCCATCCCTCCGCCGGGTGGCATGCCCGACATCCCCTTATCCTTCTCCGGGAGATCGGTGATGACCGTCTCGGTGGTGAGGAGCAGGCCGGAGATCGACGCCGCGTTCTCGAGCGCGGATCGGGTCACCTTGGCCGGGTCGATGACACCGCCCGCGAAGAGGTCGCCGTACTCGCCCTTGGCGGCATCGTAGCCACTGCCGGGATCGAGCTTGCGGACCGCCTCGACGACGACCGAGCCCTCCTGTCCCGCGTTGATCGCGATCTGGCGGAGCGGCTCCTCCAGCGCGCGGCGCAGGATGTTCACGCCGATGAGCTCGTCACCGAGCACCTCGACCTTGTCCAGGGCCGGCAGGGAGTGGATGAGCACCGAGCCGCCACCGGCGACCATGCCCTCCTCGACGCCCGCGCGGGCCGCGGACAGCGCGTCCTCGATGCGGTGCTTCTTCTCCTTGAGCTCGACCTCGGTGGCC
>JBBQHX010000406.1:0-2314 GCA_038324385.1 Gemmatimonadales bacterium | reverse complement strand
CGAGGCCGCGGCTTGGCCACGCGCCGATCGATCACACATAGAGCGCAGGGACGAAGTGTGGCTGACGCAGGATCCGCAGCAGAGCGTCTTCCGGTGACGGTGACGAGGGATGTGCCGCCGCCGCCGGCGGGGCTGGCGAGCGCGCAGTACTACAGGGCGGACGCCACCGAGCGCGAAGCTGGCGGCAGCCTGACGAACATCGTCCGCGACGTCTGGCACAGCCGGGAACTGCTCACGCAGCTGACCCTCCGCGACGTCCGCATTCGGTACAAGCAGGCGGTGATGGGCTTCGCCTGGGCGCTCATCATGCCGCTCCTGATCGTGTTCGCCGGGCTGCTGGTGCGCTACGCCATGGCGTACGTGGCGGGCCAGGCGGTCGAGAGCGGCGACGTGGCCGGCATGGCCGTGAAGGCCATCGGATGGTCCTTTTTCGTCGGGGCCATCGGCTTCGCGACGCCGAGCCTGCTCGCGAGCATCGGGCTGGTAACCAAGATCTACTTCCCGCGCGAGGTGTTGCCCATGTCCGCGGTGGGGGCGCAGATCTTCGATAGCACGATCGGCGCGGTGGCGGTGCTGCTCGCACTGCCGTTCATGGGCGTGGTTCCCACGCTCGCGGCGTTGTGGGCGCTTCCGGTGCTGGTGACGCTCCTCGCCTTCACGGCCGGCGCCGCGCTCTTCCTGAGCTGCGCGAATCTGTTCTTCCGCGACGTGAAGTATCTCGTCCAGGTGCTGCTGACCTTCGGCATCTTCTTCACGCCGGTCCTGTTCGAGCCCGCCATGTTCGGCGCGCTCGGCGCGAAGCTGCTGATGCTCAATCCGCTCGCGCCACTCCTCGAAGGGCTCCGCCTCAGCGTGACCGAGGGTCATCCGCTCCTGCGGTCGCTCGAGGTGATCGGCCGCGATGGCCAGAGCATTCTGGCCTGGTCACCCTGGTATCTGCTCTACAGCGCCGCCTGGGCGTTCGGCGGCTTGGTCTTCAGCCTCCTGATGTTCCGGCGGGCGTCGAGCCGATTCGCCGAGTTCGCCTGAGTCTGAGACGCGATTCATGGACACTGGAATTGTTTTCGACCACGTCTGGAAGAAGTTCCGCCGTGGCGAGGTGCACGACAGCCTGCGCGACCTGATCCCTGCGGCCGCGCGCCGGCTCACGCGGCGGGCGGGGCCCTCCCCCGACGAGATCACGGGGCGGGAGTTCTGGGCGCTCCGCGACGTCTCGTTCGACGTGAGGCCAGGAGAGGCGCTCGGCATCATCGGCGCGAACGGCGCGGGGAAGAGCACGGTGCTGAAGATGCTCAACCGCATCCTCCGCCCGACTCGCGGCTGCATCGAGGTCCGCGGCCGGGCCGGCGCGCTCATTGAGGTGTCGGCCGGGTTCCACCAGGACCTGACTGGGCGAGAGAACCTCTTCCTGCAGGGCTCGATCATGGGCATGCGGAAGGACGAGATCGCGCGCAAGTTCGACCGGATCGTGGAGTTCGCCGGCGTCGGCGACTTCATCGACACGCCGGTGAAACGCTACTCGAGCGGGATGAACGCGCGGCTGGGCTTCTCGATCGCGGCGCACCTCGATCCGGACGTGCTGATCATCGACGAGGTGCTGGCGGTCGGCGACTACAGCTTCCAGGACCGCGCGTTCGGCCGCATCAAGGACATGGTCCGCAGCGGGATCCCGGTGGTGATCGTGTCGCACCAACTCGACCGTATCGCGTCGCTCTGCACCAAGGCGCTGGTGCTGAAGCAGGGCGCCGTGCTGGCCGAGGGTAGTCCGCAGGACTGCATCGCCGAGTACATCCACAACGCGGCGGTCACGCCCGAGCATGACGTCGATACGCCGGTGCTCATCGATTCCGTGGCGCTCGTCGACGAGCACGTCGTACGCCCCGGCGAGTGGATCACGCTCCGGGTGGCCGGCCGGGTGCTGCGCCCGCTGCCTCCGACGTGCGAGCCGCTGGCGGTGCGCGTCCGCTCGGTGCAGTGGGGTGACGCCATCATCTACGAGCTGGGCAGCCGGATGCGCGACATCGCGGGGCGGCCGGTCGGCCCGTGGTCGGCGGAGATCGACCTGCAGCTGAACGTCGGGCCAGGCGTGTACCGATTCGACGTGCTGGCCATCGACCGAGCGACGAACGCCGAGCTGACGACCGGCGCGCGCACCTTCGTCCGCGTGACCGAAGGCAGCCAGGCCTTCGACGGTGTCGTGCAGTTCAACGGGGCGATGCGCATGCTCGCGCCCGTTGACGCATCGGTCGGCGAGGGCGTCGGGGTCCCCGTCGGCCGGAACTGACCTCAGCGCCGCGCCGCCACCCGCGCCCTC
>JBBQHX010000405.1:0-2315 GCA_038324385.1 Gemmatimonadales bacterium | reverse complement strand
GAGTCGGCGCGCTGGACGCTGTTCGATCGCGAGGGCGCGGTGGTCGGCCAGCTCCGACTCGACGCGCGCGCCGAGGTGGTGGGCGGGGACGGGAGCCGGCTCCTCGTCGTCACCCCCGACGCGCGCGACGTGCCGATCGTCGCCTGGTACCGGGTCGTGGCGGGCGCGCCCTAGGCTCGTCAGGCAAGGTGTCGTTCCCGTTCAACTTCGTCGATGCAGCACAGGCGATACTGGAGATCAGCCGCTCGCTCAATCGGAAATGTGCGCACGTCGCTCGCGCGACTCGGCCGGCCGTTTGATCACGTTTTCGTGCACGATGCGATCTGTTAGATGACCACGGAGGCCGACCGGCACGATCGACAGTACGACTTCACGAAGACCACGCGCGCCAGCGGCGAGGTGTATCTGATCGTCGGGTTCTGGCGCACGTCGGAGTTCGAGCGTACGTACTACGTCGGCGACATCAACCTGATCATCCGTTCGCGCCAGACTCGGCGACTCCAGCTTACCGCGCCCCCATCCGTTCACGCACCGTCGGGAAGGGCGCCGCGGGATAGGGGCCGATCTTCTCGACGGTATACTCGCTCGCCCAGAAGTCGGGCGGTCCCTCGCTGTCGGCGACACGGTTGTTGACCGGTCGGACACCGTGCTTCAGATAGGCGATCATGTCGCGCAGTTCGTCGTCGCGCATGTGGCGCCAGGCGGTCCAGGGCATGGGCGGCGCGAGGTACTTGGGATTCTCGGGGAAGTTGCCCTGCCCGGGCACCGTCGAGGTGATCTCCACGTCAGGCGTCTCACCCGGACGGAGTCCGTATCGCATCGCGTTGAAGATTTGCCGCTCGGTAAAGCGGCCGAGGCCGGTGGCGTTGTCGGGCGTCAGATTCCGGGGGCGCGTCCGGAAGCAGGGCTGCGCACCGGGTGTCTGGGCACAGGGCCCGATCAGAAACTCCTGCTCCGGGCGCGTCATCCCGGCCAGAAACCCCTCGGCGGAGGGATCCGCGCCGCCGCCGTGGCAGCCGCCGCAGTCGTGCGTCAGGGTGAGGTGCCGGCCGCGCAAGAGTTGCTCATCGAGGGTCGTCAGGCGCGCCGATGGCCCCTCGCCGCGCCAGGGCGGAGTCGACGCGTACGCCATCTGGCGTGCGGCGGGTGCGTCGCCGGCGTTAGATCCCGTCGCGCCCGGCGACATGCATCCCGCGACCGACAGACCGATGATGCACCACCTGGCGAACCGGATCGAATCGCGCAACCGTTCAGTCATGTCGGCCTCCTCAGGGTGTGACTTCGAGCACGCCCATCATCCCGTGGTCCTCATGATCCAGGATATGGCAGTGGAACATCCACTTCCCGGCGTAGTTCTCGTACCGCACGATGAAGCGGGCCGTCTCGTGCTTGGGTACGTTGACCACGTCCTTCCAGCTCCGGAACGGTTCGGGGACGCCGTTGCGGTCGAGCACCTGGAACTGAAAGCCGTGCAGGTGAAAGGGGTGGTCCAGGCCCACCAGATTCTCCACTTCCCAGATCTCCGTTGCGCCCAGCTTCGCGCTCACGTCGACGCGGCCCATGTCCATCGACTTGCCGTTGATGAAGCCCTGCGTCAGTACCATCACGCGCGTCGCGGTCGATGCCGCCGTGTCCAGCACCGGAACCGGCCGAAGGCGCGCCGGAATCACCACCGGCGCGACCGGCGCCTCGTCCGAGTAGGCGAGCGTCAATAGCGGCCGCGTGATGTTCCAGTCGGGTGGTCGCGTCTGCGGGATGTAGCGGTCGTATGGCAGGAGCTGGAGTTCGGTGCGCTCGCCCGGCTGCCCCGTTCCACGAACCAGGATTTCCACTCGTTCGGCACTCGCGACGAGGAGCTCCGTCACCTCCACCGGCCGCTCGAACAGTCCGCCATCGCTGCCGACGTGAAGCAGCGTGTGTCCGGGGATCGTGAGGCGGTAGTAGCGCCCTGCCGACGTGTTCACGATGCGCCACCGCTGCACCTCCCCGCTGCGGATCGCCAGCGTCGGCATCTCGGCGCCGTTGACGAACAGCACGTCTCCCTCGCGCCCATTCTCGAAGTCGACCCGCCCGCGCGGTGAGTGCCGGTGCGGTAGATCCAGCGAGCCGTCGGGCGCGAACCGGTTGTCCGACAGGATCAGCAGCCGTTCCGGGATCGAGGCGAGGGGATCGTCGGCCGCGCGCACGATCACGCCGCCGTAGAGTCCGCGGGCGACGTGGCTGCCCGTGCGATGATCGGGGTGCGGGTGGTACCAGTAGGTGCCCGCCGACCCGGGCCGCACCGTGAACTCGTAGCGGTAACTCTCGCCCGGTGC
>JBBQHX010000404.1:0-2326 GCA_038324385.1 Gemmatimonadales bacterium | reverse complement strand
CGGAGGTCACCTCGTTGCGCCCGGCACGCGCCGCAAGCCGGCGCGAGTAGGCCGGGGCGGGTAAGCGGGTGGTAATGGGGCAGTAACCCGCGGGCGTGAGCATATAGCCCGTGGAAGGCTGGCGCATCGGATCGGTGCGTGCCGTGCGTCTTCGTCGAGGATGGCGACAGATCGATCTCGCTCGGGCGGCACATGTGTCGTCGACGACGGTTTCGCGGCTGGAACGGGGACACATCGAGTCGCTCTCGGCCGGTACCATCATGCGCGTGGCCGCGGCGCTCGATGTGCGTGTCGACCTCGTGCCGCTGTGGCGCGGCGGCGACCTCGACCGCACCCTCAACGCGGGGCATGCGGCCATGCACGAAGAGGTCGCGCGGCTGTTCGAAGGCACGCGATGGCTGACGGCCGCCGAGGCGAGCTTTTCGATCTATGGTGAGCGCGGGGTGATCGACCTGCTGGCGTACGATCCAGAGTCGCGCTGCCTGCTGGTGATCGAGCTGAAAACCATGCTGGTGGATGTCCAGGATCTCATCGGCGCGGTCGATCGCTATCGGCGACTTGCGGCCCGCATTGCGGCCGAGCGCGGCTGGGACGTGGCATCGGTCAGTTGTTGGGTGCTGCTCCGGAACTCAACGACGAACCATCGGCGGCTGGCCATGCACGCGACCGTGCTCCGACACGCCTTCCCGTCCGATGGCCGCCAGATGCGAGCGTGGCTGCGCGAGCCGCGAGGCGCGGTGTCGGCCCTCTCATTCCTATCAGATTCGCACCCACGGGTCGTTAGCGGCACTCGGGTCGGGGTGCAACGAGTCCGCCGATCTGCTTCAAGCGTGGATCCCGCGCCTGACCCTCGCTAACTTGCGCGTGGTGCAAGTTCGATCGGCTTTCTGCCTCGGATTCGCCGATAACGTTCTGGGGATGACCGTTTGATAGGAAAGCGGCCGCCGTGCGGGGCAGCCCCAGCCCGAGCCAGCCCGACCCGGCCCGACCCAGCCCGACCCGGCCCAGCCCCTGGCTTTCCTATCAGATTCCCACCCGCGGGTCCTTAACTGCGGTTCGAGCCCGGGGCGAGGGCCTAGCGCGTGGCTCTGAGCGTGGAAACGACGCCGAACCATCTCAAACATTCCTGTCACGCAAATCTGATCGGATTTCAACGCAGATTTCGCCGATAACGTTCTGGGGATGACCGTTTGATAGGAAAGCCGACCAATCGGGCCGGGAAGCACGCCCCCGAGCCGCGCAGGCCCCCTCACGCTCAGCGATCCAGGAATCGGCGCAGGAAGTGCGCGGTCTCCTCGTGACGTGGATCGTTGAGGACCTGTTCCGGCGGCCCCTGCTCGATCACCACCCCGTCCTCCATGAAGACGACCCGGTCCGCCGCTTCCTGCGCGAAATGCATCTCGTGGGTGACCACGATCATCGTCGTTCCGCTGTGCGCGAGGTCCTCCATGACGCCGAGCACCTCGCCGATGAGCTCCGGATCGAGCGCCGATGTCGGCTCGTCGAACAGCAGCACCTTCGGCTCCATGCACAGCGCCCGGGCAATGGCCACGCGCTGCTTCTGCCCGCCGGACAGCCGCGATGGGTACTCGTCGCGCTTCTCGGCCAGGCCCACGACCTCGAGGTAGTAATCGGCGCGCTCCGCCGCTTGTTCCGCGGAATGGCCCAGTACCCGTGTCGGCGCCTCGATGCAGTTCGCGAGCACGCTCATGTGCGGGAACAGGTTGAACTCCTGGAACAGCATGCCGGCCCGGAGCCGGATCTGGCGGATCTGCTCGCGATGCTGGCGATCGCGCGCGTGGAGCGGATCGGCGTCGACGCGGACCCCATCGACTTCAATGGCGCCGATCGTCGGCTCCTCGAGGAAGTTGATGCAGCGCAGCAGCGTCGTCTTACCCGATCCGGATCGGCCGATGATCATCACAGCCTCGCGCTGCCGAACCTCGAGGTCGACGCCGCGCAGCACGTGGTTGTCGCCGAAGTACTTCTCGAGGCCCTCGATCTTCACGATCGGCTCGCCGATGTGCGACGGGAGCGTGGAGTCTCGCTCGTAGCCGCTCAATGCTGTCGCCGGCCGCTGCCCGTGGTCAGGAAGGTCGGGCTGCGTCATCGGTCACCCCGGGATAGGCGACGCTCGAGTCGCTCCTGGAAGAAGCTGAAGATGATCGTGAGGGTCCAGTACACCGCGCCGGCGATCATGAGCGCCGCGATCGGCTCGAAGGCGCTGCGGCCGATCCGCTGGGCCATGAACAGCGTCTCGTGCACGGTGATAGTGGAGACGAGTGCCGAGTCCTTGATCATGGCGATGAATTCGTTGCCGATGGCC
>JBBQHX010000403.1:0-2331 GCA_038324385.1 Gemmatimonadales bacterium | reverse complement strand
ATCGGTGTCGAAGCCACCACGGACGGTCGACAGGACCCGGGCTGCCTGCGGGCCGCCCATGACGCTGATCCGGGCGTTCGGCCACATCCACAGCTGGCGGGGACCGAATGCCCTCCCGGCCATGCCGTAATTCCCCGCGCCGAAGCTGCCGCCGATGATGACCGTGAATTTCGGAACGTTTGTCGTGCTGACCGCCGTCACGAGCTTGGCGCCGTCGCGCGCGATGCCGCCCGCCTCGTACTCGCGGCCGACCATGAAGCCGGTGATGTTCTGGAGGAAGACGAGCGGGATGCGTCGCTGGCTGGCCAGCTCGACGAAGTGCGCGCCCTTTAAGGCCGACTGGCTGAACAGGATTCCGTTGTTGGCGATGATCCCGACGGGCATCCCGTGGATCCGCGCGAAGCCCGTGACGAGGGTCTCGCCGTAGCGTTCCTTGAACTCGTGGAAGTCGCTGTGGTCCACGAGCCGCGCGATCACCTCCCGCACGTCGTACGCCTGGCGCGCATCGGCGGGAATGGCGCCATAGAGCTCGTCGGGCGAGACCGCCGGCTCCTCCGTCTCCCTGACCACCCAGGGCGGATCGGGCTTGCGCCAGGAAAGATTCGCGACGATCTGACGGCCGATGGCCAGAGCGTGCTCGTCGTCGAGCGCGTAGTGGTCCGCGACGCCCGATTCAACGGTATGGACCTCGGCCCCGCCGAGCTCTTCGGCCGTCACGACCTCGCCGGTCGCGGCCTGCACCAGCGGCGGACCGCCGAGGAAGATCGTGCCGGTGCCCTTCACGATGACCGTCTCGTCGGACATCGCCGGCACGTACGCCCCGCCCGCGGTGCATGACCCCATGACGAGCGCCACCTGCGGAATGCGTTGGGCCGAGAGCTGGGCCTGGTTGTAGAAAATGCGGCCGAAATGCTCGCGATCGGGGAACACCTCGTCCTGGAGCGGCAGGAAGGCGCCGCCCGAGTCCACGAGGTACAGGCAGGGAAGCCGATTCTCGAGCGCGATCTCCTGCGCCCGCAGGTGCTTCTTCACGGTCATCGGGTAGTAGGTGCCGCCCTTGACCGTGGCATCGTTGGCCACCACCACGCATTCGACCCCCTCGACCCGCCCGATGCCGGTCACGACGCCGGCGCCGGGCGCGTCGCCGTCGTAGAGGCCCGTCGCCGCCAGGGTGGAGAGCTCGAGGAACGCGCTTCCCGGGTCGATGAGCCGATCGATCCGCTCTCGCACCGGCAGCTTCCCGCGCTCGCGATGTCGCGCGATGGATTTCTCGTCCCCCCCCGCCCCGCGTGCCGTCAGACCCAGCGTGCGCGACCGCAGATCATCCACGCTGCCCCGCATGGCATCGGCGTTGGCGCGCGCTGCGTCGGAGTCCGGATCGATCGTGGTCCTGAGGACGGACATGGCGGGGATTATCCCCCGTGCACCTCTCTGCTCGCGCCGGGGTGCGTCCCGCAAGGTCATCGGCTGATGCGCACCCCAACGGGCGCGACCGGGAGATGGGCTAGGCCAGGGCGATGAGGGGCACGATCTGCGCGATGTGCGCCGAGTTCACGATCACGACGCTGACGACGTGCTCGAAGGCCTGGTCCCCGCTGTGGAGGATGTACGCGTCGGTCAGCGGAACAAAGCGCTGTTGGCGAAGGAGGTGAGGTCCGATCTCCGCGCCTGGCGCGAGGTGCACGTTCCCGCTCACGCTGAATGGTCCGGCCAGCACCGCAGCGCGGCGAAGCTTGCGGTGGAGGCGCAGCTGCCGGCTGGCTCGCCACTCGGGCGGCATGGCCAGGATGACCTGCGAGGTCGGCAGCGACTGCCACTCGCCGTGGTCATTGTCGTCGGGTGCATCGTCTGCCGAGCCCGGACTCGGGCGCCAGAGACGCAGCTCGTCGTGCGTGCTCAGCAGATCGGTCACGCGATTGCCCTCGGGCGCGATCCAGGCCACGATCCGGGCATCCGCCGTATAGAGCTCGATCGGAGCGAGCTCGGGCGTCATGGCGAGTGCCGCGCTCCCCTGCGTGGCCGATGGGCCGGGACCGCGGCGCCAGTTCCAGAACGTCACGTTTCCTCCTGCTGGGGGTCGACCACGCGGGCACGGGCGTGGGAGCACGACCGTACGCTGAGACCGGCGCGGCACCAACGGCTCGAAAGTCCTACCCGCGGCAGCCGGCCGGACCTCCATCGGCCGGCGGGGTATCGTGCGCCGATGATCGAGTTCGACGACTTCGTCCGCGTGGACATGCGGGTCGGCCGCATCCTCGATGCCCAACCCTTTCCCGCGGCACGCAAGCCCTCGTACCAGCTGCGGATCGATTTCGGACGCGAGATCGGCGA
>JBBQHX010000402.1:0-2364 GCA_038324385.1 Gemmatimonadales bacterium | reverse complement strand
GCGTCATCGCCCCTATCGATACTCCGGCTTCTCGAACCCGAACCGTTCCCCTTCGTCCCACGCCGTCCGCGAATTTCCCTCGGCCGGTAGGCCGCCCGCTTCCTTCAGCATACGCGCGACGTGCATCAGGTTCCACGCCATGAACGTAGTGTTGCGCTGCGTGAACTCGTTGTCGAGCCCCGCGCCGTCGTCGCCATAGGATGGACCGGGGCCCGCCTCGCCGATCCACCCGGCGTCGGCCTGCGGCGGAACCGTGTAGCCGAGGTGCTGGAGCGAGTAGAGAATGTTCATCGAGCAGTGCTTGATCCCGTCCTCGTTCCCCGTGACGATGCATCCACCCGCGCGGCCGTAGTAGGCCGACTGGCCGCGGTCGTTGAGCTTCCCCGAGTAGCCGTAGAGGCGCTCGATCACCCGCGTGCACACGGACGACTTGTCGCCCAGCCAGATCGGCGTGCCGATGACGAGAATGTCGGCGTCCATCACCTGCGTCTGCACGGCGGGCCAGCCGTCGGTGTCGAAGCCGTGCTCGGTCATGTCGGGCTGGACGCCGGGCGGGATGTCGAGATCGACCGCACGAACGGTGGTCGCGGTCACACCCTGCTTTCGCATGGTCTCGGCGGCGACGTCCATCAATCGCTGCGTGTGGGAATCGGCCGGTGATCGCTTGAGCGTGCAATTGATGAAGAGGGCGGACAGGCCGTCGACGTTGGGCATCGGGTCTCGGGGTTCGGGAATCAGGAGTCGCGTCAGTAGAGGAAAGTCGGGAGGCGCGAATTGCGTTCCGGAGCACGGGCGGCAATGATGCCAGGGCCTCGGCGGAGCCCGCGCCATCGCACGACGCGGCGGCGCCGCCCGCGGTGAACGCCTCGTCGCCCGCCGCGCCATCCCCCAACCCTGCCGATACCGCCATGACCACACGCGCCACGGGAACGTTCGAGGTAACCATCACGCCACAGCCCGCGGACGACCGCACCGATGGCGCTACACTCGGCCGCATGTCGCTCGACAAGCAGTTTTCCGGCGACCTGCAGGCGACCGGCCGTGGGCAGATGCTCACGGCAATGGGCGGCGTCGCGGGTTCGGCCGGCTACGTCGCGATCGAGCGGGTGACGGGTACGCTGGGCGGGCGCCGCGGGAGCTTCATCCTGCAGCACACGGGTACGATGGCCGCCGGCGCGCAGTCGCTCTCGGTCACCGTCGTCCCGGATTCGGGGACGGAGGAACTCACGGGCCTCGCGGGATCGATGACGATCACCGTGGAGCCGGGCCGGCACTCGTACACCTTCGACTACGCGCTGCCGGCGTCCGCCTGACGCGACACGTCGCCCGCGCTCTCGACAGGAGTCGCTGCCTGACGTACCTTCGGCGGAACAGGTCCACCGAGCAGTGCTCTCCAGCGCACGAGGCGAGGCATGGGATGTCGTCAGGCGGCAGCGATCGGCGGATGCGTGCTTCTTCTCGCCGCATGCGGCGGCGAGGAGCCCGTCGAGACGGCCGCCGCCTACCGCGATGCGCCTCGCCTGACTTTGGTGGAGGAGCGGCGGTTCTGCACCGATGAACTGCTTCCGGAGTGCCAACTCGACGGCCGAACGTCGGTGAACGTGGCGCCGGATGGCGGCGCGTTCATCTGGAACCCTTCGGGCCCGATCGCTCGCTTCGACTCGACGGGCGCCGTGGCCGCACGGTATGGGCGGCCGGGGGAGGGGCCGGGCGAGTATCGGATGGTCTACAGCGTGCACGCCGAGCCTGACGGTCGGGTCGTGCTGTACGACTTTGGGCGGCCGGGGCGCGTGGTGTTCGCGGCCGATGGCACGCCGCTGGTCACGCGGCTGGACGCGCCGGACTTCGGCACGCGCGATCTGCGCGCCGATGCACGCGGCTTCGTCGTCCTGCGCGAGCCGCCGGGCGCCGTTGGGGACAGTGTGGAGGGGGAGATCCGGATCATTCGTGATACGCTCCCGCCGATCGTCGTCGCGGCGCTGCCATTGCGGGGGACTAACGATTCGGCTGGAATGGCGCGCCTCCCCGGCTTCTTCGGCGACGTGGTGCGCTGGGCGGTGGAGTCGGACTCGAGCGCGCTCGTCGCGACGGGGCCGACGCTGCGCGTGACGCGCCACTTCGCCGACGGGCGCGTGGCGGCGGTGGTCGACGCTCCGACGGTCGGCAATCGCGCGGTGACGTCGGCCGAGGTGGAGGCGGAGCGCGTGCGGCAGCTCGGACTGCGCCCGCCGATGCCAGGCGATCAGGAGCGGCTGGCCCAGCGCGCCGGGCGGTCGGCGACCGTGCATCAGTTCGCCGGCGCGCTGCGCGCGCTCGGCGACGGCGCGTTCCTCCTCCGCGAACGGGCCGTCGAGCTCGATTCGG
>JBBQHX010000401.1:0-2376 GCA_038324385.1 Gemmatimonadales bacterium | reverse complement strand
ACAGGGCTGGCGGGATCTTCAACTCGCTCCTCGCCTTGCTGATCCTCGGGCGGTCAGCGGTTATATCAGTAACGCTATATTCCGTGAGCGCCGCGAGGGACCGTCAGGCGCGCCTCGGCTCCCCGCGATCGGGCGCTCCATACCGGCCTGGCGCTTCTCGGTTGGATCGGCGACCGCGCGGTCACACGGCGCGCCGAAGCTCCGCGAGGGACCGTCAGGGGCGCATCGCCCGATCGCCGGCCGCGATTCAGAAGCCGAACGTGGCCTGTGTGGGAGCGGCGGCGTACTCGACGAGCTGGCACAGCGCGTTGACGAGGCGCATCTGCTCCGGCGTGTGGCAGTTCGCCTCCAGGAGCCGCGGATTCGCCACGACGACCGCCACCGCACGGGCGCGCGAGACGGCAACGTTGAGCCGGTGGCGGCTGTAGAGGAAGTCCATGTCGCGCGGCGCATCGTCGCGGCTGGAGCTTGTCATCGAGTAGATCGCGACGGCGCCTTCCTGGCCCTGGAACTTGTCGACCGTGCCGACCGGTACGGGAAAGCCCAGGCGCGATCCGATGGCGCGGGAGATCTCCGCGACCTGCGCGTTGTACGGAGCGACCACGATCAGGTCCTGGGCCTGGATCGGCGCTTCGACACCCTCCTGGTTCGTCCATGTCGTCCCGATCAGGTCCGCCACCGCCTCGGCCACGGCCGATGCCTCCTGGCGCGACTTCGACGAGTTCCCGTCGTGATCGCAGGCGATGAAGCGCACGCCCGAGCCGTCGAGACGCGGGTCGGTCGAGGAGATGCGCTGAAGCTCGGTGGACGGGTGGGTGACGAGGCGCGACTCGTAGAACGCATCGGACACGTAGCGGTTTACGTCCGGATGCATGCGCCAGGTCGTCTCGAGGAAGAGCCCCAGCCGATCGTCCAGGGTCACCGCGCCGCCCAGCAGGTGTTCGAGCACGGACTCCCCCGCACCGTCGGGATGCACGCCCTGCGACACCATCGGCAACTGGTTCGGATCCCCCAGCAGCACCAGTGACGACGCGGCTCCGCTCATCGCCACCGCATTGGCGAGGGACATCTGCCCCGCCTCGTCGATGAACAGGACGTCGAGCGTGCCGGCCAGCGTCGGTCGTGCGAAGAGCCAGGCGGTCCCAGCGACCACATCGATCTCGCCCGCCGCCAGTCCAGCATCGATCTCGTCATTACTCGCCAGCTCAACGGAGTCATCGTCGTTCACTTCATCTCCGCTGTCGCAGCGCTGCGCGGCCCGCACCGTCACGTTCGCCTCACGAGCGGCGCATATGACCTCGCGCAGCATGTTCGAGATGGCCTTGTGCGACTGCGCGGCGATCCCGACCTTCCTCCCCGCGCGGATCAGCTCGACGATCATCCGCGCCCCGGTGAACGTCTTGCCGGTTCCCGGCGGTCCCTGGATGGGCAGGACGGTTTGGTCGAGCGCGGTCGCGATGCGGCGTGCCGCGTCGAGCGTGGCCTCGCCCTGGTGCACGAGTCGCTCGCCAGCCGGCGTGCCCATCACCCGCGGTGGCCTGCCCATGAGCAGCTCGCGTGCGGCCCGATACGGTCCGTCACCCTCCATCCCGTTCGCAATGACCGCGTCCGCAACGCGGAGCAGAGCGCCGGGCATGGGGCCGGCGCCGATCGGCTTACCAGGAATGAGCGCCGTCGGGTGGGGCTGCTTCTGGCCGGTTGGGCCGACGCGCAGGACGAGCGTGCCGTGCTCGTCGTCGACCTCGGTGATGTCACCGGCGGCGGCTCCGGACTCGCCGAGCCGCGGATCCGGGTTCACCGCCGCTTGGCCCGCTCGGAACTTGTGGTCCTGCGGCGGGAACGCGTAGCGACGGAGCACGCTCTTCTTGTCGGGGCCCAGCTCAACGTCGAATCGGAGCCCGCCGATCCCGTCGCTCGCCTCGATCAGATCCTCGGTCGACTTCTGACGCAGGTCGTGCCACAGCCACCAGGCAGGCTTCTCGTCGCGCCGATGCCAGTCGAGCAGCTGCGCCAACAGCCATCGAGCATGCTCTTCGGGCGTGCGCCGGTCGCGATCCGGATCCACGCCCGCGGTCAGGCGATCCATCCGCTCCTGGACCTCGGCGCTGCGTTCCTGCTGCTTCTCCGACGGGAGTCCGTGCTGGATACTCGGTCGCGTCCAGTCGAGCTCGGGCCATCGGGCCGTCGCCTTGGCGCGCCAATCCTCGAGCCAGGCCTGCAGTCCAAGCGTGGAGATACAGTCGTCGCGGTTGTAATCGGCGATCGAATCGAGGATGGCCTGGTCCCGCTCCCGCATCCAGCGCTCGTACTCGACCACGCTGAAGCCGGCCTCGGTCACCGGGCCCTCGCGAGGGCCCAGGTAGAACTTCTCGATCT
>JBBQHX010000400.1:0-2377 GCA_038324385.1 Gemmatimonadales bacterium | reverse complement strand
CTGAATCTCGAACGTCTCGGTTTCGAACGGCGATTTCGCGAAGTCCGCGCCGGCGGCGGCGATCAGAGCCTCACGATGCGCGATCACCGCCGCGCGGAGCCGGGCAAGCCGGGCGAGGCGAGCGGGGGCGTCGTCCTGCCTGAGGGCGTCGCGCCGCGCGCGCATCCCCGCGAACAAGTCGCGCGCGCGGGCGAGCTGTTCGTGCGTGTCGTCGTCGCGCGTCACGGCGGGCGGAACATCCTGCCTCACGCCATCGTGCCCCGCGTCGGCCGCCACCGCGTTTCGATCAGCGCGTGTTGAAGGTGTCGCAGGCTTCGGGAGACCCGCTCTCGAAGCCGCGACGGAACCAGGTCACGCGTTGGGCGGAGGTCCCGTGCGTGAAGGACTCCGGGTTGACTCGTCCCCCCGATTGCCCCTGTAGCCGATCGTCACCGATCGCGGCGGCCGCGGCCAGCCCTTCCTCGACGTCGCCCGGGTCGAGCAGGCGGCGCTGTTCGGTGCTGTTGCCCCAGACACCGGCGAAGCAATCCGCCTGCAACTCGAGGCGCACCGAGAGGTCGTTCGCCTCACGCGGATTGGCTTCCTGCAACTGCCGCACGCGCTGATTCGTGCCGAGGATGTGCTGCACGTGGTGGCCGATTTCGTGGGCGATGACGTACGCCTGCGCGAAGTCGCCCGGCGCGCCGAACCGCGTGTGCAACTCGTCGAAGAAGCTGAGATCGATGTACATCTTTTCGTCGAGCGGGCAGTAGAACGGCCCCGCCGCAGCTGGCGCCGTACCACAGGCCGAGTCCACCGCGTCGCGAAAGAGAACGAGCTGTGCCTCACGATACTGCGTCCCGTAGCGCGGCAGCACCCGGGTCCAGACCTCCTGCGCATCGTTGAGCACGAACGTCACAAACTCGACATTCTCTCGTTCAGCCGCCGTTTCCTCGATCGGGCCCTGCTCGACGCCCGCACCCATGTCGGTCGAGACCGGCCCCGCCCCGCTGAAGATGTCGCCTCCGAAAATCAGGCTGAGAACGAGCAGGATCAGTCCGCCGCCCGCGCCGATTCCCTTCATGCCGACGCCGCGCTGCCCGCGTCGATCCTCGATGTTCCGCTTGCTCCCGCCTGGTGACCAGCGCATCGATGTGCTCTCCGTGATCGACTGTGGCGTGTGCCCGCGATGCCCGGTGACGGAGCACGGGACGGAGCACCCAGGACGGAGCTTGGCAGGAAACGGACCGGACCCGGCGCCGTGCGCGCCGGGGGTTCGTTACGGACGCCCTCCAGTCGCCCCCTCCCCCACCGTGTGCACCACCGCACTCGTCGGCGCGGCCCCGCGGCGCACCGTGAACGCGGCCGGGGCATCGATCTGCAGCCACCGTCCACCGTCGCGCTCGGTGAGCATCGCCGCGGCCGGGTGCAGGAAGAGCCCCGTGGCATCGATGGTATCGAGCGCCACGACGGCGGCGAGGTCACCAACCTCACGCACCCGCGGCCGCAGTCGTGCGACCGGCTCCTCGTAGTTGAGCGCGAGGTCAACCCGAAGCGGGGCCGTGCCGGGAAGGACGAGCGTGCCCCCGCGCACCAGCACGTCGACCGCGCTGCGCTCGTTCGTCGGCAACGCATCGTAGGCGCGACCATCTGCCTGACGATACCGTTCCGTCGCGATGGCGTCGAGCGCCGAAACGATCGCGACCACGTTGACCGCGCGCAGCCGCTGCTTTTCCGGATCACCCGGCAGTGCGCCGCTCTCGATCAGCACCGTGCTCGTCCCCCACTGCTGCATCAGGTCGCCGAATGCGCGCGGCGTGAAGTCGTCCTCGTACTTCGCGACGCGTCCCGGCACCTCCTCGGTCAGCGCCGTCGCGATACCGGCCGCGACCAGTCGGGCCGCCACGCGGGCGCCCGTGTAGCGGCGGCTCTCGTCGGCCGCGGGCGCGAGCAGCGCGATGGCCACCTGTTGGCCCCCGTCGCCCGTCAGGATTCGTGCGCCCTGATCGTGCAGATTGAAGCCGAAGTGGGCGCCGATCGAATCGCGTAGCGCCTTCAGCGCACGCGCTTCCGGGGTGGCGAGCCGGCGTGCATCACGATTGACGTCGACGCCGATCGCGTTCTCCCGCTGGAAGAGCTCCGCGCCATCGGGGTTGAGCATCGGCACCATCACGATCGTCAGGCGTTCGGCCAGCCGGTCGCGGAGCGCGTCCGGCGCGTCGTCGCCCATCCAGGCGAGGATGTCGGCGAGCGCCATCGTGGCGGTGGATTCGTCACCGTGCATCTGCGACCAGAGCAGCACCGTCGTCGGGCCACGCCCGAAGGTGATCGCGCGAATCGCGCGGCCCTGGATCGATCGCCCGATGTCGGTGACGCGGAGCGCGGGCGATCGCAGCGA
>JBBQHX010000399.1:0-2403 GCA_038324385.1 Gemmatimonadales bacterium | reverse complement strand
CGTGATCCGATCCGCGTGCAGCGCAATCTCGTTCCTGGTGAGTTCACAAGCCGACCGGGTTGCCCCCGGCGGGCACGCCGCGCGCTCCGGTAGCGGAGCGTGCGTGGAGCGTCACGGACGAGCGGATGATCGAGCAGGCGGTGGCCGAAGCACGGGACCTCGGCACGGAGCATCGTGGCTGCGCGGCCTTTGGGGACCCGCGGCGGCGCCGGTTCTCCTGTCGGGCGGAAATCCCCAGATTGCCAGGGCGGATGGGGACGCCGTCGTGCAGGCTTACATCGGCGATGCCCGGGTGGAAGCGCGATGTCGGCCGCCGCCTCGATGCGCTCGTGGTACGCACGGTGCCTCACGTTCGCAAGGCGGTGCGGTGGAACTCTCCCTTTTTCGGCGTGGATGGCCAGGGCTGGTTTCTGTCGTTCCACTGCTTCACGACGTATGTCAAGGTGACGTTCCTCAATGGTGCGTCGCTGCATCCGCTTCCACCCGTGGCGTCAAAGCACGAACAGACGCGCTATGTCCACATCCATGAGGACGACGAGCTCGACGAGGAGCTCATGGCGGGCTGGATCAGGCAGGCCTCGGAGCTGCCGGGGGATAAGTTGTTCCAATGAGTGCATCGTGTCCGCCTCGTCGTGACGTGCCGCAAAGGACTCACCGTCGACCTGCGAACGGCGTGAGGCAGATGCGAGTGAAGTGTGTGGCGCTGCCCAACCTATGTCCAGCGAATCGTGATGGCCAACAAGACGAAGCAAACCGACACCGCCAGCCCGCCGAACGAGAGTGCACCCGAGCCGGTGCCGGATCAGTCAGGCGAGTCCGCCGCCGAGCGAATTACCGAGCGCATCCGCGAACTCGGGGACTGGCGCGGCGAGCGGCTTGCCCAGGTCCGCGCGCTCATTCACGACGCCGATCCGGATGTGATCGAGGAGTGGAAGTGGATGGGGACACCGGTCTGGTCGCACGACGGAGTGGTGTGTACGGGGGAGTCCTACCGCACGGTGGTCAAGCTGACGTTCGCCAAGGGCGCGTCGCTCCGTGACCCAAACAAGCTCTTCAACGCGAGCCTCGACGGGAACACCCGTCGTGCGATCGACCTCCGGGAAACGGACAGGCTCGACGGCGCCGCCTTCCGCGCGCTCTTCCTGGAGGCCGTCGCCTACAACCAGGCGCATCCGCCGAAGCGCCGGCGCTGAGCGGCCATGGCATCGGTACTGGAGCTTCGTGTCGCGATACGCGGTGATGTGCCCGCCCTGCGCGAGCTCATCGACGCGTCGGCGCGAGGGCTGAGCGGCGGCTACTACACGCTGGAGCAGATCGATGCCGCGGTCGCGCATGTGTTCGGCGTCGACACGCAGCTCATCGCCGATGGCACCTACCATCTCATCGACTCGGCGGACGGCCCGGTGGCGGCCGGCGGATGGAGTGCGCGTCGTACGCTCTATGGCGGCGATCAGATGAAGCGCGCCGATGACCCGCTGCTCGACCCGGCGACGGAACCCGCGCGGATCCGAGCGTTCTTCGTCCACCCCGCGTGGGCCCGGCGGGGGCTGGCGCGGCGCCTCCACGCCGAGTGTGCGCGTGCGGCCTGGGCAGCAGGCTTCCGGAGCTTCGAGCTCATGGCGACGCGACCCGGAGAGCCGCTCTATGCGGCGCTCGGATTCGTGATCGTCGAACGGGTGACGGTCGCGCTCCCGGGCGGGGTTGAGGTGCCCTTTGCGCGAATGCGCCGGCAAATCGACTCGCCGACATCGGTGATCGATCCCCACGCGGGGTGATCGCGTGGCGATCGGCTCGGCGCGGCCGTAGCTTTTTCCGAGTTCCGCGCGCGCCGGTACCGGCCGCCCTGCTTCATCCCGCCGGAGTCCGCATGACCCGACTCAGCCCGATCGCGGTCGCCGCGCTCCTGGCCGCCCCCGCCCTGGTCCAGGCCCAGCGACCCACGACCCTCGCCGGCCGCTCCACCGTCTACGCCCCGAGCGGCGTGATCGCCACGAGCCAGCCGCTCGCATCGGCGGCCGGCCTCGAGGTGCTGCGGCAGGGCGGCAACGCGATCGACGCCGCCGTCGCCGCGGCGGCGCTGTGTCGTTCATCAACTCGATCTACGACTCGCGGTGCAGGGTTCACGCTCGCCTCGGGGCTGCCGAACACGATTGCGCCCGGTAAGCGACCGTTCCACACGTTGATCCCCGGGTTCGTCACTCGCACCGTGAATGGACGGGAGGAGGCGCACATGAGCTTCGGCCTGATGGGCGGCGGCGTGCAGGCCCAGGGACACGTGCAGTTCCTGCTCAACCACTTCGTTTTCGGCATGGATCTGCAGGCGGCGATCGATGCGCCGCGCTTCCGCCATTACGGCCGCCAGCGATCCGCACAAGGACGGCATGGCAGTCGGCTACTGACCGC
>JBBQHX010000398.1:0-2427 GCA_038324385.1 Gemmatimonadales bacterium | reverse complement strand
AACACGTTCCAAAACTCCACTGACGCCGACGTCACCAAGCGCCGTGTCCCGTGCAATCCGGCCGAACCGACCAGCCAGCCGACAATCATCGAGTACCAGGGCCGCGGGTGCATGGCGACTCGGAGCCTCGAGGACGACTTCATCGTCATGCGGGTCCTCGGCGATGCCCTCCAGGGCTTCGTCTCGCTCGCAGCGGTGCCCGTCGCGCCAGGTACCGACCGCAACGGCCGCGGCGTACCCGACGGCACCCCCAACGTCGCCGGCGGGCTCAGAACGCGTGATTTCGCCGACCTCCAGGACGCCTATCAGGGGTGCGGGCGGAAACGGCCCCGGCAGAGGCCGCTCGACGCGGCGACCCGCGCCCCGGCTGATGTTCAGCTTCGCAAGGCCGACAACTTCATCGTTCTTCCGGACCCGAGCGCTCCTTTCCCCTTCCTCGACCAGTATGTGTCCCCGGTGGTCTTTGACGGCGTGAACCCAAACGATCCGTTCCCGCCAGGCTTTGATGGGTGCGTGACCGAGACGGATGCAGCGCTGCGCAACGCGATCTGTACCGGCTTCTCTGGTGCCTACCAGGGGGCCTGTTGGGCGCCCGATGTGGCAGCGATCACGTCGTCGACCACGTACGTCAGCGGCGTTGGCACCACGCGTCGGAACAACCCATCGAACGTCCGCGCCGGCGGGCTGGTCCGCGGCTTCATCAGACGCGACGCCGGGCCAGACACGTTCGCGCCCTACGACAAGATGGGTTACCTCGACAACAATGTGCCCGTGGCCCTTGGACCCCACGCCCACTGGGTCTTCGGCAACGCCCATCCCGGTGCGAGCGCCATCAACGCCACCGTGAAGGCCGGCGCCGACGCTGACGACCGCGAACAGAGTATGTTCGGGTGGAGCGCGATCCGGCAGCCCAACGTGGCCCCCGCCCGTTACACGTGCTGAAGGCGGGGTCCCTCGTCGCCTTCGCCGTGTTGACGCTGGGGCTGCTGTATGGGCCAGCGCAAGCCAAGGCGCCTCGCGGCAAGTGCCGATCGCCCACCGCCACCGTGCTCGGCTCTGGCCCGCTGGCGGTGGCCTACAAACGTCGATCGGCCGAGCACGGAGTGGTCCAGCTGATCGCATGCCTGCGCTCTACCGGACGCAAGCAGGTCCTCGCTCCGACCGACGACTCCGACTTCTTCGATAGAACAGCTCGCGCCGTGGCAGTGGACGGATCGGTCGTCGGCTATGCCTCCGAGAGGCCGCCGGACACGGGTGCGAGCGCTGGCGCGAGCATCGGGATTCGTCTCATCTACCTCCGAGAGCCCGTCGGCTCTGAACGCGCGACGAAGAGCGTATTCATCGGCGCGCAGCAGGCATTCATGGGGCCTCCACCGGACAAGCCGTATCGGCGAGTGGAGAGCATCGACATCACCAACCGCGGATCCGTGGCCTGGATTGACTGCCCCGACACGGGGAACTGCTTCGATGCGCTCGGGCAATACCGAGACGCACGCGTGATGGCGGGCGTCGCCAACTCGACCGGCGGCGCCGCGATCGTGGAACTCAGCCGAGGCTCGACCATCGCACCACGCTCCGTGCGAATCCAAGGCCAGCGCACCAAGCGAGTGAGCTGGAAACAAGACGGCCGCCGCCGGTCGGCACCACTGCCGCTCCCGCCCACGCCTTGATTGACTCGCGGGCGGTTGACCTTGCTTCAGAGCATCCTGACCGTCATCGCCGCGAGCCTCAGCCTCGCCATGAGCATCGTCGCCGACGCTAAAGCCCGCGGCGGAAAGTGCCGTTCGTCGTCCGCGACCGTCCTCGCTGAGGGGCCCCTCACGGTCGTCTACAAGGTCGAGCAGCGTAACGCGTTGGGAACCATCGATTCCCCGCTCATGGGGTGTGATCGCTCGACGGGGCGCAAACGCGTGCTCGCCGATGACTTCAACGAAAACTGGTTTGATCGTCCCGCGCGCGCGGTGGCACTGCACGGCTCCCTCATCGGTTTCGCTGTGCAGGCAATCCCGGACGGGATCGTTCCAGTGGACTTCACGATCATCAGATTCGAGGGTGTGCGCGCCTCGTCTCGTCGTCTTGAGCGCGAAATCCAACTGCCGGGCAAGCCCAAGGTTGGAAGTCTCGATGTCACCAACGCAGGTGCGGTGGCATGGGTCGAATGCCCTTCCACGGGCGGCTTCGAAACAGACCCGCGGCCTAACTGCGTGCGCGCCGGTAACGACATCAATCGTGTGATCGCGATCGCGCCGGGAACCGCCGAGGACGTGACGACCGGATTCATGAAACTCGGAAAGGGACGTACGATCGATCCGCGCTCGGTGCGCATCAGCCGTAGCGCTGAGCGCGTGAGCTGGGTGCAGATGGGCCGCCGACGCTCAGCGCCCCTGTCATAAGAGAGGTCCTCTTCATCGGTGATCCCATCGACCG
>JBBQHX010000397.1:0-2429 GCA_038324385.1 Gemmatimonadales bacterium | reverse complement strand
GAAGTCCTATTCGGGGCTCGGCGAGTTCTGACGCGTCACGCACTCAGACGTCGCCCGCGGGCGCTAGGCTGGACTCATGGCCACATCGAAGCCCGACGCGACGGGCGCAACCGACATCTGGACCACGACCCAGGCGGAGCTCGACGAGGCCGCGGAGCGCCTTCAGCTCGACGACGGCATGCACCGCGTGCTTCGCGTGCCGAAGCGCGAGCTGACCGTCAACTTCCCCGTGACGCACGAGGACGGCACGGTCCACGTCTACACCGGCTATCGCGTGCACCACAACGTGAACCGCGGACCGGTCTCGGGTGGCGTCCGCTACGTTCCGAGCCTCGACCTGGACGAGGTCCGTGCCCTCGCCATGCTCAACACGTGGAAAGCGGCGCTGGTGCGCATCCCGTTCGGCGGCTCCGCCGGCGGCGTGCGCGTCAACCCGCGACGCCTGAGCGAGATGGAGCGCCAGGGCCTGACCCGTCGCTATGCCACCGAGATCGGGCCCCTGCTCGGACCCGCCAGCGACATCCCGTCGCCGGATGTGAACACCGGGTCGCAGACCATGGCCTGGATAATGGACACGCTCTCCATGCACCGGGGTCACACCGTGGCCGCATCGGTCATCGGCAAGCCGATGGCGGTCGGTGGCACCCGTGGGCGGCGCCGGGCCACGGCCCGCGGCGCGCTGCGCTGCATCGCCTCCGCCAACGGCACGCTGGATGGAACGCGCGTCGCCATCCAGGGCTTCGGCCGCGTCGGCATGACACTGGCGGAGGAGCTTCGGTCCGCGGGCGCCGTCATCGTGGCGATCGGCGACGACGAGGAAGGCGCGGCCAACGCCTCCGGGATCGATGTCGACGCGGCGATCTCCTGGATGCGCGAACACGACACGATCCACGACCTGCCCGAAGCGGATCCGATCACCAAGGCGGACCTGTTCGCGATCGACTGCGACGTGATCGCGCTCGCCGGACTCCAAGGCGAGATCGGTGAGGCGGCCGCCCCAACCGTTCGGGCACGCCTCATCGCCGAGGTGGCGAACGGCGGAGTCACCCCGGACGCCGATGCGATCCTGGCGGAGCGTGGCGTGACAGTCATCCCGGACATCATCTGCACCTCGGGCGGGACCGTGCTCGGCTACTTCGAGTGGGTGCAGGACATGCAGGCCTTCTTCTGGTCCCAGGACGAGATCACGGCCCAGCTCGACCGCGTCATGGATGAGGCGATGACCGGGGTCCGCGCGATGGCCGAGACCGAGGACGTCGACCTGCGGGCGGCGGCGATGATGGTCGCGGTGGGGCGCGTGGCCGAGGCGACGACCCTGCGTGGGCTCTATCCCTGATTCCGGGGGCCGACCGGCCGAGATCTTTCCGCTGCGACGCGCACGTCCGTGGCGCTGGCTGCTGCGCCTCATCGGCGTCCGACCCGGCGCCGCGCAGGTCTCCATCGGCGCGAACGGGCGCCTTGTTGCGCGGTTCGGCATCTTCCGCCTCGAGAGCCCGCTGGCGAACGTCAGCAGCTACCAGGTCACCGGACCCTATCGGTTCTGGCGGGCGATCGGCCCGCGCGCGTCGGGTGGCGATCACGGGTTCACCTTCGGGACCAGCACCCACGGCGGCGTGTGCCTGTGCTTCCGCGAACCGATCGACGCGTGGTTCGCCCGCGGCGACGGTGCGGACTCGCTGACCGTGACGGTGGACGACGTCGACGGGCTGGCCCGCGCACTCGAACGACGCGGCATCGAAGGGACGGATCGGGGCACGCGCTGAGGTTCGATTGGGCGCTTGGGCCCCATTCGTGCAAGGATGGATGTGAACCGTACTCATACTGCGCGTCGTGTTCGGTGCGCTACTGCTACCGGAGCACCCGATGACGACCCAGATCGCGACCCCGTCCTTCACGCCTCCCCGCGACCTCCTGACCGAGCTCGAGCCAGCGGCCGAGATGCTGCTGAATCGCCACCTCGGCATGGCGAAGGAGTGGTTCCCCCACGATTACATCCCGTACTCGATGGGCCGCGACTTCGACAAGGAGCCCTGGACGCCCGATCAGCCGCGGATCAGCGGCGTGGCGCAGATTGCCTTCGAGGTCAACCTCCTGACCGAGGACAACCTGCCGAGCTACCACCGTGAGATCCATCGCATGTTCGGCCGTGGCGACGGCCCGTGGATCAACTGGGTGAACCGTTGGACCGCCGAGGAGGGTCGCCACGCCATCGTGCTGCGCGACTATCTGGTGGTCACCCGCAACATCGACCCCATCGCGCTCGAGCGCGGGCGGATGAACCAGCTGCAGACCGCCTACGACCACGACGATGGCGGGAACGTGCTGCGTGGCCTGGCCTACGTGGCGTTCCAGGAGCTGGCGACGCGCATCAGCCACCGCAACACCGGGCGCTACTCATCCGATCCGGTGGCGGACAAGATCATGACCCG
>JBBQHX010000396.1:0-2437 GCA_038324385.1 Gemmatimonadales bacterium | reverse complement strand
CAACTTCGTCTCGCGTCTGGCGGCGGAGCACGTCAAGGTCGTCCTGACAGGCGAGGGGAGCGACGAGACGCTGGCCGGCTACAACCGCTATCGCGTCACGATGGCCAACCTCGCCCTCGGCGGCGCCTACGAGCGCGTCGTTCCCGGGCCGCTGCGGCGGGCCGTGCGCAAGCGCGTGCTGGGGATGGACGCCACCGGTGGCGCGGCGCGGCGGCTCCGTCGGACGTTCCTCGCGATGGACGCCGACCTGGATTCGCTCTACTTCGACAACTTCGCCGTTTTCGGGCGTGGCTGGCAGCAGCGGCTGCTCGCCCCCGGCCTGCTCGACGAACTGGAGCAGGTGGATCCGTATGCCGCCTTCCACGCCGGGCTCGCCCGCGCCGGCAAGGCGCCGCTGCTCGACCGGCTGCTCTACGCCGACATCGCCACCTATCTGCACGAGTTGCTGATGAAGCAGGACCAGATGAGCATGGCAGCCTCGATCGAGAGCCGAGTGCCATTTCTCGATCACCCGTTGGCGGAGTTTGCGGCGGGGCTGCCACAGCGGCTCCGGCTGCGCGGCGCGACCACCAAGGTGATCCTCCGTCGCGCGATGAAGGATCTGCTGCCGGCCGAGATCCTGTCGCGCAAGAAGATGGGCTTCCCCGTGCCGATCGGCGCGTGGCTGCGTGGCCCCTACCGCCATCTGCTGGACGAGTACATCACCGGCACCCGTGCTGCCTCACGCGACCTGTTCGACATGGGCACCGTTCGCGCGATGGTCGCCGATCACGTGAGCGGCGCCGCGAACCACGGTGAGCGGCTCTGGTCGCTGATCAATCTGGAGATTTGGCAGCGGATCTTCCTCGACGGCGAGACGCCTGACGAGCTGGCGCCGCTCGCCCATCGTACCGGGCGGGCGGGCACGTTGGCGGGGGTGGGCTGACGTGCGCATCCTCTGGTTGAAGACCGAGCTGCTGCATCCGGTGGACAAGGGGGGCCGCATCCGGACGTACGAGATGTTGCGCGCGCTCGCCCGGGATCACGAAATCACCTACCTGTGCCTCGACGACGGCACCGCGGCGCCTGACGCGGCGGAGCGGGCCTACGAATACGCGCACGACGTGGTCACGGTACCCTTTCAGGTCGCCACACGCGGAACGCCGCGCTTCTTCGCCGAGCTCGCCCGCAACGTCGCCTCGTCGCTGCCGTATGCGCTCGCGCGCTACCGCAGCGCGGCGTTCCAGCGCGAGCTCGTCAGGCTGGCGACGCCCGATCGGTGCGACGTCGTGGTGTGCGACTTCCTCGCGCCGGCAGTGAATCTACCGGCGTCGCTGCCGGTGCCGGTCGTGCTGTTCCAGCACAACGTGGAGGCCGAGATCTGGCGCCGTCACGCCGAGGTGCGCACCGGCACGCTGGCGGGACGCTACTTCGCTGAGCAGTGGCGCCGGATGCGGCGGTACGAGCGCGACGTCTGCCGGCGCGTCGAGCACGTGGTGGCGGTGTCGGTGCAGGACCGCGAGCATTTCGAGCGCGAGTATGGCGCCGAGCGCGTCTCCGATGTGCCCACCGGAGTCGACGTCGACTACTTCCGTCCGAGCGGCACGGAGCAGCGGCGTCCGGGGAACCTCGTCTTCACCGGCTCGATGGACTGGATGCCGAACGAGGACGGGATCCGCTGGTTCGTCGAACATGTGCTGCCGCTGATTCACGCCGAGGCGCCGGGCACGACGCTGACCGTCGTCGGGCGCAATCCGCCCGCGTCGATTCGCGCCCTCGGCGAGCGCGATCCCGAGGCGATCGAGGTCACGGGGCGGGTGCCTGACGTGCGTCCGTATCTGGAGCGCGGGGCGGTGTTCGTGGTGCCGCTGCGCGTCGGCGGCGGCACGCGGCTCAAGATCTACGAGGGGATGGCGATGGAACTGCCGGTGGTCTCGACGACCATCGGCGCCGAGGGGCTTCCGGTGCGCGACGGCGAGCACATTTGCCTTGGCGACGACCCCGAGTCGTTCGCGCGACTGTGCGTGTCGTTGCTGCGCGACCGGAACGGCGCGCGACAGTTGGGACAGACAGCGGCGGGCTACGTGCGCACCAACTTCGGCTGGGACGCGGTTGCGCAGCGCTTCGCGGCGTCATGCGAGGCCGTCACGGGCGGGTCCGTCGCGCCGCGCGCGGCCGGCTCCGCGCTTCAATCCATGCATGGAGAACGATGAAAGTTAGCATATTCGGACTGGGCTACGTCGGCTGTGTGTCGGCGGCGTGTTTCGCGAAGGAAGGGCACGACGTGCTCGGCGTCGATGTCAGCTCCACCAAGGTGGATCTCATCAACAGCGGCCGCGCGACGATCGTCGAGGAGGGCATCGGCGAGCTGGTCGAGCAGATGGTCGCGTCAGGCAGGCTGCGCGCGACCACCGACGGCGCCGCCGCGGTGCGCGACACCAGCATCTCGCTGATCGCC
>JBBQHX010000395.1:0-2482 GCA_038324385.1 Gemmatimonadales bacterium | reverse complement strand
GCCGGAACGGCGCCTCGATCGAGGTCTCGTCCATCTTCGGCGCGCGCGGACGCTGCTGCACACGTGGGATGCGCGGCACCGGGCGCACGATCATGTCCCCAATGCCGCGCGCGACCTCGCGGAACGCGGCCGATTCAGCGCGTAGGCGTGGGTCGAGCGCCGCCCCGTCGATCGACGTGCGCGACAGGTCGGTGGCCGTTTCCCCGGCGAGCATCGTCCGCGCGGCCCGCATCGCAATCCCGTGCGCCAGGATGCGCTCCGTCGCCGGAAGCGAGCGCATCGCCGCCGTCGCGGCAGCGGGCGCCGAGGTGATCGCGGCGCGCCCGTCATCGGTGCGGCCGAGGAGGAATCCGCCGGGGAGGGTCGCCAGCTCCACGATCGTACCGAAGCCGGCCGGGCCTGGGCGCGTGGCAACCGTCCTCGCCGTGGCGAGTGGAACGACACGCAGCGGCAGTCGCGACATCGCCGCCAGCACACTCTCGATGTCATAGCCGATCCGCTCGCCCGTCGGGACGTCGAAGACCAGTCGAGATGGCTGCGCGGCCAGCGATGAAATCGGCGGCTGGGCAGGCGATTCGTTCCCGGGATCGGGGCCTGGCGGCTCGGGGGGGACGGGCACGCCAGCGCGGTAGTACGCCTCTTCCGCGAGATGCTGAAATGGAAAACGGATCTCCAGACGCGCGTTCGCGTTCTTCGGCACCAGCGCCGGACCATCGGCGTCGGTCCGCATCTCGAGGTGATAGCCGAACACGTCCACGACGACGAGATCGGCCGGACGCAGCAGACGGAACCGGTGCGTCGGGGCGGTGAGCAGAGTGCTCCCCGCGCCGCCGGGCACCGGGACGATCTCGAACTCCGTGCCGATGGAGGTAATCAGGTTGCCCGGATCGGGCTGGAAATCGTTGCGGGCCGTGCTGCGTTTACGGGCGGCTCTCGTGCGGCGGCCGGATCGTTCATCTGCCATGCGACCTCCACCTCGGGCCGTGCCGGAGGATAGGGAGCTCAGCGTACAGCGGGGATGGACGAACTTACGAGGAACGGGACAGAGAGCAACATCGGGTTGCCGCTGCTGTCGGGCTCGCTAGGCATGCCGTGATCATGACCAGCCGAGCTCGACGTTAGACGAGCGACAGCGCGGCGGGTGACGGCGCGACGGACGATGGCGTGACCGATGACCGTGGCCGTCCACTCGCCTCGCCGAAGTGTGCTTGACCTGGACGTCCCGACCCGGCAGGTTGCCACCGCACCGTTCACCCGAATGTCCACCACGGAGGCGACGATGGCGCGCGTACTCGTAATCGGCGGGACCCTGTTCATCGGCCGGGCACTCGTGGAACGCCTCCTCGGCCAGAGTCACGACGTCGTCATCATGCATCGCGGAACGGGCACCCCGTTCGGAGACCGCGTCGACGAGATCCAGTGCGACCGCAACGACGTCGACGCGGTGCGCGCGGCGCTCGCGGGGACGTCGTTCGACATCGTCTACGACAACGTGTACGACTGGCAGCGCGGCACGACGGCCGAACCGGTGGTGGCCAGCGCGCTGGCCGTGGCCGATCGGCTGCGGCGCTACGTGTTCACGTCGAGCGTGGCAGCGTATGGCGGCGGGACAGATCACGACGAGACCGATCCGCTTGCGCCGTCCGACGCGCCTGACGATTACGTTCGCAACAAGGCCAGCAGCGAGCGCGCGTTGTTCGCGCTGCATCGTGACCAGGGGGTGCCGGTGACGACGCTCCGGCCGGCGTTCATCTACGGGCCCAATAATCCGTTCGATCGTGAGGCGTTCTTCTGGGATCGCATCCTCGCCGACCGCCCGATCATCATCCCCGGTGACGGCGAGCGCCCAATGCAGTTCGTGCACGTCGACGACGTCGCACGCGCCGCGCTCCGTGCGGCCACGGAAGACGCGGCGATCGGCCACGCCTACAACCTCGGCAACGATCCGCCGGTGACGCAGGTGGAGTTCGTGCACGCGCTCGCGCGCGCGGCGGGGCGTGAGGCACGTCTGGTGCACGTGCCGCGCGAGCGGATCGAGGCGGCGGGCGGCGGGCTGTTCGCGCCTCCATTCTATTTCGGCGTCTATCTCGATCTCCCGCCGCTCACGATGCGCGTCGAACGGGTGCGCACCGAGCTGGGCGTCGAACTCACCCCGCTCGACGACGGGCTTCGGGAAACCTTCCGCTGGTATCAGACGCAGTCGCGCCCGGCACCCGCCGTCGCGTGGGAGGATGCCCTGCTGGCGGGCTCGGTGTGAACGCACGCGGGGGTCGTCAGGCAGCGCGTTGCGCCCGACGACCCCCGTGTTACCCCGTCCTCGACGCGGTGACCTCAGCGCGGTTAGCGCGCCTCGATCTCGAACTCCTCGCTCTCCACTTCCTGCCCGTTCAGGAGAATCGCGACCTTGTAGGTGCCGACGGGAAAGCCATCGGGCTTCGAGATGTGGAACTCGGTCACCGTCGGACCCGTGGCCGTCACCGTC
>JBBQHX010000394.1:0-2513 GCA_038324385.1 Gemmatimonadales bacterium | reverse complement strand
GGTTCGCGCAGGCGCTTCGCCGCTCGCCGGAAGTTGACCGGGTTTGCTCGCCAGAAGTTGACCAGCTGCCCGTGTGCCACAAGGTGCCGTCCGTGAGGGGAGAGCCTTGGGCCAGTTGGCGCTGGGCACAGGCTGCCTGCGGCGGCGGCGCCGGACTCACTTAGCAGGGATGCGTAGAATGCGGTCAAAAGCCTCAACCCTGAGTCCTTTCAGTGTCTTGCCGTAGGCGCAGCCGGACGGTTCGCCCTCCGACAAGGGCGAGCGGTGCTGCATTGAAGAGGCGGATGAGTTCGAGTTGGAAGGGCCGCTGTCGCGTGTCGGGCGTGACTTCCAACCAGAGCGTGAGGGTCTCGGCGCTCAAGACCGCCAACGCGGGTTGACCGAGCAGCAGTTCACGGACCATCGCGGGCGTCATCGCGCGGACGGCGTGGAGCGCGCTGCGGGAGAGCAGGAGTGCCAGCGCGTTGTAGAGCAACGCCGTCAGATACTTGGAGAGCAGCTCGCTCCGTGTCGGCGCGCGGGCGCCCTTGGTGAGCGGCGCGGCATCCAGCGTCGCGACCTTCCGCCGCACGACGCGCTGGCGCTTCGTCCGCGTCGCGAGTTTGGCACGCACCGGCGCCCTGGGCGGCTCGCGCCGCAGCGCCGTGATCTCCGTGGTCAGCGCCTCGTGGCGCTTGGTCAAGCGCGCACGCTGCCCGTCGGTGCCGCGACTCGTGGTCAGGATCAAGCTCCGCTCGCGATTGGCCCCGAAGCCCACCGCGACGAGCGCTTTGATCCCGTTCTCCATCTCGGGCCAGCGCGCCTTGTAGACCGTGTCCAGCGCGGTGATCTCCGCTGCCGTGAGCGCGGCGTGGGTGCGGTAGCGGATCGCGGTCTTGCACGCGTCCCCTGCGGACGGGCGGGTCGGAAAGATGATGACGCGCGGCGTGCGCGCCGTCCCATCGGGACGCAGGCTCTTCGGTCCGAGCCCGACGTCCTTGCGCACGAAGACCGGCAGCCCGGTCGCGGTGACGTGCGTGGGTCGTCGCTGACTCGAGAGATAGACCGTGCCTGTCGCGAGGGTCAGATACGGGATGTCCAGGTCGCGCGCCCACTGCAGCACGGCGCGCCCGTTGCCGCCGCGATCCCAGGTGTGCAGTCGCACGTGGGCGGTCAGCCAGGCTGCCCGGTGCGCGTCCGCGTGCAGCGCCTGCAGCGCATCGACCAGGGGCGCCGCCGGCTTGTGCCACGAGATGTGATAGAGCAGCGCCGGACCGCCGTCGGGCCGCACCATCGTCAAGCCGAAGTACGTCGCGCCGAGGATGCGATTTCCCAGCGCGCCAATCGGTGCCGCGTGGGCCGGCTTCTTGGTGTACAGCACTTGATCGAACATGTCGGTGTGCGCAACCGCGCCGCGCGTGTCCGCGACCGCCGCTGCGACCTGGGCCTCGACGTGTCGCGCGACCACGACCGCGCCGCCCGCGGCGCCCCACGCGCCCGCACGCAGTCGCAGCGTGCTCTCGGCGTACGGCCGCGCACGCCCCGTCGCCCACGGTTCCGCGCCGGCGTGGCGTGTCGCCCAGGTCAACCCGCCGGGCTGCAACAGGCGCCCGACCAGGGCGCCGAGCTGCACGCGGGTCCGTGCGCGCACCGCCGGCGCGACGTCCGGCCCCGCCAACGCGGGCGCGATCGCGTCGAGCGTCGCGCCCACCAGCGCGGGCAGCAGGAGCGTCCCTACCTCGATCGCGAGGGCTTGGGTGGGTTGCGCCGCACCGGGACAAAAGGGGGGGCCGCCGGCGCGGCGTCCACGGCCTCATCGCGACGCGGTCGTCCGGTCCCGCGGCGCGGCACGCCCGCCTCTGCGAGTGTGAGCACGATGAGCGAGTCACTCGGCAGCTCGCCAGACCCTTTCTGCCGGCGAATCCAGCGTCGGATCTCACCGGAGCCAATCGTAGTCCCGGGCTGCACCTGCCGGAGTGCGTAGTAGGCCTCGAGAACCAAGGCCCGCGCGGGCGTCAGGTGATCGTCTGCGGGTGCGGCCTTGGCGGGCGACTCGGAAGACATTCCGGAAGCATACACGCCGAGAGCTCCGGCCCCATCTACCGACCCGGCATGGGGCTTTTCCGCGCCGAAATTCTGCTGTCTGCGGTTATGCTACGCATCCCTGCTGAGTTGCACGCGGTCACGGCCTTCGTGCAGGGTGAAAAAATCTGACTCCGCTCACCTCGGTACCCTGATGGCTCTCGGCGTGGCAGCTGGGTGCAGCGACGCCCCGGAGCGGAGGGGGTCTCGCACGGACCCGTGGTCGGCGGTGGGGTCTGCGCCGGGCGGGTCACCGGGCCGGGGGACCTCACCCGCACGATCACCTCGGGCGGCGTGGCTCGGACATACCTGGTGCACGTCCCGCCGCAGTACCGCCCCGGACAGCGCACGACGGTGGTGCTCAACCTCCACTACCTCAGCGGCAGCGGCGCGGAGCAGACGACCTTTTCGCGGATGAACGAGGCGACCGACCCGCAGGGGATCATCGTCGT
>JBBQHX010000393.1:0-2533 GCA_038324385.1 Gemmatimonadales bacterium | reverse complement strand
GAGCCGATGCCGCCGGCGAGCACGACAGCCCAGAGCGTCGCATCGGTTTCCAGCAGGTCGGCCCGTGCCGGCTGCTCGACGGGAAGGGTTCCGACCGAGCTACCCCCGCCGGCGTCGAGCCCCGCGCCCGGTGCGCCCGGCGCGGGCGGACGTTCCTCGACGGGTCCCGCGGGGCCGGTCAGCCGACTGGTGTCGCCGGAGGGAGCGGAGCGCGGGGCAGAGTCGAGCATCGCCGAGGCTGGGACAGGGGAGGCAGCGGAGCGGGACCGATCGGAGTATAGCCAGAGCCGCATCCAACGGTCATCCCCTCGCAGGGGCGCCGCTCGCTCATCGGGGCCGCGCCCGATTGTCACCGGCGATGACAGCGGGCACATTCCCGCCGCACCGTCGTCGCCGACCGTTCTGGTTCCGTCGCTCACGCCGTTGCGCCTCACCCCGTCCAGATCTTCATGTCCGAGCACGACGAACGCTTCCGCCGACGCGCCGCGTGGCCGGCCAGCTCCCTGCTCGCCGTCGCCGTCGCCGTCGCGGGGATGGTCGTCGGGGTACCGGCGCACGCCCAGGCGGTCGAGCCGGCCACGGTAACGATTCGCGTGCTGCGCGCGGCGGACGGGGCGGCCGACAATCCGGACGAGCCCCCGGAGCCGCGTCCGGTCCCGGGGGCCGCCGTGCGCACGCTCGACCGAACGCCGGCCGAGGGCGGGCTCACGGATGCGACGGGCGTCGTCGTGCTCCGGCTCGCGCCCGGGTCGCGCGTGCTGCTCGTTTCCCGGTCGGGCTTCGTCGCCGACACCGTGCGGCTCGCACTCCGCCCAGGGGGCGACACCACCGTGGTGAGCCGGCTGCAGCCGGCCGGCGCGGCACTGGAGACGGTGATCGTCGCCGCCACGCGGAGCGCGCGGCGCGTGGAGGACGAACCGCTCCGGATCGAGGTGATCGGCGCCGAGGAGGTCGAGGAGAAGCTGCTGATGTCGCCCGGCGACGTGGCCATGCTGCTCAACGAGACGAGCGGCCTCCGCGTGCAGACGACCTCCCCATCGCTCGGCGCGGCCAACGTGCGCGTGCAGGGACTGCCGGGCCGCTACACGCTGCTGCTCACCGATGGCCTGCCGTTGGGCGGGGTGCAGGCGGGCGCACTGTCACTGATGCAGATCCCGCCGCTCGACCTGGCGCGCGTCGAGGTGCTCAAGGGCGCGGCGACGGCGCTCTATGGCCCGTCGGCGCTGGGCGGGGTGATCAACTTCGTCACGCGGCGTCCGACGCCTGACGCGGCGGGCGATCTGCTGCTCAACGCGACGAGCCAGGGGGGCGCGGACGCGGTCGGATTCGCCAGCGGGCCGCTGCGCGGCGCCTGGGGCTACACGATCCTCGGCGGCGTGCATCGTCAGCGGCTCACCGACGTGGACGCCGACGGCTGGGGCGACCTGCCCGGATTCGATCGGGTGGTGGCGCGGCCGCGCCTGACGTGGGACCCGGGCGACGGGCGGTCCGCGCTGCTCACCGCCGGGTTCACGGGCGAGCAGCGCGACGGCGGTACACTCGACGGCGCCGTCGCACCTGACGGGGGGGCGTTCGCGGAAGCCTTGCGCACGCGACGGGCCGATGTAGCGGCATCGGCGCAGGCGATCGTCGGGCGGCGGGCGATCGTGGCCGCGCGCGGGGTCGCGGTGGAGCAGGCGCACGAGCATCGGTTCGGCGCCGTGCGCGAGCGGGACCGGCACCGCACGCTGTTCGGCGAGGCCACGATCACGCTGCCCGCGGAGCGGCTGGCACTCGTCGGCGGCGTGGCGATCCAGCAGGACCGGTACCGCGCGCGCGACGTGGCGGGGTTCGACTACACCTTCACCGCGCCCGGGCTGTTCGTCCAGGCGGACGTGCGCCCGCTGCCGTGGCTGTCGATCGCCGGCACGGGGCGGGTTGACGAGCACAGCGTGTACGGAACGCTGGTCAGCCCGCGTGTCTCGGCGCTGGTGCGGCTGCCTCACGCGGCGGCGCTGCACGGCTGGACCGCGCGCCTGTCGCTCGCCGGCGGGGCGACGGCGCCCGGCCCGCTCACCGACGAGACCGAGGCGGCCGGGCTCGCCCGCCTGACGCCGTTCGTGCGCGCCACACCGGAGCGGGTGCGCGCCGCGACCTTCGATCTCGCGGGGCTGCTGACGACACCCGTGGGGGACGTGGAACTCGTGCTGACCGCGTTCGCCTCACGCGTCACCGACGCGTTGCAGGTGCGTCCCGATCCGGCGACGAGCTCGGACGCGGACGGTGGCCGCCTCACGCTGGTGACGGCCGCGGCCCCGGTCCGCACGGGCGGAGCCGAGTTCTCGGCGCGCTACGCCGCCGAGCCGTGGCACGTCACCGCGAGTTGGGCGTGGCTCCGGAGCACCGAGCCCGATCCGAGCACGGGCGTGAGGCGCGATGTACCGCTGACGCCGCGTCAGGCGGGCGGACTGGTCGTGATGTGGGAGTCGCACGAGACGGCGCGCATCGGGGTGGAGCTGTACCATGTGGGTCGTCAGGCGCTGGAGGACAACCC
>JBBQHX010000392.1:0-2545 GCA_038324385.1 Gemmatimonadales bacterium | reverse complement strand
TCGATGCCCACCTTCTCCGCCATCCAGGCGCCGAACGAGGCGAGCGCGCTGGGGATCGGAAGGCGCGGCGGCTTGCGGTCGACCATCGTCGAAATGCGGTCGACCAGATCGTTGAGCGACGTCAGCTCGGGTCCCGCCACTTCGAGCGTGCGGCCGGCCACGTCCTCGCGCTCGACCATCGCGATCAGCGCATCGGCCGCGTCACCCACCCAGATCGGCTGGAACTCCTGCTCGCCGTCGTCGAGCACCGGCATGATCGGCGCCTGACGAACCCACCGCAGGACAGTCGAGATCACCTCGTCGCCCGGACCGTACACGTTGGCGAGGCGACAGACGCTCCAGCGACCCGGAAACGCCGCTCGCACGATCTCCTCGGCCGCCAGCTTCGACTGATGGTAGGCCGACTCGCCATGGTCGGCGCCGAGCGAGGAGACGTAGACGAACGTCGCGACGCCCGCACGCGCGGCCTCGGCAACGACGTGACGGGTGCCGTCCACATTCACCTGCGCGAACGTGGCCTCTGGCGGCGACTCGCGAACGATCCCCGTCAGGTGGATCACCGCATCGCAGCCGTCGGCCGCCCCGCGCAACGAGCTGGCATCACTCACATCGGCGGCGAACGGCTCCACCCCGTCGGGCCACTCCCGGGCGTCCTCGTCCGCGCCGCGCGAGACAAGCCTGACCGTGTGGCCGCGGTCGCGCAGCCGGGTCACCGTTTCCTTGCCTACCACGCCCGTCCCGCCCGTGACCAGTACCCGCATGTTCGCCACCAGAATGAGAAACCAGACCGAAGCCTGCTCGGCCGCCGTTCAGGCGCGTGCTCCCATCGGTGGGAGCGACCGCCAACGCTCACATTCAGAGGCAATGCCGGGGCCACGGTGCGCCGGGCGTCGGGACTGGCACCAACGCAACGACGCACCCGGCCGGTGGGCCGGGTGCGTCGCGTGACGGGACCGCGTGGCCGTCAGGGCAGTCCCGATCGGGAGATTGGGACCGAGCAGCGAGGCGCGCGGCGATGGACGCGCGTGTGGCGCCTAGCGCCGCTCGGTCGCGACCGCTGTCACTGCCGGCACCGCGCCGCCGGGTCGGGGCGCGGCTTGTCGACAACCGGCCGCCCATCGCCTGCGGCCAGGGCGCGGACCACGTCACCGGTGAATCGCGTGATCCGCGTGTAGTGCGGATAGTCGATGTACTGCGGCTCGTCGGTGACCTGGTGGTAGTCGCCGTGCAGCCCCGTGAACATGAACACCACCGGAATGCCAAAGCGGGCATACTCGTAGTGATCGCTGCGGCAATAGATGTTCTCCGGGTGCCCATCGGCATCGAGGCCGTAGTCGAAGACGAGCGGCCGCTGCTGGGCCGCGTTCACCTGGTCCACGAGATCGCCGAGCCCCGTGGACAGCCGCCGCGACCCGACGAGCGCGAGATAGTCCGGGCCACCGTTGCGCATGTCCGCGGCGCCACCGCGGCCGATCATGTCGATGTTCACCTGCGCGATGATCGAGTCGCGCGGAACCGTGGGATTGGTCGCGAAGTACCGTGCGCCCTGCAGCCCCAACTCCTCCGCCGCGTGCCACACGAACAGCACCGAGCGGCGCGGCCGCACCGAGTCGAGCGCGATCGATTCGGCGATCTCCAGCAGCGCCATCGAGCCGGATCCGTCGTCATCGGCGCCATTGTTGATCGAGTCGCGGCGCGCCGGGCGGAGCGCGCGGAGGCTGTCGACATCGACCGTGAGTGCCTGACGCTGCTCGACCGGGAGTCGTGGCAGGCCGGGGTAGGCGCCCTGGGCCTGCCACGCCTGCGCGTTGATCGCGCGCAACGAGTCGTGATCCACCGAGCCGCCGCGCCGATAGCCGACGTGGTCGGCATGGGCGCCGAGCGCCACGAACTGCCCGCGCAATGCAGGGTCGCTGCCGGGGATGATGCCGACGACGTTTCGTGCCGGACGTGCCTCGACCGAGTAGAGCACGACCCCGTTGAGCGGCGCGCCGGCGATCTCCGTCCCCGGCCGAATCGCGGCCAGCCCGCGGCCGAACATCCGTTCGGCTGCCGCCGTCGTGATGAGCCCGACCATCGGGCCCTCCTCGGCCATCGCAGCGGGATGGAATCCGACCGCGCTGTCGCTGCGGAACATGCGTGCGAGGCTCTCGGGCGGCTCGCCATCGTGCGCGATCAACACCAGCGACGCGCGGCGGAGGGGGCCCTGCGGCCCGATCTGCGGCAACGTGCCGTCGGCGCCCGGAACGATCACGACCACCGTATTCGTCGCCTCGCCGCGCCGCAGCACCCCCGGATCGCTGCCGCCGAAGATTACCAGCCCGCCGCCGAAATCGCGCGCGCGCCACTCCGGAAGCGCGAATCGGACGTCGCGCCCGACCTCCAGCGGCTGTCCCCTGAGCACCAGCGGCTCGCGCACGACGATCGAACGGCGCCCGAACGGCAGATTCTGGAAGTAGCCGCCCTCGTCACCCGCCGGCTGTACGCCCAGCCGCGCCAACTCGGACGCGATGTAATCGGTGGCCTTCCGATACCCCTCGGTGCC
>JBBQHX010000391.1:0-2571 GCA_038324385.1 Gemmatimonadales bacterium | reverse complement strand
CGCCCGGCGGCGGTCGAGCGACGTCATCACCCTCGACACGCACGCGCTCCTCCACGAGACCTTTCTGCGCCTGGCCGACCAGCGGCAGACGCGGTGGAAGGATCGCCCGCACTTTCTGGCGGCGGCCGCGTGCACGATGCGGCGCGTCCTCATCGACTACGTGCGCCGCCGGCGCGCCGTCAAGCGCGGCGGCGCCAGTCCGCCCCTCACCCTCGACGATCAGATCGGCGGCGCGGACGATCGCGACACCGCCCTGCTCGCGCTAGATGATGCGCTCGAACGGCTCGCACTGCTCGCCCCGCGGCTCGCCCGCGTGGTCGAGTACCGCTACTTCGCCGGCATGACCGAAGTCGAGACCGCCAATGTCCTCGGCGTGACCGAGCGCACCGTGCGGCGCGACTGGACGAAGGCGCGCGGCTGGCTGCTGGCGGCAATGGAGGAAGGCGGGTGAGTGACGCGGCGGCGCCACTCCTGGCCCCTCAGCCCGCGGACTGGTCGCGGTTGGAGCGAATCGTCGATGCGGCCCTCGACGCACCCCCGGCTGACCGGGCGCGGCTGATCACCGACGAGTGCGGCGACGATCTCACACTGCGCGACCAGGCGCTCGCCTGGGTGCGTGGCTGCGAACTCGAGGACGGCTGGCTGGACGCTCCGCCCCCCCTCGAGGAACTATTCGACGCGCTCGAGGCCGCGGACACGTCGGCGGGCGACCAGAGGGCCCGCGCGGTCGTCGATCCGCTCGACCTCACCGACGAGTTCCCGGTCACCCGCATCGGCCCGTGGCAGCTCCTCGAGCAGATCGGACGGGGTGGGATGGGCACCGTGCATCTGGCGCGGCGCGACGATGTCGAGTTGCCGATGCGCGCGGCGGTGAAGCTGCTGCGCGGCGCCGCGGCCAGTCATCCGACCAACGTGCGCCGGTTCCGCGAGGAACGCCGCATTCTCGCCGCGCTCGACCATCCGGCGATCGCCCGGCTGCTCGACGGCGGACTCACCGATCGCGGCTTGCCCTGGTTCGCGATGGAGTACGTCGCCGGCGCGCCGATCGACGCCTGGTGCGATCAGCGCGCGCTGTCCGTCGACGCGCGGCTGCGGCTATTCGCCGAGGTGTGTGAGGCCGTACAGCACGCGCATGCGCATCTGATCGTGCACCGCGATCTCAAGCCGGCGAACGTCTTCGTCTCCGACGAGGGCGCGGTGAAGCTGCTCGACTTCGGCATCGCCAAGCTGCTCGCCGCCGATGCGTCGTCGGCCGATCCGGGGCTCACGAGCCCGGGCTTCCAACCGATGACGCGCGCCTATGCCGCGCCCGAGCAGATCCGCGGCGAGCCCGCGTCCACCGCCACCGACGTGTACGCGCTCGGCGCGCTCCTGCACGTGTTGCTCACCGGGCACCTGCCCTTCGGCGGCGAGCCGCTCGCGCCGCTCGTGCCTGACGACGGTCCGGTGCGACCGTCGGCCGCGGTCTGGCGCACGCGCGTCGGAGTGGGAGCGGTCGACACGGAGCTCCCCGCGCGCTTCGCCGCCTCACGCGGCAGCACGCCAGCCCGCGTGCACCGGCAGTTGCGGGGCGATCTCGACACGATCGTTGCGCGCGCGATGCGCCCCGAGGCGGCGGACCGCTACGAGACCGCGCACGCCCTCGCCGCCGACGTGCGGCGGTATCTCGCCGGGCTTCCCATTCTCGCCCGGCCGACGAGCCTCGCCTACCGGGTGCGCAAGCTGGTCACGCGCTCCCCGCTCGGTTCCGCCGCGACGGGCGCGGCGGTGTTGCTGTTGATCGGCTTCGCGTCGGTCATGGGCGTGCAGGCGTCGCAACTCCGCGCGCAGGCGGCGCGCCTGGCCGCCGAACGCGACAAGGCGAACGAGGTCACCGCCTTCCTGTCGCAACTGCTCTCGAGCACGGATCCGTACCAACCCGGCGGCGCCGCCCCGACCCTGCGCGAGGTGCTCGACCGGGGCGCGAGCCGGGCCGCCTCGCTGCGCGGGCGGCCGGAAGTGCAGGCGCACCTCCTGAGCGCGATGGCGTCGGCCTACTTCGGGCTCGGCGACTGGCCGCACGCGGGCGAGCTGGCCGAGCAGGCGGTAGCCATCCGACGCCTCACGCTGCCGCCGGACGATCCCGCGCTCGCGGCGTCGCTGCTGTATCTGGCCAATGTGCGGCTCAACGAGGGTCGCGGCCGTGAGGCGGTGATCCAGGCGCGTGAGGCGCTGCGTATCCATCGTCTGCATATCGACCGGGGTGCCGACAGCACGGGGCTCGACAGCGCGCGCATCCTCAGCACGCTCGGGGCCGCGCTGCAGGGGAGCGGACAGCTCGCCGAGGCCGACACGGTGCTACGAGCACTCCTCGGCGCCGAACGGGCGCGCGTGTCCGCGGTACCCGAGGCGGTGGCGCAGGTCGCCCGCAATCTCGCGCACGTGTTGCGCGACGCCGGTCGTCACGCCGAGGCCGCGCCGCTGTACGCCGAGGCGTACGCCATGCACCGCGCCGCGTTCGGTGACGAGCATCCCGAGACGGCCAACAGTGCGGTCAACCTCGGTGTCGCGCGCGTTAGGCTCGGCGACACC
>JBBQHX010000390.1:0-2614 GCA_038324385.1 Gemmatimonadales bacterium | reverse complement strand
CAGATGCGCGAGTCGGCCGCGCGAGAGGACGCGACCGAGAAGAGCGCCGTGACGCCGGGTCCGCTCGCCCCGGCGCGCGAACTGCTGGGCGACATGCTGCTGGAGCTGGGGCGGCACGGCGAGGCGCTCGCCGAGTACCGCCGTACGCTGGCGAAGGAGCCGCGGCGCTTCCGGTCGCTCGACGGCGCGCGGCAGGCGGCGCTCGCCGCCGGCGACCGCGCGGCGGCCGCGCGCTACGCCGCCGATCTCCAGGCGCTCACCGGCACGAGAGCGCCGAACGCGCCGCGCCGGTGACGGCGCGGCCGTCTCATGGAACGTCTCACGACCGTCCTTCAGACCGCCCATTAGTCTCCGCGTCGCGCCGGCCCGTGCGCACGGTGCGCAGGTCGAAGACGTCCGGCCGGCTGTAGTGACCGGCGACGTCGAGGGTCATGCTCTCCTCGCGGACGCGGCCCAACTCGAGCTCGGCCACGAGCACGCGCGGCTCATCGTAGACGGGCTCGACGACGTAGCGGCCGTCGGGCCCGATGATCGCGCTGCCGCCGCGTAGCACCCACTGATCGGGTGAGGTCACGCGCGCCGGATGCGGCTCCAGCTCGGGGGGCAGCGCCGAGGCGCGCATCAGCGCGCCGGCCGCGAGCACGAAGCAGCGCCCCTCGAACGCGTAGTGGCGGCTCGCGACCTGGTGCATCTCGTGCGCGGTGGGCCACACGGCGACGTGGACGTCCTCGCCGCTCTCGTGCAGCGCCTGGCGCGCGAGCGGCATCCAGTGCTCCCAGCACACCAGCCCACCGACGCGGCCGGCCGGCGTGTCCACCGCGCGCAGTCCCTCGGCGTCGCCGGCGCCCCACACCATGCGCTCGCTGTACGTGGGCACGAGCTTCCGGTGGTGGTTGAGTAGGCGCCCGTCGGGTCCGATGGTGAGCAGAGCGTTGTACAGCGTGCCGCGTCCCACACCGCGTTCCACGCGCTCGCTGACGCCCACTACGAGCGTGACCTCGGCGTCGCGCGCGATCGCCGCGAGCGAGTCGAACGCCGGCCCGGGCACGGTCAGGCTCGCCTCGGCCATCCGCGCGAAGACCGCCTTGGCGGGGGCGTGATCCCAGAGCGCCGCATCGCGGCAGAGGTCGAGCCAGGCCGGATAGCCTGGGATCCACGTCTCGGGAAAGACGACGAGCGTCGCGCCCGCGCGGTGGGCCTCGTGCACCCCTGCGGCGGTGCGCTCGAGCGCCGACCCGAGGTCAGGGGCGACCTCGGCCTGGACGATCGCGACAGTGACTGCGGCCAAGACGAGCGTTCTCACGCCAGGGAATGTGACGCCGATCGGCACGTGCGGAAGCCGTCAGCAGCGGTGTCTGCGCAATGTACAGCGCGAAGTGCATTCCGGCGCGGACCGCCAGCGGCGCGCCGGTTCGAACGCCGTCTACCGCGGGGGCAGGGTCAGCTGGGGATAACGGGGCAGTTGATGATCGCCCGCGTCGTTGGCCAGGAGGTTGACGGGATCTGCCGCACGCGTGCCTCGTCGCGCCACGCCGCGATGGGGAGAACGCGGCGTTCGGCCCGGGCTCCCGTTGCAGTCGATGAGTGGTCGACGGCAGATCAGGATCGATATGCACACGGTACGGCATCGGACGGCTGGTGTTCAAGCGGGGCGACCTCCGCAAACGCCTCCGTCTCTACCCACTAAGCTGGTTGAGTCAAAGAGCAGCTGGCGATACCGGATTCTTGCCGCGGTTGGGCGGATGACGGCCTGATCGTACCGATCGACTGTGGCTCGTCGCTAAGCCCCTGCTGCCGCCTGAGCCGGCGAAGCCGAAGACCGGCCGGCGGGCCATCGCAACGATAACGCGCCACGGCTCCTGGCACCGAGCAAACTGCATGGCGGCGCAGACGCCGCGCGGACGAGCGGCGCCGTCGGCCCGCCACACTGATGCCGCCGGCGTATCACCGCCCGGTGCGTCCGATGCGTCGTGTGGTGAGCGACGAAAACGCGCAGCCGCGCTTCAATCTGATCCGTCTCACGCTGTTCGCCGGTGTCGGGCCAACGCTGGCGGTGTGAGGATCAACGAGGTGATGAGCTACATCGTCGCGCGCCACACTCATGGAGATCGGGTTACGCATGGCGCTCGGCGCGCGCCCGGGACCGCGCTGCGCGCCGACTGACGACGCCGTCCGCCGCGGGCGAGTGTCGTCAGGCAGCGCGTGACTCCACGACCGCCGCCGAACCGAGTCCCGCGGTTCTCGTGAGCGGAATCGGGCGCGCTAGTGGACGCCCCGCCGTCCGTCTCCGCACTCGCCAGGCGAGCTGATTGAGGGCCAGCGTCGAGCGGGTGCACGCGCGCAACTATCCGCGCGTGCAGCGCGGCCATGTCATCGCGCCCCAGGCCACCGAGGGCGCGATGGCGATGGTGCAGATCACCGTGCCGAGCCCCATCGGGCCGCCCAGCACCCAGGCGGTGGCGCAGGCGACCAGTTCGAGCGCGGCGCGCCAGCGTGTCGGCGACTGCCGCGTGCGGGCCGATAGCGCCGTTACGAAGCCGTCGTACGCCGATCGGCCGTAGTCGGCGGCGAGATAGCAGGCGGTGGCGAGCCCGCACAGGATCAGCGCGGCCGC
>JBBQHX010000389.1:0-2617 GCA_038324385.1 Gemmatimonadales bacterium | reverse complement strand
AAGCGCCGTGACGCAGGGGCTGTACGCGTCGATCACCGACGATCTCCCCGCCGCCGCGCTCTCGTGCGGGCCGACGCACGAGGCGCCTGACGAACCCGCCGCGCCCGCGCACGACCGCGCCGCCGCGGTACGCGATCCCGGTGCGACACGGGACGAGCGCGAGTTGCACGCCGCGGCCGCGCGGGCGGCCTACGCGAGTTGCGACTATCGTGGGGCGCACGAGAGCGCGGCGGCAGCGATCGCCCTCGCCGCGACGGACCCAGCGCTGCACGTGCTGCGCGTGCGCGCGCTCGCCAACCTCGGCGAGCTGGCGGAAGCCGGCCGGGCGTGCACGATCGCGCTGGACGAGCACGCGGCGACGGCAGAGCTGCTGTATCTCCACGCGCTCCTGCTCTCCGAGTTGGGACTGCTCGACGATGCGGCGCGTGCGGCGCGCCAGGCATTGTATCTCGACCGGCGGCTGGTCGTCGCGCACATGCTGCTCGGCGGCATTCTCGCCCGCTCGGGCGATGCTGCGGGCGCGAGCCGTGCCTTCGCGAACGTGGAGGAGCTGCTGCGCGACGTGGCACCTGACGCGGTGGTCGCCGCCAGCGATGGCGAGCCGGCGCGCCGCGTGCGCGAGAGCGCCCGCACGCAGTACCGTCTGATCACCGAGGCCCCCCGATGAGCAACATCGACCCCACCCTCGTACGCGACTGGGCGGCCGTCCGTGCCAAACTCGCCGAACTCGTCGAGACCACCAATGCCGAGGAGACCGATACGCCGGCTGGCGAGCGCGCCGTGCTGGCGGAGCGCGCCCGCCGCCTCGCGCATCGCGTCGACGACGAGTCGCAGGAGGTGGAGATCGAAATCCTCCGCCTCACCCTCGGCGGTCGACCGTACGTCATCGGCACGGCGGGGATCGTCGCCGTGGTGCGCGAGGCGGAGATCATCGCGCTGCCGGGCAGCTCGGGGCCGGTGGCGTATCTGGCCAGCTGGCGGGGGCGGCTTCTCACCACGCTCGACCTCCGGCCGCGATTGGGGCTCCCCGCCCCGGCGACGCGGTCGCTGCTCGTCCTCGGGGCGACAGCGGGAGAGGTGGGACTGCTCGTCGACACGGTCGACGCGCTGGACACCATTCGCGAATCCGAGATTCAGCCGTCGGCCGCCGGCGGCACCGCGCCCGGGGGCTACTTCCGGGGGGCTCTCGCCGACGCGACCCCGCTGCTCGACGCGGCCGGCATCGCCGCCGAGCACCCGGAGCAGGGGTGAGAGAGGGGTGATGGTGGACGTGGACGGGGGCACGGATGCGCGAGCGGGTCTGATTGGCGTGCGTGCCGTGCGGTAGTATGTGAGCAGGATGATCTCGAGCCGCTCCGCACCCGCGGACGGATGACCGACGCCTAACGGGACGCGACGATATGCGATGGAGCGTGAGCAAACGCATCACATGGGGCTTCATCTCCATGCTGCTGCTGGTGTTGGCGGTGGCGGGCGGCGGCGCCTACGCGACGAGTCGCACGAAGGCCGCCTACGCCCGGGCGCTGACGGCGGAACAGAACGTCGTCGGGCGCGCGATCGCGCTCGAGTCGGCGCTCCGCCAGGCCAACCTGGATTTCCTGCGCTATCTGCTCGAGACGCGGGAACAGGACGCATCGGCGCACGAGGCGTCGATCGACAGTGCGCGCGCGATTCTGAACGTCCTCGAACGCGCCGACAGCGCGTCCTATGGCGCGGCGTCCCGCACGCGCTGGGCGGAGGCGTCGACGCTGCTGACGGACTGGGAACGACTGACGGGCGAGTCGATTAGCGCCGCTGGCGCGGGGGCAACCGATCGGGCGCTCCAGTTGCGCGCCGAGGCGACGCGAGTCCGCTCGCGGCTCGAGTCGATCATCACGGCCGGGATCGTCGACGTGCGCGAGCGCGGCGCGGCAGACCAGGCTACCGCGAATGCCAACGCCGACGGGGCCTGGCGGCTGCTGATCTTCGGTGCGCTCGCGGCGCTACTCGTCGGCGGCGGCATCGGGTACTGGCTCGCCCGCTCCATTTCACGGCCACTGCTGGAGACGAGCGGCGTACTCGCGTCGAGCGCCGCGCAGATTCTCGCCGTGGCGACGCAGCAGGCCGCCGGCGCGAACGAGAGCATGGCGGCGGTGAGCCAGACCGTGGCCACCGTCGACCAGGTGGCGCAGACGTCGGAGCAGGCGGCGCAGCGGGCCAAGGCCGTCGCCGAAAGTGCCCAGCGTGCGGCCGACATCGGCCGCTCGGGGCGCAAGGCGGTGGAGGAGTCGATCACGGCGATGGACGGCGTCAAGGCGCGCGTCGAGTCGATCGCCGACAGCATCCTCGCGCTCGCCGAACAGGCCCAGGCGATCGGGGAGATCGTCACGGCCGTCAACGAGATCGCCGAACAGACCAACCTCCTCGCGCTGAACGCCGCGGTGGAAGCAACCCGGGCGGGCGAGCATGGCCGCGGCTTCGCCGTCGTCGCTGGCGAGATCAAGAGCCTTGCCCAGCAGTCGAAGAAGAGCACCGTCCAGATCCGTCAGATCCTGACCGAGATTCAGGGCGCCACGAGCGCCGCGGTGATGGCGACCGAGCAGGGCACCAAGGACGCCTCGGCCAGCGCCCGTCAGGC
>JBBQHX010000388.1:0-2623 GCA_038324385.1 Gemmatimonadales bacterium | reverse complement strand
TGCTCGCCGCGTAGACGAGGTTCAGCGGGCCGAGCAGCGTCTGCGCGAAGCGCACGCCGGCGATCAGGGCCGATGGACCGAGTCCGCCCAGGACCATCAGCGGCAGCGTGGATGTGAACTGACCCACGACGAAGTCGGTCGCCTGAAGCGAGGCTGCGCGGGCGTACGCAGAGAACGGAGTGTACGAGCGCACCCGCGGCATCGTGAACAGGAGGACCGCGACCGGAAGCACGAGGGAGAAACCCAGATAGGCCTGGAATGCGACGGCACTCGACGTGACCATGAGGATCAGGGGCCCAGCCAGCACCGACACCAGGCGCAGTCCATCGGCGACCACGACCTGCCAGCGCCGGTCGAGCCCCATTGCACGGAAACGAAGCCAATCATGCAGGACGGGAAAGAGGCCGCTCACCGCGAGCAACGCGATGCCGGCCGCGTCGGACGCCCCGAAAACGAACGCGGCGACCCCGAGCAGCACGCCCGCCGCGACTGCCCCCGCGATCGCGTAGCGGAACGGAATGAATGCGTTCTTGTCGTGCCGCATCTCGATGAGCGCAGGTTGGAAGAGGATGGCCCTGACGAGGCCCACCAGCGTCATGGCGGCGAGACTGATCAGAGCGAACAGTGTGAACTCGCGCGATTGCATTACCGTGGCCGCCATGACCATCGCGATGGCGCCGGAGGCGCTAGCCAAGATCTGCGCGATCAGCAGTGGCCGTGAGAGTGCGGTTTTGAGTCGGCGAAGGAACTTGCCCCCTCGGTCGCGCGTCATTCTTGCTCGATCATCGCGAAGGCCATCGGGCGTTCCGGCATCCGAGCCACCAAGCCTTCCGCGCGATTTTCGGTCAGTATATCGGCTTGGATGGCTGAAGTCTGGAGCTGAGATATTCCCGGCAAGCGGGTAAACTCCTGCTATGCCGGAGAATCCGACCAGTGCCGCAGATGCGTTGAAGGAATCCGCAGTGCCCGGCCGGGGTGCGATCCTGCCGCGTCGGTCGCTCGGCGAATTCACCGGTCGCGGATACAACAAGGGGCGCGGTCCTCTCATCCAGGTGGCGTGGCTCGTCGTGTCGGGAATCATCGTTGTGCGGTGGTGGTGCCCACCCCGCCTCCGGGTATCGATTTTGCGCGCGTTCGGCGCCCATATCGGGAGGGGCGTGAACATTCGACACCGCGTCCGGATCCACTGGCCATGGAAGCTGAACGTCGGCGACAATACGTGGATCGGCGAGGACAGCTGGATTCTCAACCTCGAGCCGGTGACCATCGGAAGTGACGTCTGCATCTCTCAAGGCGTGCTTCTGTGCACGGGAAGCCATGACCGCCGATCCCGCACCTTCGAGTTCGACAACGCGCCGATCGTCGTCGAGGACGGGGCCTGGGTCGCGGTGCGCGCGACAGTGCTCCGCGGCAGCCGGATCGGCCACGACAGCGTTGTCGGTGCGACCGCGCTCGTGTCGGGCGAGATCGCTCCGGGCAGTGTCGTCATCGCGCCGCTCGCGCGTCCCCAGGGCTGACGCGAGTGCGCATTCTTTCCCTTGTGACCCTCGTGAGCCCGGATGGAGCCTACGGCGGCCCTGTCCGGGTCGCCGTGAATCAGGCACGAGCGCTCATTGAGCGCGGACATGATGTGACCGTGGCGGGCGGACAGCGCGGTTTCGGCACGGACGTCCCGACCGAGATCGACCGGGTGCCCGTGGCGCTCTTCCCCGTGCGGACCGTCGTTCCCGGAATTGGCTTTGCCGGGCTGGCCGCGCCGGGGCTGCAGCGATGGCTTACGCAGCGTGCGCGCGACTTCGACATTATTCATGTTCACGCCGCGCGGGACTTCGTCACGCTGCGTGCGGCGTCCTGGCTCCAACGCCACGGGATTCCCTACGTGCTTCAGACACACGGCATGGTCGATCCCTCTGCGAATCCTCTCGCGGCACCGCTGGACGCCCTGACGACCCGCCGGGTCCTGCAGTCCGCGCGACACGTCTTCTACCTCACCGACCGCGAGCGGAAGGACCTCACGGCCGTCGCCCGCGGGCCCCTTGCTCTCCGTGAGCTTCGCAACGGCGTCCCGGTCCCGACATCGCCCCTCTCACCCGTGGGGCCGGGTTGCTCGCCCGAAGTGCTCTATCTCGCGCGCCTCGCGGCCCGGAAGAGGCCAGCCATCTTCGTCGCGATGGCGCAGGATGTCGCCGCAAAGTACCCGGAAACGCGCTTCCGACTTGTGGGCCCGGACGAAGGCGAAGGACAGAATGTCGCGCGGATGATCGAAGCTTGCGCGCCACGCGTGGACGTCGCGTGGGAAGGCGGAGCGGACCCGGACGAGACCGGCGAACGGATGGCACGTGCGGCCATCTATGTGCTCCCCGCGATCGACGAACCGTATCCGATGTCGGTGCTGGAGGCGATGGCGATAGGGCTGCCGGTGGTCATCACGGATTCTTGCGGACTCGCGCCGATCGTGCGAGCGACCAAGAGCGGTGTGGTGGTCGATGATTCGCTCGCGTCGCTCGTCGCCGCGGTCACCCACCTCTTGGAAGACCCCAACCGCGCTCGAGCGATGGGAATCGCCGGAGCCGCGGTCATGCAGACGGACTTTAGTATGGCAGGCGTCGCGGAGGAGCTGGAG
>JBBQHX010000387.1:0-2636 GCA_038324385.1 Gemmatimonadales bacterium | reverse complement strand
GGATTGCCGCTCGGACCTGGTGCCCAGATGTAACGTGGGCTCACAACGAAGTTTGTTCCGAACAGACGCTCGCTCGGTGTCCACGGAGTTACTGTCCCGCCGCCGGTCGCCGGGTCGTAGAGCGAGACCTCAGCAGTGCCTGGCCGAGACTGTCCATTCACTTGGTTGAAGGCGCCGCGGATGTAGACCGTCCCGTTGCCGAAGCCGAGTGGCAGCACAGACGCGCTCGTCGCCACCGTCCACGGGAGCAATGCCCCCGTTACGCCATCGAGTGCGACCGCGTTGGGGCGAGGCTGTCCGGCGACGGTCGTGAACAGGCCTCCGATGTAGACCACGCCCGCGCGGACGTGCAGTTCGAAGATTTGCAGTGTGCCGCCGGTGGTCCCGCCGATATCCCCGTCGAAGGGCCGCACCGCACCGGTCACGGCGTCAACGGCGGCGAGATCGCGGCGGCGCTGCCCGCCGACGGTGTTGAATTGCCCGGCGAGGTAGAGCACGCCACCGTCGAGCGCGAGTTCGCCGACGAAGCCGGGGTCGTTTTCGTTCGCGATGGGGTCGGGCCGAAAATTGGGATCAAGTGTGCCGTCAGGCAAGACGTGCGCGAGGTTGCGTCGAAGTTGGCCAGCAACTGCAGGGAAGTCGCCAGCGACGTAGTAGCCACCCAACCCGTCAGGGACAATCGCTTGGATGCCGAGCGATGCCAGCCCGAGTGCTGAGAACCGCGGCTGCGAAAGGTCGGCCTCACCTGTCGTCTTGTCGAGTGCGACGAGTTGCCCGGTCGGCGGTCCGACATAATCAAATCGCCCGCCGACGAAGACGGTGTCACCGAGGACCGCCATGCCCTCGACGCGGGCGTCGGTGATCCAGAGGTTCGGAAATATAGCGGTACTCACTCGGGTTGATGGAGATAGCCGCAGTGCCCAAACCACCCTACCGCGTCCGAGGCGCGCACTGCATCCACGGCCACCGTCACCGCGTCCTCCAGCGCCATCTCGCTCGTCGCGCGCAGCCGCTTGACGATCTGCTTCATCTTCGACCACCCGGGTTCGATCGGACTCAGGTCCGGGCTGTACCGCGGCAGCGGCAAGATCTCCGCCCCGCGCGCCGCGATCATCTCGCGGATGCCCTCGACGCCGTGAATCCGGGCGTTGTCCCAGATGACCACGTCGCCCGCGTTCAGGTGCGGCGCGAGGTGGTCGCGCACGAAGCCACGGAACGTCCACCCGCGCACGCTGCCCTTGTGCGTCGCCACCACCCCCGAGCCGTCGAGCCCGAGCCACCCGACGAGGCTGCGCGCCATCCCGGAGCGGTATGGGCCACTGTCATAGCACCGCGATCCACGCGCGCTGTAGCCGTATGCGACGCGGACGCCGACTTCGACACGGCTCTCGTCAAGCACCTTGATCCGCGCCGGGTCGATGCCGGCGAGGCGCTCTTTGAACGCCGCACGCTCGGCCTGCACGGCGGGCGTGAGCTGCTGCTCGGGAATCATCGACTTTTTTTTCGAGTGATCCCGAGCCGCCGCAGCGCGCGGCTGACCGTCTGCTGGCTGACGGGTCGTCCGTCGGCCGCGAACTGGTCGGCGAGGTCGGCTTGCCGGGTGTCGGGCGCGCGCTCGAACGTGGCGAGCAGCGCCTCGCGGTCGGCTTCGGTGATCTGTGCGGTGCGTCCTCCGGCGTGGGGCTTCGGGTCGAGCGATCCGGTGTCGCGTTTGAGTCGCAGGAGTCGTTCGACGGTGGCCTCGCTGACCTGGAAGCGCTCGGCGACAGCCACCTGCGAGACGCCTCCTGCGTCGTACGCCTGGACGATGCGTTGGCGAAGGTCAGCCGAGATCGGTTTCATGTTCGTGGTGGAACGCGAGTGGCTACGGCGAGACGCCGCGACGAACGGGGATGTTGCCGTCAAGCCGATCGCGTACCGCTATAGCGCGCGGCCGTCGTGGTGTCGGGCGTCTGGGCCACCGCCGAGGCGGCCGCCGCCGAGGCGGCGAGGAGCAGGAGGGTGAGGCGCGTCATAGCGGAAACCGGGGAGTGTGAAGCAGGACGAGCGGCTGGCCGGCGACCAAAACACGGAGCGCCGCGAGCGCCTCCAGATCATCGGGCGGAGCCGGGCGCCTGGCGCCCGGCGGCGCCTCCCACGTGGAGCGGGGCGCGGACGCGCGCCGCTCCGGGGCGCGCACCCAGCGCCTCGATGCGGTCGAGCGCCTCGATGCGGTCGAGCGCCTCGATGCGGTCGAGCGCCTCGATGCGGTCGAGCGCCTCGGTGGCACCGGTCGGCGCCGGCCGTGCGGCTGTGGGCGCCTCCTCCCACGTGTAACGGAATCGGCGCCGGAGGCCCATGTACACTGCGGGGAGGTAGGCTTCTTCGATCTCGACCAAGGTGCCGCCGCCGTCGTACCGGTAGACGGCGGCGCGGTCAGGTTCCCACGTGCCGTCGGCCCACCGGTCCGTCGTGCGGCCGGTTCGGCGCCCGTTGGAATAGGTGTAGCGGACCCGGAGTTCAGGCGTCTCGGCGTCACCGACACGCGCGTCCGTCCGCTCGCTCAGCGTCGAGTCGGGGTTGTAGGTGGACCTGGACACGAAGAACGGGAGCCAGCCGGTGGTGTCGGTGCGGATGAACGCGGTGAACTCGGCGAG
>JBBQHX010000386.1:0-2652 GCA_038324385.1 Gemmatimonadales bacterium | reverse complement strand
AGCTGCGCAATCGCTTCGTTCTTCTGTGCCTGGCGCTGGTGCTCCTCGCGGCGGCGGCGCACCGTCTGGATGCTGCGTGCGGTCTCGAGCGCGGCCTGCTGCAGGCGACGCATCTGGTCGCCGCCGGGGGCGGAGTTCGTGCGGGAGCCGGCAATCATCGAGATGTCTGCAGGTGGGACGTTCGGGGGCGGGTCTAAGATAGATTACGCTCTATTACGCTCAACTGATCGCCACGTCACCCGGCCTCGCGCGGACCGCTACCGTCATGTCCATTCCGACCGAACCCATCGGCAGCATTCCACGGCCAGTCGAGCTCATCGATACGGCACTGGCGGTCCAAGCCGGCACGGCGTCGCCAGCTGAACTGGAAGCCATGTTCGACGCGGCCGTCCGCGACACGCTGGCGGAGTTCGACGCCACGGGCTCACCCGTGGTGAGCGACGGCGAACAGCGCAAGTTCCAGAGCTTCTGGACGTACAGCATCCAGGGATTGCCCGATCTCGACGCGCACGGCTTCGAGATTCCCTTCAACGTCGGACACATCCGACAGATGCCCAGGCTGACGCGGGGGCCGTTCCGCTATCGGACCTACGCGTATCAGCACATGGACGTCGCGGCGCGGCACACCGCGCGCCCGCTCAAGCAGGCGGTCATCTCGCCCTCTGCGCTGAGCCTGCTCTACCCGATCGAGGGCATCGACGGCTACTCACGCGAGGCCTTCCTGGACGATCTGCTCGCCGAACACGAGAAGGAAGTGCGCGGCTGCCTGGAGCGCGGCGCGCACACGGTCCAGATCGACTTCACGGAAGCGCGGTTGGCGCTGAAGATCGACGCGTCCGGCCACCTGCTGCAGAGCTTCATCGACCTGAACAACCTTGCGCTCGAGCGGTTCACGGACGCCGAGCGGCGCCGCATCGGCGTGCACACCTGCCCCGGCGGCGACCGCGACTCGACACACAGCGCGGACGTCGACTACGCCGAACTCCTGCCGGTGCTGTTCTCGCTCGATGCGAGCCGGTTCTTCATCCAGCTGGCCAGCGAACCCGACCGGCCCCGCGTGCTCGCCTTCATCCGCGACCATCTGCGGCCGGGTCAGCAGGCGTTCGTCGGGGTGATCAATCCGCTCGACCCGCGCGTCGAGACCCCCGAAGAGGTCTGCGAGCGCGTGCTGGAGGCCGCAGAGTTCATCCCGCTGGCGCAGCTGGGCACGACCGACGACTGCGGCTTCGCGCCGTTCAGTGACGACCGCTCCACGAGTCGTGCGACCGCATTTGCCAAGATTCGCGCCCGGGTGCAGGGCACGGCCATGGCTGCCGCGCGCCTCGGCATGCCCGACCAGTGACCAGACCCGAAAGGATTGACGCACGCATGCCCCTCCCCACCCCTTTCCACGTCCGGCCGATAGCGGGCCGATTCCCCGTGCTGCTGACGGCCGCCAGCGTCGCGCTGAGTACGGCGGCCTGCTCGGAGCCTTCACGCGTGTCCACTTCCTCGCCCCCCACCTCGACATCCTCGTCCGCCGGAACCGCCACGGCAGCTGCCGCGCCACTGCCCGTCACCGGACGCTCGATGGTCGCGTCGACCGGGGGCATCGTCGCCGCAAGTTCGCCGCTCGCGGCGCGTGCGGGCACGCAGATCCTCGAGCGCGGCGGCAACGCCGTGGACGCTGCGATCGCAGCCAACGCCGTGTTGAATGTCGTGGAACCCGCGATGAACGGTGTCGGGGGCGACCTCTTCGCGATCGTCTACATCGCGAAGGAGGACAAGCTCTACGGCCTCAACGCGAGCGGCTGGACGCCCGCAGGGCTGTCGGCGGAGATGTTGACGTCGAAGGGCCTCACGGCACTGGAGCGTGACATCCACTCCGTCACCGTGCCGGGCGCTGTCGCGGGGTGGGACGCGATGCGCAGCCGCTTCGGCGCGCTGCCTTTCTCGGACAGCCTGGCGCCGGCGATCGCGCATGCCGAGCGCGGCTTCCCGGTTTCTGAGGTCGTCGCGGGCGAGTGGGATTTCTGGAAGGAGATCCTTACGAAAACAGACAGCGCAAAGGCGACGTACCTGCTCGACGGCGGAACGCGTGCGCCGCGCGCCGGCGAACTGTTCCGCAATCCCAACCTCGCCGCGACCCTCCGCCGCATTGCGCAGGACGGACGTGACGGCTTCTACCGCGGCCAGACCGGGGAGGCCATCCTCTCACTCTCGAACTCGCTTGGCGGCACGCTGACGGCGGACGACCTGACGACCTTCGAGGCCGAGTGGGTCGAACCAATCGAGACGACGTATCGTGGCTGGACGGTGTCGGAGATTCCCCCGAACAGCCAGGGCATCGCCGCGCTGATGATGCTCAACATCATGGAGCGGTCGCCGCTCGGCGCGTACGGCTTCCACAGCCCGCGGGCCCTGCACACAATGATCGAGGCGAAGAAACTGGCGTATGCCGACATGATCAGGTACGTCGGCGACACGCGGATGGGTGACGTTCCGGTGGCCGCGATGCTGAGCGCAGAGTACGCCGATGCGCGCGCCGCACTGATCGACCCGGCGAAAGCCGCGTGCGCGGTCGAGCCCTCGCAGCTCGACGCCATCACGAACTCGAAGGGCAGCGACACCATCTATCTCACCGTCATCGACAAGGACGGCAACATCGTCTCG
>JBBQHX010000385.1:0-2669 GCA_038324385.1 Gemmatimonadales bacterium | reverse complement strand
GCGCTCGCCGCCGAGCTGCTCGAGGCGCGGCCGACGCTGCGCATCGTGCTTTCCGGCACGCCGGGCGAGCGCCCGATCGTCGCACAGATCCGCGCGCTCGTGCCGGCGACGCTGCGCGACCGCGTGATCGACGGCGCCGGCGCGTACAGTCTGGCCGAGCTGATCGCGCTCCTCGACCGCTGCGCGGTGCTCGTCTCGAACGACACCGGTGTGATGCACCTCGCCCGCGCGCGCGGCACGCCGCTCGTCGCCCTGCTCGGCCCCGAGAACCACCGCCGCTGGGGACCGTACACACTCGGCCCCGCGGCCGCGACGTCGCTGCGCTACGTGGTGCCCTGCGCGCCCTGCGCGCGGTTCGACTGCGACGTGCTCTACTGCTTGCGGAGCCTCGAGCCGCCCGAGGTGCGGGCCGAGGTGGAGGCGTTGCTGGACGGCGGACGGCCGGCGCACGACGCGGCGCTCGTGCAGCTGCGGCGCCGCCACCGGCAGCGCAGCTGGCGCGATCTGGCGGATGCCGGCTTCGAGCTGCCGCTCGTCAGCGTCGCCGTGCTCGCCGGCGCCGACGGCGGAGCGGCTGACGGTCCCGACGCGATCGTAGCAGCGATCGGTGCGCAGGCCTATCCACGACTGGAGCTGCTCGTCGCCGACACGGGCGACGCGGCCCACGCGGTGGTCGAGAATGCGCGGCGGAGCGGTCGGTTTGAGCGCGTGGTGCTGTCGAGGGCGGGCAGCGCGGCGTGGGCGTCGCCGATCGCCGATGCAATAGGTACCTATGTCACGCCGATCTGGTCGTCGGCCACGGCCGCGGCGTGGCCGACGGACAAGCTCGACCGCGACGTCGCCGCCCTCGTCCGTGACCCGAGCACCGCGTTCACGAGCCTGCTGCCCGCGCCATTCACCGACGTGCCCGGCGCGGAGCGACAGCTCGGCCCCGAGGGCCGCACCTACCGCCACGCGTTGCTCGCGATCGCGGTCAAATCTGTCGACGGCGATGATCCGGACGGGCGAGGCGCACCCCACGAGCGCCTCGCGGCGGCGGCGGAGCGCCTGCTACGCGAGCATCCGCTCGCCGTCGTCGACGGGTTGAACGTGCCGCCGCACGACGCCGAGCCGGCATCTCGTGGGCCGTCGGGCGTCGGGTCACCGCTCGCGCCGTCACCGACCCGTGCGCTCGAGCCGGCGGTGGCGCGGTGACCCGCCTCGGTCGTGTCGCGCACTTCCTTCCATTTCCCGGCATCGGGGGGACCGAGAAGGCGACGCTGCGCCTCGCGCACGCGATCCGGCTGGAGGGTGTGGAGAGCGTCGCGCTCTGCCTCGAAGACGCGCCAGCCGTGTGTCGCCTGTTCGCCGACCAGGAGATCGAGACGCTAACCTGGCACGCGCGCGACCCGCGCGACGGCTGGCGCTCGTACGCCTATCGAACCGCGCACCTGGCGTGGCAACTGCGGCAGCGTGGCGTCCGGGTCGTGCACTGCGCCGACAGCTTCGCCGTAACGCCGCAGGTCGTGGCCGCCGCCCGGCTTGCGGGCGCGGCGCTGGTGTGTCACGTCCGCAACCGCAACACCGAGTTCGCTCCGGAGCGACTCGCGCAGCTGCAGGCCGTGCACCGGTTCATCTTCGTCTCGAAGGCGTCGTGGAACGCCTTCGGCATGCACGTGCCGCCGGAGCGCGGTGCCGTCGTGTACGACGGCGTTGTCGTGGCCGACAAGCGAATGGACGCCGCCGCGCGCGCGACGTTGCGCCGCGAGGTTCGCGAGGAATTCGGCCTCGCCGCTTCGACGCCGCTCATCGGCATGGTGGCGCGCGTCGAGGAGCAGAAGGACTTCGCGACGCTCGCGCGGGCGGCGCGCCGCGTGCTCGGCGAGTTTCCCGATGCGCGCTTCCTCGTCATCGGGGGCACCGACCGCACCCCGGAGCAGCGCGAGTACTTCCCGCGCGTTCAGGGCATGATGGCGGAGAGCGGCGTCACCGGGCAGGTGATCTTCACCGGCTTTCGCTCCGACGTTCCGCGCCTGCTGCGTGCACTCGACATCTCACTCCTCACGACAAACTGGGAAGGCCTGCCGCTCGTGCTCTGGGAAGCGATGGCGGAAGGGATCCCGGTGGTCGCGACGGCGGTGGACGGCGTTCCGGAGGCCATCGAGGACGGCGTCACCGGCTTCCTCGTGGGGCACGGTGACGACGAGCAGGCCGCCGACCGCCTCCGCGCACTACTGGGTGATCCAACGCGGGCTACCGCGCTCGGCGAGGCCGGACAGGCGCACGCGCGCCAGACGTTCGATCCGGCCCGATTCGGCGACAGCGTCCTGCGGGTCTACCGCGAGGCGGTCACGAGTCGCTGAGGACGCGGGTGGCGGCGCGGCCGTGGCTGGGGGGATGCCGACGCCAGCCAGCCGCCGGCCGCGGCGCCGAGGTCAGTGCCGGCCGGCGGGGACCTCGACGCCCTCGCCGAATCGAGCAGGGCGGCGGGTCACGCCGCAGTGGTCGAGCGCCTGCGGGAGCGGACACCGACGCTGATCGTTCTCGAGGCTAGCGACGGATACGAAGCGCCCGTCACCTGTTCGACAAGTTCGACTGCGCGTCGGGCTGTCGGCCCCGTTACCGCCAGGTGCACGTGGTCTACGCGACGGGGCACCGCACGCTCAAGTCGTCTGAAGAGTGGTATCGGG
>JBBQHX010000384.1:0-2676 GCA_038324385.1 Gemmatimonadales bacterium | reverse complement strand
TGATTCGGCCCCCGATCGACCACGCGTACCGCCAGCAACTGCTGATCGGCCCGATTGAGCGTCCGCTCGAAGCTCTCGTCGTCGACACGCGCGGCCCAGCCGAGTGAGAAGGGCACCGGCGCGCTGCGCTGCGCCTCGAGTTGCAGGCGGCGCGCGACCACCTCGGTGTGAGCTTCATCGGCACCGCCGAGCACGATCAGGAACTCGTCGCCCCCCAGCCTGACGACGGGTTCCTCCGCGCGCACCTGACGCATGAGGAAGCGCGCCATACGCGCCAGCATCACGTCGCCCACCTGATGGCCGAGTCGGTCGTTGATCTGCTTGAAGTGATCGACGTCCATGTAGATGCATCCCCACTCGGCGATGCCGCGTGCGGTGAGCTGCCGCTCCAGATCGACGAGGTAGCGCCGGTTGTACGCGCCCGTCAGCGGATCGCGGGTGCACAGCTCGCGCAACTGCTCCTCGAGCTGCTTGCGGCTCGTGATGTCGACGAGGATGCCGTGATAGAACGCCTCGCCCGTGTCCGGATCGGTCACGAGGTACGTCGTGTCGAGCACGGTGCGGGTCTGGCCATCGGGGCGGCGGATCACGAGCTCGTACTCGCGCACCGAGCCGTTCGCATGCACGAGCGCGAGCTCGTCGGCACGCTGCGCCGGTTCGACCACCGACTCGCGCTCGCTGAAGGTGCGCAGCTCCTCGACGGACTCGAGTCCCATCAGGTGCAGCATCGCCGGGTTCGCGTCGAGGATGCGCCCGGTCGTGTCGGAGATGTAGATCCCCTCGCCGACGTTCCGCGCGAACTCGCGCAGGCTGTCGGGGTCGTTGAGCGAGCGGAAGCGGGCGGCCCCGGAGGAGGACACCGGACGGGAGGGCTCGGGTGCGGGAACGTCGGGCATGGGCCGGAGCGGCGTGAAGCGGTGGAGGGGCGGTGACCGTTGCCCCACCGGCGGGGCGCCCGCGCCCGAGCCGGGGTCGATTGGGTGGGGCAATGCTACAGCGCGTCGCGCCGCGCCACAACAGCCGGTTTCGGTCGGCTACCGGTCCGACGCCAGAGGCCGGCCAGCCGCCGCGGCCGCGGACGGCACGCGCGTTGCGCTTGACGGGCCCGCGCGACGTCCGCGACGGGGCGCACCGGCTGGCCGCGCGCCACCCCGCACGTGGCGCGGGGCCGTCACCGCGGACTCACCCGAACGACGAGGCAATGATGGGCGAGAGCAAGGCGAACCAGCACCCGCAGCAGCGGGAGTTCGAGGAGACCGGCGCCGGGGGCGAGGCCGCCGAGGGGATGCATTCGGCGGGCGGCCGTCCGGAGGAAGACACGTCAGGCGTCGAGCAGACGCGCGACCAGGCCGATGACCGGTCGGGGTCGGAGCCGTTGCGGGACCGCACGGAGAACCCGAAGGGCGGCTACGGAGGCGAGGGCGGCGTCCCGCGTGGCGACCACAGCCTTCCCGGCGCCCGGCGCGCCGCCGAGGGCGCACCGCCCGACGAGATCGAGGACGCGGCCACCCGCGCCTGACGAACCTCCGCAACGAACCGAGGGGCGCCGACATCGGCGCCCCTCGGTCGCGTCAGGCACCGCCGAGCCTCACGACAGGTGGGTGCGGAGGAAGGCCAGCGTGCGCTCCCAGGCGGGCGCCGCCGCGTCAGGCACGTACGCCGTGGGGCGCTGATCGTTGAAGAAGGCGTGGCCGGCGTCGTAGAAGTACGCCTCCACCTCCTTGCCATCAGCCGTCAGGCGCTCGACGAGCGCGCGCGCGTCGTCCACGGGCACCGACGGATCCTGCTCGCCGAAATGGAACTGGACCGGCACGGCGAGCCGCTCGAGGTCGGGATTGGCCTTCGGATGAATGCCATAGAAATCCACCGCGGCGGCGATCCGGTCGGGGTATGCGCAGGCCGCGGTGAGCGCGAGCTGCCCGCCCATGCAGAACCCCACCACGCCGACCTTCGCCGGACGCACGTCCTCGCGGGCAGCCAGTAGAGTCGCGGCGCCGGCCAGCGTTCGCCCCGTGCGGTCGATGTCGAGCGCCATCAGCAGCTTCCCTGCCGCGTCGGGCGACGTCGTCTGCTCCCCGTCGTAGAGATCGGGCGCCAGCGCCACGTATCCCGCGGCCGCGAACCGATCGGCCAGGTCGGTGATGTGGCCGACGAGCCCCCACCATTCCTGCACGACGACCACCGCCGGTCCGTGCCCCGACGGCGGCAGCGCCAGATAGCCGCGGACCGTCCTGCCGTTCACGTCGTACTCGATCATCTCACCCGCCATCCAGACCCCCCGTGTGCAAGTCAGCGTGACACCATCGACGACGCCCGTCCATACACACGGGCGATGGCCCAACTTCGCCGCCGGCCGCAACGGAAACCAGCCCGCGTCAACGGTCGCGCCCAACGCTCCACAGATCTCCGCAAACGGATGGAGCATGTTGTCGTGTGCCGACTTCGGTCCGCGAGCGCGAAATGACACACGCATGCCGCGGCGACGAGCTTTGTAACAGCTCCCGGTGGCGAGTTGCGCGTCCCGGACGGCGCCCCCAACCTTGCGCCTACAGCAACGGGGACCGGAACGCAGGATCGCTGAACGAACACTGCAGTGGACACCATGATTCGCTACATCGATTCCGCCGGCTGGGCGTGGGAAGTGTGTGAAGTCGTGGCGCCGGCCACCCCTCCACG
>JBBQHX010000383.1:0-2681 GCA_038324385.1 Gemmatimonadales bacterium | reverse complement strand
CACGGGCGCGGCGCGGCATGCCGCTCCTCGACGTGGTCACCGCCGCCGGCCCCGATCGCGTGGCGGTCGGGCATGAGTCCGGTACGCCCGTGGCGCGCGAGTACTGGCAGTGCCTGACGAATGACGGCCAGCTCGTGCTCCTCTTTCACGACATCATCGCCAGCCCGGCGCCGTCGGGTGACGGGGAGGCCGACGACGCGGGCGGTGTGTGGTACCTGCACGGCTGGTGGGACTGAGCATGGTGCGGATGTGATGGAGGCGAACGTGGTGGAGTCTGCGCGCACGGAGTCCACGTGACGGCGTACGTCGAGCTGCGCTGCCACTCGGCGTTCAGCTTCGGCGAGGGCGCGATCACGCCCGAGGCGCTGGTCGCGCGCGCCGCGGCGATCGGCTACACGAGCCTCGGGCTCACCGACTGCGCCGATCTGGGAGGCGTCGTGCGCTTCGCGCTCGAGTGCCGCAAGCAGAACGTCCGCCCCGTGGTCGGCGTGGAGCTGGTCGTCGACGGCTACCCGGCCGCCTTTCTCGCCCGGAGCGCCGAGGGCTACCGCAACGCCGCCGCACTCGTCACCCGGGCGCGCTCGGGGCGCGTGGACGCCTGGACGCGCGACGATGCGGGGCGCGCGGCGGGCGCGCCGCCGCGCGGGCGGCCGGCGGTGCGCTGGAGCGATGTCGTCGAGCGAAGCGCGGGACTGATCGCGCTCACCGGCCCCTCGTCGGGACAGTTGGCGACGCTGGTTCGCGCGGGGGAGCGCGCCGAGGCCGCGCGAACGCTCGGCCGGTGGCGGGCGCTGTTCGGCGAGCGGCTGGCCGTGGAGGTGCAGCTGCACCACGCGGGGCGGGACGAGGAAGCGCTCGCGGGCGCCCTCGTCGCGCTGGCCGAACGCGAGCGGGTGCGCTGGGTGGTGGCGAACGATCCGCGTTATGCAGACGCGGCCGGCCGCCGCGCGCACGACGTGCTCGTCGCCCTGCGCCATGGCACCACGATCGACGAGGCGGCCAGCCGCGGGCTCCTCCTCCCCAACGACGGCTGGATGCTCGAGTCGCCGGCGACGATGGCCACGCGGTGGGCGGGTCGTGAGGCAGGGCTCGACACGAGCGCCGCGTTCGCCGAATCGTGCGACTTCGCCCTCGGCTGGGTGCGGCCGCCGCTCCCCGACTTCCCCGTTCCGCCGGGCGAGACCGTGGATTCCTGGCTGCGCGCCTGCGTCCTCGTCGGCGCGCGCGAGCGGTGGGGGGACGCGATCACCAGCGCCGAACAGCGGCAGATCGACCACGAGCTGGCCGTCATCGGGCGACTGGGCTTTTCCGGCTTCTTCCTGACGATGTGGGACGCCGTGCGCGAGGCGAGACGCCGCCGCATCCTCTGTCAGGGGCGCGGTAGTGCCGCCAACAGCACGGTGGCCTACTGTCTCGGCATCACCGCGGTGGATCCCGTCAGGCACGGGCTCCTGTTCGAGCGCTTTCTCTCCGAGGCGCGCACCGACGGACTCACCGAGGCGCCCGACATCGACCTCGACGTGGAGCACGACCGACGCGAGGAGCTACTCGACTACATGTACGCGCGCTACGGACGCGGCCATGCGGCGATCACCTGCGTCGTGCAGCAGTACTCCGCCCCCACCGCGATCCAGGATGTCGGACGGGCCTATGGCGTTCCGCCGGCGACGATCTTCGCGCTGTCGAAGCGCACGCACCATGTGGAGCCGGCCGCGGGCGCGGCGATGCTGCGCGAGGGGCTGGCCGCGACGCACGGACTCGACGTCGCCTCGGCGCGCGGCATGGCGATGCTGGAGGCCATCGCCGCGTTCGAGGGACTGCCGCGTATGCGCTCGACGCATCCCGGCGGCTTCGTGCTCTCGGCCGCGCCGCTCGGCGACTACTGCCCCGTGGAGCCGACGACGATGGGGCGCACCGTCGTGCAGTTCGACAAGGATGATCTCGACACGGTGGGGATCCCGAAGTACGACTTCCTCGGGCTGGGCGCGCTGGCGGCCGTGCGTCGCGCCTTCGACGTACTCGAGGCGCGTACCGGCACGCGTCCCGAGATGTATCGCCTGCCGCCTGACGATCCGCAGACCTTCACGATGATCTCGGCCGGCGACACCATGGGGACCTTCCAGATCGAGTCGCGCGCGCAGATCTCCTCGCTCGTGCACACGAAGCCCGAGCGGTTGTACGACATCGTCGTGCAGGTCGCGCTGATCCGGCCGGGGCCGATCGTCGCCAAGTTCGTGCGGCCGTACACGAACCGCCGGCGCGGCCGCGAGCGGGTCGTCTATCCGCCGGGGCTGGAAGAGCGACTGGCGCCAATCCTCGCGCGCACGCAGGGGATTCCGATCTTCCAGGAGCAGGCGATGGCGCTCAGCATGGCGCTCGCCGGCTACTCGGCGACCGAGGCCGACGAGCTCCGCCGCACGATGGGGCACGCGCGCAAGCAGGTACGGCTCGCCGCCGCGCTGGAGCGGTTGCGCGTGCGGATGATCGAGAACGGCATCGACGAGCCGATCGCCGAACAGCTCGCCGACGACATGCGCATCTTCGGCAACTACGGCTTTCCCGAGAGCCACGCCTGGTCGTTCGCGCTGATTGCCTACGCGACCTGCTACCTCAAGGCGCACCACCCGACGGAGTTCTACCTCGGCCTGCTCAATGCGCAGCCGATGGGCTTCTACTCGGTG
>JBBQHX010000382.1:0-2728 GCA_038324385.1 Gemmatimonadales bacterium | reverse complement strand
CCGCGGCCGAGCCATTCCAGGCGGGCGCATCCTCGAACAGCACGAGCCGGCCGCGCACCGTGACGCCGCCTGCCGGGGTGAACTTGATCGCGTTGCCAATCAGGTTCAGGAGGATCTGCCGCAGGTGCGTCGGGTCGGTGCGGACCTTCGGCAGCATCGCGGGCATCGCGAGTGAGAGCGCGAGCTTCCGTTCGCTGACGAGCGATTCGATCTCCGTCGCGACGTCGAGCACGAACGGGCGCAGGGAGACCGGCTCCGCGTGTACCTCGAGCCGACCCGCGGCGATCTTCGCCAGATCGAGCACCTGGTCGACAAGCAATTTCAGGTGGTGTGCCGACGCATTGATCCGGTCGAGCGGGACGAGCTGACGGCTACTCAGTCCGCCGTAGATTCCCTCCCGAAGCAGCTCGGCGAAGCCGACGATCGCATTCAACGGTGTGCGCAACTCGTGCGAGACGTTCGCGAGAAACTCGCTCTTCGTTCGGTTGGCACGCAGCAGTTCGGAGCTCAGGTGCTCCAGCTCGCGCGAGCGGTCGGCAATCCGTTGGAGCTGCCGACGCTCGTTCCGGAGTGCCAGCCCGAGCACGAAGAGGAAGAGCCCCGCCACGCCCCAGAGGGCAATTCGCGCGATCGGGTCGTGTCGGTGCAGGACGACCACCCGCCAGTTCCCGGTGACCGCCCCCACACCGCTCGGCAGCGCCACACCCACGGTATGGGTGATCGGGTCGCCGAGGGATCGGGTGGCGCTCGGTTCCACCGCCTGGGCGTCGAGTGCGCCGGCCAACTGCGCGACGGTGTCGGACCCGGAGAGCACGAGCAGCGTCTCGCGCGCGGGGTCGGCCGTGGCGCGCAGCGCCTCCTCCATCTCGGTATCCGGGACCGATGCGGCAAGGAAGCCGGCCACCCGCCCAGCGAGGATCACGGGATCGAGGATGAGGAAGCCCCGCCCGCTCGTTGGCGAGGCGCGCGCGGCCCAAACCTGCGGGGCGCCCGTGCCCGCTGCGGCCTGCACGAGCCGGGCGAGATTCGGCGAAGTCGATGTATCGATACGCGTCAGGCCCGTCGCGCCGGGTTGGATGGCGGCGCCGAAGCGCTGGTCGCTGAGCACACGGCCGACCGGGTCGACGACCCAGAGCCGGCGGAACCGCATCCCCTCCGTACCCAGGGCCGCGATCACCTCGTCGACCCGCTCGGCCGACGGGGCGGCGTCGTCGAGGAAGACGGCGTGCAGCCCGCGCAGCGACTGAACCTGCCCGCTCACGAAGGTCGAGGTGATGAGTGCGGTGCGGGCGGCGTCGAGTCGCGCTTCGGTGCGGTGCGAGCGCACCATCATCCGGTCGGCCGCGATCACGCTCAGCAACACCACCAGCGTGATCGCGATGAACGCGGCGGTGGTCGGCGCAAGCGACAGGCGCGGCGGGGCAGGGCGCCGCCCGCCGCCCCGCGGGGCCGCGGGGGGCGGCGGCGGACCGAGAGACGAGGCGACGATCGCGCGCGGACTGGTCATGTCGTCGGGCTGGGGTGCGGCGGCACGAAACGGGGCGGGCTCGGCGGCGCGGGGCGGCGGGCGGGCCATGGCGAGCCGAGGCGAGGGAACCGCGCGGGATCACCGACGGGCGATGCCCGTTGACGCGTCGGCCCGGCGATCATAACCTCCCCGCCGACCCCGTTTCCCCCCGACCGGACCGCCGATGCCGTCAGACCCGCGTCTCACCGCCCTGCTCGCCGACCGTTCGGCGCGCCGGGGCGAGTTCGTGCTCGCCTCGGGCCGTCGCTCAACTCTATACATTGATGCCCGCCTGACAACCATGAGCCCGGACGGGCTGGTGCTGATCGGCGAGCTCGGACTGGCGGCGATCGACGCGGCGGGGTGGACGCCGGACGCGGTCGGCGGGTTGACGCTGGGCGCGGATCCGGTGTCGTACGCGATTGCGTACGCCAGTCAGCTCGCCGGCGCTCCGCTGCGCGCCTTCACCGTGCGCAAGCAGGCGAAGCAGCACGGAACCGGCCAGCGAATCGAGGGGCCGTTCCGCTCGGGTGACCGCGTCGTGGTCGTGGAGGACGTGATCACCACCGGGGGCTCCGCGCTGGCCGCGATCGAGGTCGTGCGCGAGTCGGGGGCCGAGGTCGCGGGCGTGCTGGCGGTGGTCGATCGGGAGGAGGGGGGCCGAGCGGCGATCGAGGCGATCGGCGTCCCCGTGGTCAGCCTGGCGACGGCCTCCGACGTCGTCGCGCGAATGGACGCGGCGGCCGGCGTCGCCGCCGAGCGGAGCTAGCGCGCCTCGGCCATTGCGCGCACGACGGGCAACTCGAGCGCCAACTTCCCGTCGGCGATCCGCACCGTCCCGCCGACGCGACTGGCCACCTCGACCGCCGCGGCGAACAGCGGCGAGTCGGCGGTCGAGGCGTCGTCGGGTGCCGGGCCGGCCTCGGCATCGTCGGGGGGGGGCGGCGCAACGAACGGCCCCTCGATCGCCAGGCGGAGCATCGGGCGCGGTGGGCGGCCGCGGCGGACCTCGGCCGGTGGCGGCGGCACATCGTCCGGCGCGAGCGCATGGAGGCGGAGGGACGAGCCGGACGGGACCGCGCGGATCGCGGCGGCCAGAAGGGCACGGAGGGCGAGCGCGACCGCGGTCGCGTCGACCGTGACCACCGGCAACTCCGCGTCGATCTCGATCTCGGTGTCCGAGGCGCGCAACTCCTCGCGCAACGAGCGGCGCACTGCGAG
>JBBQHX010000381.1:0-2729 GCA_038324385.1 Gemmatimonadales bacterium | reverse complement strand
GGACGGTGCGCACGTCCGCGTCGTCATCGCAGACCAGGACCAGCGGGCCCTCGCTGCTCGCAATGTCGCCGAGGATGAGCGGCGAGGGGATCGCCAGCTCGGGCAGCGCGGGGAGCAGCACGTGGAACGTCGAACCCCTGTCCAGCTCGCTTTCCACCCAGATCCGGCCGCCATGCTGCTCGACGATCCCGCGACTGATGGCGAGGCCGAGGCCGCTGCCGCCCTTCTCACGTGCGTCTGAAGCGTCCACCTGCTGGAACCGCGCAAAGACGGTCTCGAGCATATCCGCCGGAATGCCGCGACCCTCGTCAACAATGCGCAGGTGAACGTCCTCGCCCTCACGGGCCGCGGTCACACTCACCGTAGTACCCGGTGGTGAGAACTTGATTGCATTGCTGATCAGGTTGGTGAGCATCTGGACGATGCGATCCTCGTCAGCGTTGAGGTCGATGTCACCCGTCGCGATGGAGAGGTTCACATTGGCCCGTTCGGCGAGCGGCCGCATCAGGCCGTCCACATGCCGCTCGATCTCCGACAGCCGGATGCGCTGCCTGGACATGGGGACGGATCCGGATTCGATGCGTTCGACATCGAGAATGTCGTTGATGAGGCGAACCAGGCGGTCCGTGTTGCTGATGGCGACGTCGAGCATGCGCTTGCCCCGATCTCCCACCTCGCCCAGCATGCCATTCGCCAGCAGGCCGAGGGCGCCGCGGATCGATGTGAGGGGTGTGCGCAGCTCATGGCTCACGATCGACACGAACTCGTCCTTCATCTGATCGACTTCGCGCTGCCGCGTCGCGTCCCGCAGGATGGTACGCGTTGCGACCGGGCGGCCGTCCTCGAAGCGGCAGTTGGAGCTGCCCGCGACATTCACGCGGCGCCCATCCTTGCGGACGTAGATCGTATCGATGTCGGTGACGTGTTCACCCTGGAGCAGGCGCTCGAAGAGAACGCGGCCATCTGCGACGCACTCAGGCGCGAAGAACATTTCCGACGATCTGCCGATCACTTCGTCCGATGTGTAGCCGAGCGTATTGAGGAGGGAACGGTTGACGTAGATCAGGTTGCCGTCCGCGTTGCTGCTCTGGATGAGGTCGCTGGCCGAGTCGAGGAAGTCCCGCAGACGCTCCTCACTCGACTCCAACCGCTGCTTGGCTCGGCGCCGGCGGGTGGCCTCGGATCGGAACATGATGACCGAAAGCAGCACGAGCACGGCGCTCGCGAGCACGCCCGCGAGATTGATCCATTTACTGCGTCGAATCTCGGCTGCGACGGACGCGGTCCGCGCCGTCAGGAGCTGTTGCGCGTTTGACTCGATCTCGCCGAGTGTTTGATAGATGCGCTCCCGGACGAGGGACTCGCTGCCCAATCGAATCGCCCCCGCCGCCTCCGCCGTTGCCCCCGCGATGCGCAGCGCCTTCGTGCTGTCGAGGTAGGCGAACCGGACGCGCACGTCGTCATCGAGCCTCGACAGACGCTGCTGCTGCGACACATTGTCCGTCGTGAGGCGGCGGATCCCGTGCAGCACCAGCTGGAGCGAGTCGCGGGCGCCGTCGAACTCATCGAGAAAATGCGAGTCGCCAGCCGCCACGAACCCGCGGATCGCGGACTCGGCGGCGCGAACATTGGCCGTCGCAGACTCGACATTGAGGCGAACGTCGTTCGTGCGCGCCTGGAGCTGCACCGCGTTGCCGAGCCGCTTCGTCGTGATGATCCCGGAGAGGATCACGATGGCCAGGATGACGAGGGCAGCGCCGAGCCCGATATAGACGGAATTGAAGCGCGAGGCGGGCGGTGTTGTTGTCGAAGTCATTCGACAATCTACGGGGAGCGCGGGCGCGGGACGAGTGCCCGGCGGCACGCACCCTGCCATCCGGGCCGGTATGTCTGAATCATGTGATGTCGTCATTCTGGGAGCGGGCGCCGCCGGCCTCGCGGCGGCTGCGCACTGACTCGTGAGGCAGTGAACGTCAGGGTGGTGGAAGCGAGGGGCCGGACTGGCGGGCGCATTCATTCGCACCTCGATCCACACTCGCCGATCCCGGTCGAGCTGGGTGCCGAGTTCATCCATGGCGAAGCGACATCGACTCGCCGGCTGCTCGACGCAGCGAGGCTGCCTCACTACGACGCGGACGGCCAGCAGTGGCGAGGCCAGAACGGCCGGCTTGTGCGCGCCGAGAAGTACCTCGACCGGTTGGGCCGAGTCAGTCGACTGATCGATCCGACGCCCGATCACAGTTTCGCGGAGTTCCTCGCGCAGAAGCCAGGCGGCCCGCGTATGGCGCAGGATCGGGCGAGGCTGGATCGGTTCGTCCAGAGCTTTCACGGCGCGGACCCCGCGGTGATCAGTGCAAAGAGCCTGGCGCAGCAAGGCAATCCCGGCGGGGACGAAACGGTGCAGCGGACGGGGCGTGTGATTCCGGGGTACGGCGCAGTGGTTTCGTGGCTGGCGTCGCAGGTGCCCGATGCGATCGCGTTGGGGCACGTGGTGGAGCGCGTCGAATGGGAGCCCGGTGCGGTTCGCGCGCATTGCCGCATTGACGAGCCCGACGCGGCGGGTTCACCACAGCATGCTGTTATCGATGCCCGTGCCGTCATCGTCACACTCCCGATTGGCGTGATGCAGGCAGCCGCCGGCGAGACGGCCGCGGTGGTCTTCGATCCGGACCCATTGCCGATCCGTCGCGCGGTCAACCTGATGGAACCCGGCGTCGTGTTACGCGTAC
>JBBQHX010000380.1:0-2744 GCA_038324385.1 Gemmatimonadales bacterium | reverse complement strand
AACGGCGGCGCACACGCGACCAACACCATCGACTTCCAGGAGTTCATGGTCGTGCCCGTCGGCGCGGAGACCTTCAGCGACGCGCTGCGCATGGGCGCCGAGGTCTTTCACGCACTGAAGAAGGTGCTGGTGAAGCGCAAGCTCGCCACCGGTGTCGGCGACGAGGGCGGCTTCGCACCGGACCTCGCAGATGACGAGGAGGCGATCAAGGTCATCCTCGAGGCCATCGAGGCGGCGGGCTACGCGCCCGGCACCGAGATCGCGCTCGCGCTCGACGTCGCCGCGAGCGAGTTGCACAGCGGCGGCACCTACACCTTCAAGAAGAGCGGGGCAGGGAAGAAGAGCGCCGAGGGGATGATCGAGCTCTACGCGAAGTGGCTCGACGAGTATCCCATCGTGAGTATCGAGGACGGGCTTTCCGAGGACGACTGGGAGGGGTGGGCGAAGCTCACGTCCGCACTGGGCGACCGCTGCCAGCTCGTCGGCGACGACCTGTTCGTCACCAATACCGAGCGGCTTGCGCGCGGTATCGAGAGCGGCGTCGGCAATGCGATCCTCATCAAGGTCAACCAGATCGGCACGCTCACCGAGACGCTGGAGTCGATCGAGATGGCGCGGGCGGCGGGCTATCTCTCGGTGATTTCACATCGATCGGGGGAAACCGAGGATACGTTCATCGCTGACCTCGCAGTCGCCACCGGTGCGGGGCAGATCAAGACCGGCAGCGCGAGCCGCACCGACCGCGTCGCGAAGTACAACCAGCTGCTGCGCATCGAGCAGCAGCTCGGCGCCGCCGCCGAGTATCCCGGCGGGGCCATTTACGGGCTGTGATGGTGGTCGGGGGTCGGGGGACGGGGGGCGGCCGGAAGAACGCGGGTCGCTCGGCACGCGCCGAGAGCCTGCGCGCGCGGGTGAAGCTGGCGGGCCTCATTGGGCTTGCCCTCGGTGCCACCTGGTTTGCGGTCGAGGGGGGCGAGTACGGCACCTTTGACCTCGTGCGGCAGGGGCGCGCTGAGGCGCGGTTGCGCACCGAGCTCGATTCGCTGCGCGTGATCGTCGACTCGCTGGAGGCATATCGCAAGCAGGTGCTCACCGACCCGCTGGTGCAGGAGCGCATCGCGCGCGAGGAGTTCGGGATGGTGAAGGGGCCGCACGAGCTGATCTACCGCTTTGCCGACCCTCCGGCGCCCCAGCCCGCCGCTGCCGCGCCGGATGCGCCCTGAGTCGCTTGACTCGGGCTCCCGGGGGATTAAGTTCAGTGAACTGACGCGGGGTGGAGCAGCCTGGTAGCTCGTCGGGCTCATAACCCGAAGGTCGCGGGTTCAAATCCCGCCCCCGCTATTGCATCGATCGGCCGGTCTTCCTGGTGAAGCCCGGCCGATCGTGTTTTCACCCCGGTTCCCGTCCCGTACGATGGAAACAGGCATCCCGATGCAGTTGCTCCTGCTCTCGTCATCCCGCGTCGACGGCGGCCCGTGGCTCACCTGGGCGGCCGACGAGATCGCGTCCACGCTCGGCGGCGCGCGCGAGGTTGCGTTCGTCCCCTGGGCGGGTGTCACGCTCGGGTGGGATGAGTACGCGGCAATGGTGCGCGATGCGCTCGCACCGATGGGAGTGCGCATCCGCAGCGTGCATGACGGTGATGCGAGCGCCGTGATCGGCGGTGCCGAGGCGGTGCTCGTCGGCGGCGGCAACACCTTCCGGCTGCTCGAGCGGCTGCACGCAACTGGTGCGCTCGACGCCATTCGCGCGCGCGTGCAGGGCGGCGTGCCGTACATCGGCTGGAGTGCCGGCAGCAACGTCGCGTGTCCGACGATCCGCACCACCAACGACATGCCGGTAATCGAGCCCGCGTCGTTTCATGCGTTCGGGTTCGTCTCCTTTCAGATCAATGCGCACTACAATGACTTCGCGCCGGCGGGCTTTCATGGTGAGACGCGCGCGCAGCGGCTGGCGGAGTTCACGCGGCTCAACCCCGACGTGCCGGTGGTGGCACTGCGGGAGGGGGCGTGGGTGCGGGTGAGTGGCGGCGAGATGACGCTGGGGGGCGTGGCGGGCGGCGTGCTGTTTCGCGAGGGAAGGGACCCGCAGGTGCTGGAGGCGGGTGCGCTGGTGGTGTGACGCGGGTCGCGCGGAGGAAACCGAAGGCCGGGACGAGGGCAGGCGGGGGCCCCGGGACTACAATTCGACGGGCGTGGCCGATATTTTTCGGGTCTCCCCAGGGCACGCACGGCAGTGCAGGCGAGGCCATGGGAAGTGCGGCAGGGTAGCTCAGGTGGTTAGAGCACGGCACTCATAATGCCGGGGTCGCGGGTTCGAGTCCCGCCCCTGCTATAACGGAAGGCGCTGGCCCCCATGGGGTTGGCGCCTTCGTGCGTTCCATGTCGCGCACGTCAGCGACCATGGGAGCGACCAACAGAAAGCGCAGCGACCGATCGAGTGAGGTGAATCGCGGCCGCTGGGCTGCGCGCGGCCTCGTCGGGCTCCTGCTGTGGATGAGCGCGATCGCACTTGTCCTCCGCCACGCGGACACGATCGACGGGTGGGCTCGCTGATGCGCGCGCCCCTGTCCGTTCACGAGCTCCGCTCGCGCGCCATCGTGGTGGGTACGGGGGTACGGGCCTGCGCCGCTGGTTGCCATCGGTCACAGTCATCGTGGCCACCGTCGCGATCGCGGTCGCATGCGCGCGAATCGGTGCGCCATGAAGCGCCGGCGACCAGCGCCGCTCACCATCCGAGGAGTC
>JBBQHX010000379.1:0-2748 GCA_038324385.1 Gemmatimonadales bacterium | reverse complement strand
CCGCGTGTGCAGGCGGGCGCCGAGGGTCCCTTCAGGTGATTCGATGAATCCGATGCAACCTCACCCGCAGCTTCAACGCCTTCCCGGACGCCGTCGGCCTGGGGCTACGCGCCCGGGAACCATGGCGGCCAGTGGGGCCGTCGGCGCCGCACGAGCTGCCGCGGCGCGGATCAGGGGCGTCTTCACGGGCGTCGAATGGACGCTGAGCTTCGTCGCGCTCCTGCTCTACGTCTTCGTGATTCATAGCGGGAAGCTCAACGTGGGGAGCCTGGCAGTGCTTACCGCCTTGGTCGGCCTGCTCCTGCAGAGCAAACCAATCCGCGTGCCGCCGCCGCTGATCTGGTTCGGCCTGTTCGTCTTCTGGTCGCTGCTTACGCTAGTGTGGACCCCCTACCCAGCCACCGTCTGGCTTCGATGGCAGGATCTGGCGAAAGTCTGGGTGATCTTTTTCGTGGTGATCAACGCGGTGCGATCTCGCGCCCAACTGCGTTTCTTCATCGTGTTCTGGTTAGGCGTGTATGCGCTGTATCCGCTCCGTGGAACGGTCTTCAATTTCCTCGCCGGAATCGGCGACTTTGGCCGGTATGCATTGACCTTCATCTTCCAGAACCCGAACGACCTTGCCTCGCTGACGTTCCTCCCGCTGGCGCTCTCGTTGGCCCTGCTGAAGGGTGATGAACCGCGCTGGGTCAAGCTGTCCGCTCTCGGTGGAGCGATCCTTCTGCCGGCCCTCATCGTCATCACGCAGAGCCGCGGTGGACTGATCGCGCTAGTAATCACGAGTCTGGTCGTACTCGCCCGGGAGAAGCAGCGAGGCCGGGCGATTCTCCTCCTCGCCGCAACGGCTGGCGTGATCACCATGGTCGCCCCCTCGGCAGTCTGGGAGCGGGTGCAGGCGATGACGAATCTGACGTCGGAGGAGACCCTCGGTGACGCCGATTCGTCGGCGGAGCAGCGCTGGGTGATCTGGAAGGTGGCGCGGGCGATCATCGACGATCATCCCGCTGCCGGCGTGGGATACGGCGCGTACGGCAAGGCGAACGCGGAATACGCCCGGAGCAACCCCGACTGGAGTAATGCGCGTGGCGAACGCGACACCCACGGGCTGTACCACAACATCACCGCTGAGACGGGATTCGTTGGGCTCGGGTTGTACTTCGCGTTCCTGATCAGTGTCATCGTCGGATCGATCAAGGCGCAGCGCGTGCTCCGAGCGAACCGTCCGCACGCGGCGCGGCAGCTCCAGTTGCTGAATGCCGGGCTGCTGGGCTTCTACCTGGCCTGCGTCTTCGCGACCCTGCACGGGATCTCGTTCGTCTACCTGTACATCGCCGTCATTTTTATCCTCAGCGATCTGACGCTGACGGCGGAGGCGGAGGCGCAGACCGGGCGTGCCGGCGGAGGGCGGGGCGGCCGGTCGACGATGCGAAGTCGTTCGGCGGCGCGCGCTGCGCCGACTCCGTCACCGGTTCCGGCGCTCACGCGCTGACGGGTACGGGCGGGGCTCCCGCGCGCTCCCCCAGGTTCTGTTGTTACTGCAGCACGACGCCGGTTTCGGCGTGCGCCCGGGCCTGGCGAAGCGCGCCGGCTGCGCGAACCATGAGTTCGACCGGATCGATCGCGGCCGCCGCGAAGTCCTGGACCGCGTAGTAGCCGAAGCGGATCCGGATGTGGTGGCGCTCGTTGGGCAGCTCCACGGGCTCGCGCTCGATCACGAGCCGCAGCCGGTCGATCAGCTGCAGCGCGCCGTCAGCCTCGGTGTCCGGGGCGACGATCGCGAACTCGCGCGGCCCGAGGCGCCCGATGGCGTCGGATACTCTCCCCTCACGACGGATGATGTCGGCGAGGTGACACGAGATCCGCTCGGCGATCTCCTCCATCACCTTGTCCGAGTACGCCGCCGGCCCGTCTTCCGGGGCGATGGCGACGCAGGCGACGGGCGTGTTGTGGCGCATCGCGTCCGCACCGATCTCCCGAGCGCGACGAGCGAGCCCCCGGACGTTGTACAGCCCCGTCGCGCGATCGACCAGGCTCTCCTCCTGTGCGCGATCGACGGCCCGTTTGGCGCGAATGAACGTCTCCAGCTTGACGAGCAACATCTCGCTGTCGAACGGCTCACCGAAGTGTTCCCACGCACCGGCCCGCAACGCAGTGATCCGTTGCTCCCGATCAGCGGCGTCGGCCGTAGTGATGAAGATCGGCGTGTGCTCGCCGAATCGGCGATCGTCGCGCAGCAGGCGACACACCTCGGTTCCCGAGATGTCCGACATGCGCTCGTCGAGAATGACCAGATCGGGTTGCGTCGTCCGCGCGAGTTCGAGCGCCTGGCGCCCAGTGTACGCACGGAGCACTGCGTAGCCACTCGGGCCGATGATGCTCTCGAGCGAGCGCGCCGTCCATTCCTGATCATTGGCGATCAGAACCATGGACGGTCGGGTAGGCTTTTCGCTCGGACGCATCGAGTGTCGTGGTAAGAATGATTCGGCGGGCGGACGGCCGCGGGTCGCTCGGGAATCGCGGTGTCCGCGGTCAACGAGCTGCGCACGAGACGAGTGCAGGATACAGCAGTCCGGCACGCTTTGGCGCGGCACTGTGATGCTCGTCACTGCACAAGTCGTGCGGACTGAAGCGAAAATCCGTAACCTGTTCGTTGGTCGCACGTTGCGTGAACGTTGCACATGCCGACCACCGTTCGGGTGGGGCAGGGTCGCGACACTCGGAGCCGGTCCAGTGTGCCGGGGCTACCAC
>JBBQHX010000378.1:0-2749 GCA_038324385.1 Gemmatimonadales bacterium | reverse complement strand
CCAAGAACAGCGTGCCGTCCGCGCGCGGATCGGCGACGACGTGCGGCGTGATGGTGAGCAGTCGTTCGACGAGCCCGTCGATCGCCGCCGTCGGATCCCGCGCCGCGTCAGCCTCGCCCGGAACGGCGGGGAGATCGGCCGCGAGGGTCGGCCGGGCCGGACGGGGGAGCGGCGCCCCCGCCGCGCCGGTCGGGGGCGCCGGGCTCCAGAGCGTCACGAAGGTCATAGCGCGCCACCGGGAAGAGCAGTTCGGCGCGTGCGTTCCATCCCAGCGCACGGACCCGCACCTCCGCCCGCACGTCCACCAGCGCGGCCGGATCGCCGAACGGGCCGGGACGCCACCGCACCCCGTGCGGATCGAGCCGCGAGGTGATGCGGAGCGCCGCCATCGACCCACGGTCGGTGAGCGCGACGAAGGCGCCCCCTCCATCCCGCACCGCCCGCACGAGGCGTACGGTTTCCGTCCCCACCGCCTCGGCGCCGTCCAGCACCACCAGGGCGAACGCCCCGGAAGAGAGCAGCGCCTCGGCGCACCGGAGCGCACTCATGCGATCGGACGCATGAATCACGAGCGGGGTGCCGTCGCTCCACTCCTGGCCACGTTCGCGCCTCCAGCCTCCAGATCGACTCATCGCTGGCGACATGCTGGCGCGATGATGCTGGGATTCCTCCCCCCATCCGAACGTCACCGTTCGCGATCCGTCCACCCACGCCGCGCGTTCTCCGCCTCCGATCACGGCCCGACAGGTGGCGCGCAGCACCGCCGCCGCCCCGCCCGCTGGAACCCACACCGTGAGCTTCCCCCGCGGGAACCCACCATGCGGCAACGCCCCGTCGAGCGCGTCCAGTCCGGTCGCCACCGACTGCGCCAGCCGGTGCGCGTCGCGCTCCGCGAGCGGCCGAGCATCGGGAAACCGATCGGCCAGCAACTGACGGAGCGCGCGGAGCTCGGCGGACACAGGAGAAGGCGAAAGGCACCAGGGTGCGTGAAGGAAGCGGAAGTGGGGCCGACACGGGAGGCAGAGGTTCTGCTTGCCGGTACCGGCGGGGAGGCAAGATTATACCGAATATATCCCGAAAGCAAGAAGCGGGCGCTGGCCCCTCGTGTCCTTCTGGAAATGCTCGCCGACACGCCGCTCGCCGCCCACCCGAAGTGCAGCGATCCCTTCCGGCGCTGACGGCTCGGCGCGTCTACCCGTCCGCCCGCAGCGCCTCCGTCGGCTGGACCCGCAGCGCGCGCCGCGTCGGGACGACGCAGGCGAGCAGGCAGACGCCGAACATGAGCAGTCCGTAGCAAAGCAGCACGCTGAGCTGCAGGGGCGACAGCATCTTCCCCATCGACAGCCCCGCGAGGACGCCCAGCAATGCTGGCTCCGGTGATGATCCCATGCCGATCTGCACGAGCGGCTTCCGGAAGACCGTCGCGACCACGCGGCGCCGCGGCGCGCCGAGCGCGACCCGGATCCCGATCTCACGCGTGCGGTGCGACACGGTGGACGACATCACCGCATGATCGCCGAGCGAGCGCGACAGTGACAGATTGCGGAGCGTCGTCACCGAACCTCCTGCGGCCTCGCCGCCAGGGAGCGGGCCATCGCCTCGACCATCCGGGTCCAACTTGCCGTCTCCTCCCCCGGCCGGCGACGACCCGTGGCCGACAGGCGGTAGAGCGCCGGATAGAGCGCGCCCTGCTGGATCTGCAGCGCGCCGCCGGAGATCTGCTCGATGCGGAGGAGCACCCCGTAACCGTGTAGCTCGCCGACCCTTCCCCCAAGCGGTCAAGGAGAAGGAAAGGACGGGAAGCGCGAGGTGAATTGTTTCCGATCGCGCCGAGCTCGCCATTCGAGGGAGGCTCGTTCTGCGGGCAAGCGGCGGTCGGAACGACTGGAGGCCGGCGATGACAATCCGCGTTCGAAGGGCCAGCGGTTGGCGAACGCTCTCGGGTTCCGACATCAGTGAACCTCGTCGAGATGCAGCACCATCGAGACGTCCGTGCGTCCCGCGACGGCGGCCCATCGCTGGATCTCCTCGGGCCGGGTGTCGCGTTCTCGAACACGGAACTCGCCGACATACTCCCAGACGTTGGTGGCGCGCTTCAGGAAGCAGGGGACGCCCACCACCTGACTGGCGAACACCGCCGCCCACCGCTCGATGCCGGGGCCGAAGCCGGGCAGCACTACGTCTGGCGCGTCGGGGTTCAGCACCGGATTGAAGCACCCGCACACCACCCGCCCGCCGACGTGCGGCAGGTAGCTCTGCATCCCACCGCCGAGGGCCGCGTGGATCTCCGCCCGCGTATAGATGCCACCGAGAGTGAACGGCATGATGCCTTGCGATGTATCGCGGGCTTCGGCGGAGCTCGCCGGGGCCGGCGCGGCCGGGTCGTCTTCGGCTGCATCGTCCGACTCGCCGAGCGTCACGGGCGCGTCGCCGGTTCGGCCCGGATCGAATGCGGCGGGTCGGCGCCGATGGAGCAGCCATCCGATGACGACCGCTGCACCGAAAAGCGCGAGGAGCAGCATAGCCATGGGAAACCCCTCCCCGTGAACATGAGCAGCGCGGCGCCGAGCGTGCAGGGAAGACGAAGGGATGGAAGCATCGTGAGGCTGGCCGGGGGCGGATCGACGCTATCCGGCATCACTCGGCGTCATCCTCACGCAGCAGGTGGCGCCAGTAGCGATCCGGCGCATCGAGGATGCCCCTGGTGATCTGATAGTGGGCGGTGTCCTCCAACCGCGTCGGCTCGATG
>JBBQHX010000377.1:0-2763 GCA_038324385.1 Gemmatimonadales bacterium | reverse complement strand
CCCGGAGCTTCCGCGCCCCACGATGGGCCGTGTGCGTTCAGTGCACGCAACTACGAGGCATCCCACCGGGTTGTGCGGCTGACGCAAGAATCGGTGTCTGGGAGCCCCGCGTCGGCCCGCTGACCACTGCGGCGTGCGCTGGGTGCACACGACGGCAGCCTGGGTCGCAGATCGGTGCAGTGAGCGCACGCGGCGTCGACTACCGCACCGCGGGAATGGACGCGATCTGGATCATGTCCCCGGCCCCCCACCGGCATGCGCCTGGATCTCGGCGTGCCGTAGAGTTCCGGCATGATCGAGCAGCTGTCCGCGTCGCCAACGACCTGCTCCCATCGGACGCCGTTGCGACCGTCGCGACGCTGAACCCGGATGGATCGCCGCACCTCAGCGTGGCCTGGCTCGGCCTGGCGGACGGTGAGGTCGTGTTCGGGACCCTGAACGATCAGCGCAAGCTGCGGAACCTGCGCCACGACCCCCGCATCGCCGTGACCGTCCAGTCGGAACGCATCAACGAGTGGGGGCTCCGTGAGTACCTGGTCCTCGACGGCACCGCGCGCATCACCGAAGGCGGCGCCTCCGATCTGCTGCAGCGCCTGGCCAGGACGTACCTCGGTCCCGACTTCGTCTTCCCTGCCATGCCGAACCCGCCGCCTGGCTTCGTCGTCCGGATCGGCTTCAACCGCGTGTCGGGCGTTGGCCGCTGGACGAAGTGACGCGGGAACCCTTGTTGGTCGGCGTTCCGCTCCAGGATCTCCCTCCGCCGGCGCAGGCCGCCTGGTCCGAGCTGCGCCATCGGCTGCGATCGGTGCTGGGCGATGATCTCGTCGCGATTTGGGCCCACGGCGGAACGAGATACCGCGTCATCCCATCACTCCTCAGCTGCGTTACGGATCCACGTCGGACGCCGTCCGACGCTCAGCGCGCGACGACGACCTTGACGGGTAACATCGGCCAGCGCCGATCCGTGGTCAGGACCCGATCCGCCTTCAGGTGCATCGCGATCGCCATGACCAGCGCGTCCGGAAGCTTGAGGCGCCTCCCGTGCGTCGCACGAAGCTCCGCTGCGCGGGCCGCCGACTGGCGCGTGATGGGTTCGACCTCCGCTGCCAGATCCGCCAGGAAGTCGTCGACCGCTCGCGGGCCCGATGGCCCGCGGCGAGCAGGCCCAACGAGCGCTTCGGCGTAGGCCGATGCCGGGACCGCGATCTGATCGCCTTCACCGGTGACCGTCGACAGCAGCTGGACGGCTGCCCGGTGATGCAGATCGGCAGCGTCGAGGACGCCGATGATGATGCCGGCGTCGACGACGGTCAGTCCCACTCGTCGCGCAGCTCGTGGAGTTCGCCGCGCCGGTACACGCCGGTCAGAGCGCCCGCGTGCCTGGCGACCGGATCGTCCTCGCGCACGAGCAGGACACGCCCCCTCCCCTTCGCCTCGGCGCGCAGGCGGTCCCCGGTGCGCAGCCCGGCTGCCGTCACCGCTGCGATCGGGATCGTGATCTGGTGCTTCGAGCTGATCTTCGCCCCGCGCGAGGCAGCCTGATTCTTTACTTGTCGCGTCACAGGTAAAGAGTACGCCCCAGGTCAAGCGCAGGGATGTCACTTGATCAGCGGAACCTGCCCGCGGAGGTCCCGGACGGGCACGCTGAGCCCCACGCTCTCCAGCTCGGCCTGGACGAGCCCCTCGAAGCGCCCCGCTGCCCAGTCACCGAGTGGGTCCGGTGTGAACTCGAGAAGCCGCGCGTACTCGAGCCGATGGATCGCGCGGGACGCAAGCAGACGGTCCAGCTCGAGCACCGGCACCGACGTGGTGCCACCGCGCACCGCACCCCGGATGACTCGGGCACCGGCGTTGAGCCGCTCGAATCGCGCCACCCGCCACGGCAGGTATCGGTTCAGCCACGGGACGACGGCGATGACCACCACGATGAGGCCCAGCAATCCCGCGATGATGAGCAGCAGGCGCTCGACATCCGAGCCAAACCCGATGATCGGCTGGGCGGTTGTGCTGAAGGCGTCGCGGATTCGGGACGCGGCCCCGGCGCCGACGAGCGGTACGCCCTCGATGGCGCCCGCCACCTCTCCCCCGGCCTCCAGGAGGCCGATCCCGCCGTCGCGGATCAGCCGGCCGGCACCCGCGAGCTCCGCGAGGCGCAGGTAGAGCCGAATGCCGAGCATTACCCACAGGCCGAGCCAGGCGACCGTCGCGACGTCCGCCACCACCTCGCGGACGCGCGGGCCGCGGCGCTCACTCCAGATCATCATGGCCGGTCTCCTCGCTCTTCGCCGTTGCAACGGGTGAGAGCAGGACGCCGACCACCCGGCGGACGCAGTATCAGGCTTGCGGCAGCGACTGATCGCCCGCAATGATCAGGCGGTCGGCGGCGCGAGGGTAAAGGTCGATCCACTGCCCGGCACGCTCTCGACGGCGATGTCGCCGCCACGCGCGAGCGAGATCACGGCTGATGATGCGGGATTCGTCGACAGCCCTCCATGATTCCGGCCGCGCGGGCTTCAACGCCCCATGAGGCGCGGGACCCGCATCCGCGCCGGTGGAGTGCCTCCGGCATCGCGCTCGGATGAGGTTCCCCAGATCAGCGTCTCGGGCGCCAGGTCCGCTCCGCCGGGCCACGCGACGGTTCCGCCGTCGACAAACGCCGCCGAGAAGACCTCCCGATCAGTTCTCACCGGCCCGAAGACGGGTCGAGACAGGACGTCCCCAACGTCTCCGCCGGCAGCGCCGAGTAGTGCGCGACGAACCCTC
>JBBQHX010000376.1:0-2796 GCA_038324385.1 Gemmatimonadales bacterium | reverse complement strand
ACGTGTCGTGCGTGACGAACAGGATGCACACATCTCGCGAGACGCCGCCGACCACGAGCCGCCGCAGACCGGGATGCTCGAGCAGCATGTGCAGGGGCGTCGCGAAGAACGCCGAATGCTTCGGCTTGATGACGACGTCGTCGTCGGGTTCGGGGACGAGCCGCGCGACGAATCGCCGCCCGCAAACGTCCTCGCCACGACAGTAGTCGACCACGTCGTCGAAGCTGGAGCGCCAGCGTCCGAAGTCGTCGTTGGGGGAGATGACCGGAATGCGCCGCTCGCACGCTCGGCGCGCCAGTGTCGCCAGTCGCTGCGCCCGCGGCAGGGCGCGGCGCAGGTGCGCCGCCCCCCCGTCGAAGTCGAGGTCGTTGATCGTGTCGACGATCACCGGCGCGACGCGGGCGGTGTCGGGAACGGTGTCGTGCAGCGAGGCGGTGTCGGTGGGCATTGGGGAACGGTTCGCGGAGCGTCGGAGATGGGGAGGCGCGGCGCGGTACCAGTTGTCGCGATGGTGCCGGTCGCTCGCCCGGCCGCGCGGACCCCGCGGTGACCGCACTCCTCGCCGTGGACCTCGGCGTTCGCACGGGATTCGCCTGCTGGGGCGACGACGGGCGACTGCGCTGGTACCGGTCGCAGAATTTCGGTAGTTCGGCCCGACTTCGTCGCGGGGCCCCGAGAATTCTCGACACCGAGCCGGACCTCGCGCGGTTGGTGATCGAGGGAGGCGGTCCGCTGGCCACCCTCTGGCGCTCGGCGGCAGAGGGACGCCAGCTCGAAACACGGCAGGTCAGCGCCGAGGAGTGGCGCGGACTGTTTTTGCTGGCGCGCGAGCAGCGCACTGGCGCCGACGCGAAGTTGGCTGCGGCACGGCTCGCTCGCCGGGCGATTGCCTGGGGCGGCGGCCGTGCTCCGACCTCGCTCCGGCACGACGCCGCCGAGGCGGTGCTGGTCGGGTTGTGGGGCATCGTGGAGGCCGGGTGGGTGCGTCGACTCCCTCCAGCACTCGTCCGCTGACGGACGGCAACGGAACCAGAGCACGGAGTTCGGATGAATGGAATTGGACGTTGGACGGACCCGCGCACGCCGGCGCAGCAGCGCACTGGCGCGTGGCTTCCGCTGCTCGCGCCGGCGCTCATTTTCGCCTGCCTCTGGGTGCGCCTGCTGTTCTACCAACCGCTCGGCGAGCCATGGGCATCGGTGCTCGCCCTGCTGATCACGGTCGGGCCGCTGGCGGCGCTCTACCGCTTCGGCGTGGACGCGCGCCCGTGGCGCGCGGCGGCGTTGGAGGGCGTCGGCGCCGCCGCGCTCGTCGCCTTCGTCTACTGGTTCGCCTTCATCCGACCGGCCATCACCCCCTGGTGGGAATAGCGATCCCCGCCGACCCCCGGGATTTCCCGACTGGACGCCGGGATGCTTCCGTCGCAGGATAGAGCAGGCAGCCGCGGCGGAGCACGCCGCGTGCATCGCCAGACCCTGGTTTGCCGCCCGTCGTCATCCGACCGCCGCGCGGCCGGTGCCGCCACGGCCTCCGCTGGTGACCTCCGACGAGGTGTCCCATGCTCACCCATGCCGCGCGCAGGCCACGACGTGGGCTGGCGCGCCTGATACTCTGCCTCGCGGCTGCCGGAGCGCTCGTCGCGTGTGGCGACGGCCAGCCGCTGGCCCGGGTGCTGGCTGATCGACCGAGTCCACCCTCGACGGCGCGGGCCGGGTTGGCGATCGACAGCGGAACCGCTGAATCGTCCGCCACTCTCGCCGCGGACGTGCCGCCCGCCGCGGCCCTGCCTCCAGCGGGGGTGACGCGCTCGGAACCCTCGTTGACCATCACGCCGCGGGGCGTGGGCGGCATCGTCGTCGGCGCTGTGATGCCGGGGCGCGCGGTGCCCGACGGGCCGGCGATGGACCGGAGCGGTGGCGGGCGGTGCGTCCGCGTCGTGCCGGCGGGCGCACCGCCGGGAGTGAGTGTGCTCGTCGTCGATGGCGAGGTCGTCCGGGTCGATGCCGACGAGCCGGGAATCGCGACGCCGGAAGGGATTGCGGTGGGGAGCGCCGCGTCTCGCGTAGTAGGCGCGTACCGCGGGCGCTTCACTCGCCAGCGGCAGTTCGGCAGCGAGACGATGATCATCACGCCCTCGGTGGCCGCCGATCGCGCCCTGCGGCTCGTGGTCCAGACCGACGGCCGGACAGTGACGCATCTCCGTGGTGGCCGACTGCCTGAAGTCCTCTGGCCGGGTGCGTGCGAGGCGATCGGTGTTCGCTAACAGTCGCCCGGCCCTTCAGGCGCTATTGCGACGCGATGGCGGGCCATCATCGCCCGCAGTGACCGCGTACTGGGCGAAGGCGGGCGTCATCGCCTGCGCCTGCACCCGCCACTCCACGCGGGCGTCACGCGTGGCCAGGTAGCCGCGGGCCCGCAGCCAGTCCAGCGTCCAGCGAAAACGGGCGTCAAGCTGGTCGGGGCGGCTCGCCGTGCGCGGCCGCGGGACGCTGAGCACGATCGACGTGAAGGCGCGCGGAGGGGGGAGGAGTGTCGGCCGGCCGGCGGCGCGCGCCGCATACCGCAGAACGTTGCGGAGGTGATGCAACTGTCCCCGGACGGCAATCGACCGGACTTCGCCGAGGAGGCGGACGAGCTTGCGCTCATCCTCGTCGACGTGCCGACCGGTGCGGAGTGCATCGAGGGCAGCGAAATAGGCGCGCCGGGCCCGTCGTTCGGCGGCCCACGCGGTGGGGGGGCGATCGTCCCAGGAGGGCGGGCACGGAATCCGGAAGCTCGCGTGCACTCCGCCGGAGCCC
>JBBQHX010000375.1:0-2801 GCA_038324385.1 Gemmatimonadales bacterium | reverse complement strand
GGGGGGGCCGCGGCGGCGCGGGGGGTGCGCGGCGGCGCGGGCGGTTGCGCGGCGCGCGCGGGTGGGGCCGACGGCACAGGCCCGGCGCGGGCGGCCCAGGCGGGACCGCCCAGGCGGGGCGGCCGGCGGCGCGGGCGGGACCGACCAGGCGGGGCGGCCGGCGGCGCGGGAGGGGCAAGCGCCAGCGCGGCGCCGCGGGTTTTCGCGCGTGGATCTGCGCTCAATTGTCACGAATGCGTGTAGTTCCGTCACACCCGCCCCGCCAGCATGCCGTCCATGCCACCCACCACACACTCCAACCGCGCCGAGTGGTGCATCTCTTCGGCTGAGACGTAGTGATGCACCACTCGAGCGATCGGCGCGTTGCGCTCGTGGCCGGCGGCCAGGCCGGGGTGATCGCCTCGCGGCAGCTCGCCGCCTGCGGCCTCGATGCCAGGGCGGTGAAGGTCCGCGCTGACCGCGGCAGCCTGCACCCCGTTTTCCACGGCGTCTACGGCGTCGGTCACACGGCGCTCACACGCATGGGCCTGTTCACCGCCGCGGTTCTCGCCTGCTGGGACGACGCGATTCTCGGTTACCACGCGGCGGCCGCCTACCACCGCATCCGCCCCTGGGACGAGCTCCACGACGTCGAGGTCATCGTCCCGCGCAACGCGGGTCGCGGGATCGACGGCATTCGCGCGCACCGCTCGCGCGTGGATCCACGTGACGTGTGGAGGCGCGGCGGAATCCGCATCACGAGCCCGGCGCGCACGATCCTCGACCTCGCGGCGACAACGCCACCGGTGCCGCTGCGGCGCCTCGTCCGCCAGGCGCTCGCCGACGGACGCGTGAGCGTCCGCCAACTCGCCGACGTCGCCGATCGCCACCGCGGTCACCGCGGCGTGGGGGCGTTGCGCCGACTGATCGCCGACGGGTATGTGCCGACGCGCAGCGAAATGGAGGACCGCGCGCTCGACGTCATCCTCGCGGCGGGGATTCCGAAGCCCGAGATCAACCCGCGCCTCGAGTTCGGCGAGCGCTGGATCCGGCCCGACATGTTCTGGCGCGCGCTCGGCGTGGTGATCGAGCTCGACGGCGCGCGCTGGCACGACGATCCGCTCACCCGTCAGGACGACGCGGACAAGCAGGCGATCCTCGAGGCGAACGGACTTCGCGTCCTTCGCATCACCTGGCGCCAGCTCGTCGATCATCCGCGCCAGACGATCGCTCGCGTCCGCGCCGCGCTCGCGCGGGGAGCCCCGCCGTCACCGACGCTCGCCCGGTGAGCCCGCCGTCACCGCCGCTCGCCCGGTGAGCCCGCCGTCACCGACGCCCGCGCGGTGAGCCCCGCCGTCACTGGCGCTCGCGCGCACGGATCAGCGCTCGCCTGACGCGGCGCAGGTCGCGGCGCAGCTTCACGCTCGTGCGTTGTGCCGTCCGTAGGCGCGCCGCGGTCCGCGCGCGCGCCGTCCGCGACCGGTCCAGCCGGGCGCGCGTCGTGCGCAGCAGATCCCCTTCGGACCGCAGCGCCCGCTCGGTGCCGACCAGCCGAAGCTGCGTGGTGCGGGCGGCGTCGTCGCGGGCATCAGCGCCGCTGTCGCCCCCGAGCAGAGCGCCGAACGCCACACCGCATACCAGGAGACCGAGCAGCCCGAGCGTCTTTGCGACCACGAGCCGTGGCTGCTCCCGCGCGGCGCGGATCATGCGAGCTGCTCAGAGGCTGCGAGGCCGAGGCGCTTGATCGCCAGGCGCGTCGGGCGCGCGAGGGCCTCGAGCGCATAGGTGCCGGTGTCGAGCATGGTGGCGAGCTGATCGTCGTAGGGGATCGCGACGGCGCGGTGCAGGTGCTCGGCCCGGAAGCGCTCGCCGATCACCCCGGCGTTCGCGGCGCCCCGCATCGCCTTGTTGACCGCGACGGTGGTGCGATCGTGCTTGAGGTGTTCGAGCGCCTCGAGCACGATCGTCGCGGTGACCCATTCCGGCGTGGTGACGAGGACAACCTGGTCGGCGCGCTCGATCGCGAAGCGCGCGAGCGGACCGGCGACGCCCGTGCCGAGGTCGAGCAGGACGACCTCGTAGAAGCACGACAAAAACGCGACGAGCTGCCCGTACTCGTCGGGCCCGAGCCGCGCGACCTGCTCGGGATCGTGCGGAGCGCCGAGCACATGCAGCCCGGTCGGCAGTCGTGACACGTACGGGTTGAGCTCTGCGGCGGTCCTGAAGCGGTCGGCGTTGTTGAACAGATCCGCGAGCGAGCGCTCCGATCGGCGTCCGTCGGGTGCAAGCCGCGCCAGCGTTCCGAAGTCTGGGTTGGCGTCGACGGCGATCGCACGCAGCTTGAGGTGACCGGCGAGCAGGTTGCCGAGCACGAACGTGCTCGTCGTCTTGCCGACGCCGCCCTTGGGGCTGATCAGCGCGATCGTGTTCGCGCGCGTCACGCCTGGGTGGCCGCGGATCCGGCGCTCGAGCGCCGCCTCCTCGCGCTCACCCGCGGAGGTCAGCAGGTGGTCGGCCCTGCGCCGCAGTCGCACGATCGCCCCATCACGCACGGCCCGGCCGTCCACGAGTGGGGCCGGGTAGACGTCGCGGCGCCGGAGCGCGCCGGCCCGGACGGAGTTCATCGCAGCCTCAGGCGCGTGCCGACCATCAGCAGATCCGGGTCGCCTGTCCCGATGCGTTCGCTGTTGAGCTGCCACAGCCGATGCACCATGCGCCCGATCTGGGCCGGCGTTGCGCCCGCGCCGAGGTGATCGCTGGCGATCGACCAGAGCGACTCGCCGGCGTGGACGGTGTGGGCGCTCTCGCCGGGGTTGGCGTGG
>JBBQHX010000374.1:0-2824 GCA_038324385.1 Gemmatimonadales bacterium | reverse complement strand
AGGAGAGTGCGAGCCTCCATACCGGAGGTGAGAAGGTACGTTAGCCTACTACGATAAGTATATGAATATCAAACGCTTGCGGCTCCCAGTTCACCCGATAGATGATACCTCGTGCGGCACGAGTCTAGCAATGCGGATCGCGCTCTGTCGTCAGACCGCCAGCTCCGCCAACCCCGCGAAGTGCGTCAGCGACTCCGGGTTCGCCAGCGCGTCGACGTTGCGCACTGGACGCCCGTGGATCACCTCGCGCACCGCCAGCTCGGTGATCTTCCCGCTGATCGTGCGCGGAATGTCCGGCACGGCCACGATAACGCGCGGCACGTGGTGCGGGCTCGCATGATCGCGAATGAGCCGCCGAACGCGATCGCGCAGCGCCTCGTCCAACACCGCCCCGGCCGCCAACCGGACGAACAGCACGATCCGCACATCAGCGGCCCCGTCGATCACCACGTCCTGCCCGACCACCAGGCTCTCGACGATCTCCGGCAACTGCTCGACTTGGCGGTAGATCTCGGCCGTGCCGATCCGGACCCCGCCGGGATTGAGCGTCGTGTCGCTCCGGCCGTGAATGATCAGCCCCCCACGCTCGGTGAGTTCGGCCCAGTCGCCGTGCCGCCAGCAATTCGGGTACGTCGAAAAATACGCGGCCCGATAGGCGCTGCCGTCCGGGTCATTCCAGAACGCGACCGGCATGCTCGGGAAGGGGCGCGTACACACCAGCTCCCCGGCTTCGCCCACCACTGGTCGCCCGGCGTCGTCGAAGACCTCGACCGCCATGCCCAGCCCACGCGTCTGCAGCTCGCCACGCCAGACGGGCGCGATCGGATTGCCGAGCGCGAAGCAGGAGATCAGGTCGGTGCCGCCGCTGATGCTGCTCAGGCAGACATCGGGGTGGACGTCGCGGTAGACGTAGTCGTAGCTGTGCCCCGCCAGCGGGCTTCCCGTGCTGAGCACCGTGCGCAACGCATTCAGGTCGTGGGTGAGCGCCGGCTGCAGCCCGGCCTTCTCCCCCAGCGCGAGGTACTTGGCACTCGTCCCAAACACCGCCACCCGCTCCGACTCGGCCAGGTCCCACAGGACGGCAGGCCGATCCTTCGGCAGCGGCGCCCCATCGTACAACACCACCGTCGCCCCGACCGCGAGCGAGCTGACCACCCAGTTCCACATCATCCACCCGCAGGTGGTGAAGTAGAAGATCGCGTCGCCCGGGCGAAGGTCCGTGTGGAGCGTGAGCTCCTTGAGGTGCTGAAGCAGCGTTCCGCCCGCTCCATGTACCTTGCACTTCGGCAGCCCTGTCGTCCCCGAGCTGTACATGATGTACAGCGGGTGATCGAATGCCAGGCGCTCGGCGGGGGGCACTGGGTCGCGCGCGGCCGACTCGAGGAAGTCGTCCCATCGCTCCGCAGAGCGAATCCCCCCGAGGTTCGGCTCCTCCCCAAGCCACGGAACCACGACCACCCGCTCGATCGAGCCGATCGAGGCCGCGATCTCCCGTACACGTTCCAGACAGTCGATCACCTTGCCAGAGTAGCGGTAACCGTCGGCGCACAGGAGCACCCGCGGCTCGATCTGCCCGAACCGGTCGAGCACGCCCTTCACGCCGAAGTCCGGTGAGCACGAGGACCAGACGGCACCGATGCGAGCGGTCGCGAGCATCCCAATCACGGTTTCCGGGATGTTGGGCATGAATGCCGCCACCCGATCGCCCACACCCACGCCGGCGCGAACGAGCGCCGCGGCCAGCCGCCCAACGCCCGTCTCGAGCTCCCCGAAGGAGACCGAGCCGCGGCGCCCGCGTTCATCCCACGACACCAGCGCCGGATCGTCCATCGCCCCGCGCCCCAGCAGGTTCTCGGCGAAATTGAGCCGAACGTCGGGGAACCAGCGCGGCCCCAGGTGCGGATCGGGTGGCGCCATCCGGTCGAGGCCGACAACGACGCGGCTGTCGGAAGGCGTCCCGTTCACCCAGCCGTCCGCGATCACCCCGCAAAAGCGCCCGATGAGCGGCCAGAACCGCTCAGGGTGCGCGACCGACCATGCGCGCAGGCGATCGTACGCGTCGACAAGGCGGTCCAGTCCCTCGTCCGCCCCCGCGGCGGGGTCGATCGCGCACGGGGCCCCAGCGTCCGCTGCGACGTTGAGGAAGGCGCGCATGGCCGTCGACTGGGCGCGCGCGCGCGAGGGACGCCAGACTGGGGAGATTTCGGGCGACGACGACAGGGGACGGTCTCCTGAGGAAGAACGGGTGGCGCTACCGAAAGCGTGTGCAGTCACAACCTGCCGTACGCTGATGGTGCGGCGCAACCGGACGGTGGCCTCACTGGGGGACACCCACAACGGAGAACCGGCGGCCCGCGAGGTGCGGTCCGCCGGTGACGAGCGGGAGATCGATGGCTCACCCGCTCGCGCGCCATGCTCCGAGAGTGAGCGCGGCGCGTCCTACGTCGGGGTCAGTCGTGCGACTCGCGCCGGCGACGGAGGCGGAGGCCCGCCAACCCGAGCAGACCCGTGCCGAGCAGAGCCAGTGTTGCCGGCTCCGGAACGACGGTCGCTTGAGTTGTCACCGCGAAGACGAGATCGTTGTAGTCACGATCGGTTCCGCTCGCGACGCCAGCGGCGGTGGCAAGATCATCAAAGCCCATCACGGTGCTGTTCACACCGGGCGGCGTATTGGCGATCGCCGTCACGCGATTGTCACGGTAGACCGTGGCATTCTCGCCGAAGTTGTTGAACTGCGCTCCGCCACCGGGATTCCGTGCGGCCAGCGTGCCCGAATAGAAGAAGCCGCCACTCTGGACACGAGTTGCGAACAGCACTTCCGAGC
>JBBQHX010000373.1:0-2826 GCA_038324385.1 Gemmatimonadales bacterium | reverse complement strand
GCGACATCCCGTCCCAAGGAGTGCGATGGCCACGGAACGACTGCTCATGCGACACATTCGAGAGATTCTGCGGCTGAAATGGACACTACGACGCAGTCACCGGGACACGGCCCGGAGTCTGGGGATCAGCGCGGGCGCGGTCGCCTCGGTGGTGACGCGGGCGAAGGCGATGGCGCTCACCTGGGAGGCGGTCGGCGCGCTCAGCGACGACGCCCTGGAGCGGACGCTGTACGGGCCGAAGCTGGCGCTGACGGTCGCCCGGCCGGGCCCCGATCTGGTCTGGATGCACACCGAGCTGCGCCGGCCGGGCGTGACGCTGGAACTGCTCCATCTCGAGTATCTGGCGGCCCATCCGGACGGCTACCGGTACTCGGCGTTCTGCGGGCACTATCGGCGCTGGCTGGCGCAGCAGCGCACCTCGATGCGCCAGGTCCACACGGCGGGCGAGAAGACGTTTGTCGACTATGCGGGGCAGCGGCCCTCGCTGGTCGATCCGGCCACCGGCGCGGTCGTCCCCGTCGAACTCTTCGTCGCCGTGCTCGGCGCCTCGAACTACACCTACGCCGAGGCCACCCTCACGCAGCGCAGCGTCGATTTCATCCAGAGCCACACGCGCACCGTCGAGTACTGGGGCGGCGTCTCCGCGGTGGTGGTGCCGGATCAACTCCGGACCGGCGTGGTCGCTCCGTGCCGGTATGAGCCGAAGGTCCAACGCACCTACGCGGACTGGGCGCGGCACTATGGCACGGCGATCGTTCCCGCGCGCCCGGCGAAGCCTCGCGATAAGGCGAAGGTCGAAGTCGCCGTGCAGGTCGCCGAACGCTGGATTCTCGCGCGGGTACGGAACGAGACGTTCTTCACGCTGGCCGCGTTAAACGCCCGGATCGCTGAGCTGCTGATCGACCTCAATAACCGCCCGATGAAGGGGTACGGCGGCGCGTCGCGCCGCCTGCTCTTCGAACGCTTCGACCAGCCGGCGCTGCAGCCGCTCCCGTGCGATCGCTATGTCCACGCTGATTGGTCCCGCGCACGCGTCAATATCGATTATCACGTCGAGGTCGACCGGCACTATTACTCCGTCCCGCACGCCTTGATCCACGCCACCGTCGAGATCTGCCTGACGGCGACGACCGTCGACGTGCTGCTGCGCGGCGCGCGCGTGTGGCTCCACGTGCGCAGCGACGTGCCCGGCCGCCACACGACCATCCCGGCGCACATGCCGAAGGCGCACCGCGCGCATCTGGAGTGGAGCCCGTCTCGCCTGATCGGCTGGGGCGCCACCATCGGGCGCCACACGGAGGCGCTCGTCCAGGCCCTGCTCGAGAGCCGGCCCCACCCGGAACAAGGCTATCGCTCGTGCCTGGGCATCCTCCGGCTGGCGAAGCAGCACGGCCCCGAGCGGCTTGACGCGGCGTGCGCCCGGGCGCTCGCCGCTGGCGCGCGCTCGTATCGTCACGTCGACTCGATCCTCAAACACGGCCTGGACCGGCTGCCCCTGGACGACGAGCCCGCGCCGATCGCCCGGCCCGTGCATGCCAACGTCCGCGGCCCCGCGTACTACGAACCGTCTGATCCCGAAGGAGACCGCTCATGCTGACTGAACCGACCCTCGATCGTCTCCGCGCCCTCCGGCTCGGCGCGATGGCCGACGCCTACCGGACGCAACTGCAGGACCCCGCGATCGGCGCGCTCAGCTTCGACGAACGCGTCGGCCTGCTCGTCGATGCCGAGCACCTCTCGCGCGACAATCGGAAGCTCGCCCGGCGTTTGAAGGAGGCCAAGCTGCGGGTGACCCAAGCCTGTCTCGAAGATCTCGAGTATGCCCCGCGCCGCGAACTCGACCGGACTCTGGTACGCCAGCTGGCCACCGGCCGCTGGATCGCCGAACACCGCAACGTCCTCATTACCGGCGCGACCGGCGTCGGCAAAACCTACCTCGCGTGTGCCCTGGGCCAGCACGCGTGTCGGCAAGGCTACCGCACCCTCTACCGGCGGCTGCCACGCTTCTTTCAAGAGCTGGCGCTCGCCCGCGCCGATGGCTCCTACAGCACCGTGCTGGCGCGCCTGGCCCGCGTGGACGTCCTGATCCTCGATGACTGGGGCCTCGCCGCCGTGACCGACATCCAGCGCCAGGATCTCCTCGAGGTTATGGAGGATCGCGACGCCACGCGCTCGACGATCATCACCAGCCAGCTCCCCCGCGATCAGTGGCACGCGTATCTGGCCGACCCGACGGTCGCCGATGCCGTCCTCGATCGCCTCGTCCACAACGCGTTTCCAATCACGCTGAAAGGCCCGTCGCGACGCAAGGAGAAAGCCTGATGAGGCGCGACGGGCCGTGGACGGTGCCAGACCTATGGACGCGCCGACGCGCCCACAGGTCTTTGGAAAACCGCGCGGACGCGGTTTCCCACACCGTCCACCGCCATCATCGTCGTGTGAGGAGGAAGAAGAAGACCGAAGACACAGGCCGTGCACTGGAGGCGAATACCGGTTAACCTATCCCGCAGATCAGCGTCGCTTCGCTCCGATCACGATGCTCCGGACCGCGTGATCACGATGGAGTGGACAGACTGATCACGATGAGTGGAATGCGCAGCTGGCAATGGCTGGTTGATGGCCTTGGTCCGAACATAGTGTGGCTGCACGTAGGGGAAGCCCGAGAGCGGCGATTGAATGGCGTTACCTACCTTGTTCCATCTGCGCGCCAAACCATTGCACTGGCAGCCGCCGTGAGCGGTGCGCGGCGACAATTAGATCTGCCGGTTAGCGACAATTAGATCTGCCGCTTCGGGTCGGCCGGCCGGACTGTGCCAGCCTGTGATC
>JBBQHX010000372.1:0-2874 GCA_038324385.1 Gemmatimonadales bacterium | reverse complement strand
TCGAGCACCTCGCCGAGATCGATGCACGCGCCGCCCACTCGGCCCAGCAACTGCTGGGCGCGCGCGAGGCCGCCGAGGCGGAGGAACGTGACGCGCGGGCACTGTTCACCGATGGTGCACCCTCGGCGTCGGAGATCGCGGGACTCCGGGAGCGCGCTGTTATTCTGGCGTCGATCGGTCAGACGCGGGACGAAGCCGAGCGCCGTGCCGCGGATGCCGCGGCGCAGCTCCGCGAGGCGCGATTGGCCATCGGCGCGGCCGTGACCGACGAGCAGCTCTCGCGCATCAATGGCGTATCGTTCGCCGATCTGACGATGTTGGCGCGTGAGGCGGAGGCGCTGCGTGCCGAGGAAGCGTCGGTCGCGGCGGCGATGGCGGGCGTCGGCGCGATGCCCGACGTGCCAACGGCCAGTGCCGTGCAGCGGGGGCTGGTCGCCCTGCAGGCGTGGCTGCGAGCCGACGCCGAACAGGCGCGCGCCGCGGGCGGGCGGACGCCGCGGTGGAGCTGGCTGGCCGTCGTGCTGGCGGCGGTGGGGTGGCTGTTGCTCGGCATGTTCTGGCATCCGCTCGCCTATGTCGGGGTCGCGGCCGCGGTGCTGGTGGCGATCGTGTCGAACCGAGGTGGCGGCGGGGGAACGGACGGGCGCGCGGCGCAGCAGGACGCCTATCGCGCGACAGCGCTGGCCCCGCCCGCCGCGTGGACGGTGGACGCGGTGGTACGCCATATCGACGAGCTGTATGCCACACTCGAACGCGCACAGCAGGCCGTGGGTCGGACGGAGCGGGCTCGTGAGGCGGAAGCGCGCGGCGCGGCGGCGGCAGCTCGTCGGGTGGAGCTCGATCGTCGTGCGGCGGAGATCACGACGCGACTCGGTGTGCCCGGCGATCGGGATCCGCGCGAGTTGAACGCGCTCGCCGAGCGGATCGGGCGGTGGCAGGATGCGCGACGAGCCCACGAGGGCACCGTGGCCGCGTTTCGCGTGGCGGCGGTACGCCTGACGACGGCGGTTGGTGAGATCGCCGACGCGCTGACCCCCTATGGCTTCGTTGCGGCCGCGACGCCGCCTGACGCGGCCGGCGCGGTGCACGCGCTCGTCGACCGTGTGCAGCGACATGCCGCAATGCTCGATCGCGCCGTGGCGGCTCACACGAGGGTGGCCGAAGCGATGGCGACGCTGGCGATGATCGACCGCGAGCGCACATCGCTCCTCGCCACGTTCGGTGTTGCGTCAGGCGACGTGGCCGCGCTGGCCGACCTGTGCGCCCAGCGTGCGACGTATCAGGAGTGCGCCGAACAGGTGCGGCTCGCCGAAGCCGAGTGTGGGCGGGCGCACGACGAACTGATCGCCGACGTCGTATTCGACCCTGAGTTGCTCACGATGCCCCTCACCACGCTCGAGGACCAGCGACGGCGGGCCGAGCAACTCGCGACTGAACACGCACCGCTGGTGGAGCAGGCTACGGCGCTGCGCACGCGGGTCGACGCCGCCAAATCCACGCGCGAGGTGGAGGAGGCGCTGAGCGCGGTCGCCGACGCCGAGAATGCGCTGCGGGCGCTGCAGGCACGCGACCTCCGCGCGATGGCCGGCGATGCGCTGCTTCGCTATGCGCGCGACGTAAGCCGTGACGCCCACCTCCCGGCGGTGTTCCGCCGCTCGCGCGAGCTGCTCGCCCTGATCACCGGCGGTCGTCTGCAGCTCGAGTTCGAGGGCGATGCCGACAATGCGCCGGCGTTCCGCGCGATCGACACTACCACGGGGCAGGGGATGGCGCTCGACGAGCTGTCGAGCGGCAGCCGGCTGCAGCTACTTCTGGCGGTGCGCGTGGCCTTCGTCGAGGCACAGGAGCATGGCGTCAGGCTCCCGCTCCTGCTCGACGAAACGTTGGCCACGAGCGACGATCGGCGCGCACAGGCGATCATCGAGGCGGTGATCGCGCTGGCCGAGAGCGGACGGCAGATTTTCTACTTCACGGCGCAGAGCGACGAGGTGACCAGGTGGATCGCCGCGCTGAGCTCGAGTGGCGCGCCGTACACCGTGATCGACCTTGGCGCCGCGCGCGGCCTCGGGCCGGCGGAGCTCCCGCCGCTCCCCGTGGCACCCCGCTCAGCCAACTGGCGCCTGACGACCCCCTCGGTGGACGGGCACACGCATGAGAGCTACGGGTCGGCGATCCAGGTCCCCGCCATGCGCGTCGGGCGCGATCACGTCGGGGGCGCCCACGTCTGGTACGTCGTCGACGACATCGCGGCGCTCGACCATCTCATCGCACTCGGCGTGACGGCCTGGGGTGAGCTGGAGGCACTACACACCCGTGGCGGTGCGGCAGTGCTCGCCGGCCATCCGCGTGCCCTCGGTCGGGCCGCCGCGCTCGCCGACGCCCTGGCGGCAATGCACGAGGGCGCGGCGGTCGGCCGCGGACGGACGGTCGATCGTGAGGCAATCATCGGCTGCGACGCCGTGTCCGGCGGCAAGCGGGAGGAAGTGGTCGCGCTGGCCGCCGGGTGCGGTGGTGATGCCGCCGCGCTGCTCGCCGGGCTCCGCGTCGGGGAGGTTCCGGGATTCCAGAAGAAGAAGATGGAAGAGCTGGAGGCGTACTTCCGCGAAACGGGTTACCTCGATCCGGCCACGCCCCGCACGCCGGGCGAGATCCGTGTGTGGATGCTGGCGCGGTGCGCGGGAGCGATCGCGGCGGGCACCATCACCGCCGATGACGTCGACGCGCTCGTGCGTCGCGTGCAGGCGCGCGCGGAGGCTCTCGACCGCGCCATCGACGCGGGCGGGGTCGCCGCTTCGGTCGACCTCGGCGGTGCCACCGGGCGTTATCTTTCGACGTGAGCCAGCCGACCCTCCCAAGCCCGTTCGTGATTCCGTG
>JBBQHX010000371.1:0-2886 GCA_038324385.1 Gemmatimonadales bacterium | reverse complement strand
ACGGACACGAGCAGGACCGCGGCGCCGACGAACGCGGAGACGGCCTGCTGTCCGGTGGCGCCGGTGGCGGCCGGGGAGGCGCCGCCGTGGGCGGCGCCGGCGTCGCGTCGCCGCCGGACGCCACCGGTGGGCGCGCGCCGCCCGCGCCAGGTGCAGGGGGCGCGCCAGCGGGTCGCGTCGCGGCATCGACGAGGTCGGTCGCCACCGACTTTCCGGCCGCCGCGACGTCCGTTGCGACCGACTTCCCCGCTGCGGCGACCCCGTTGAGCACCGACATCGCGCGGTTCATCAGCCCCATCGTCTCACCGATCGTCTGCGCTGACACGCGGCCGGCGCGCAGCCGATCCTCCACCGACTCGGCGAACTTCTGGAAGACGTTCGCCGACGGATTGGCGCGCTCGGCGTACCGCGACTCGAGAAACTCGACGTAATCGAGCACCTGGTAGAGCCGCTCATCGGAGAGCGTGCTCAGCTTCCGCGCGATGCGGTCGCGAAGGAATTCGTTCGACATGGACGCAGGCGGGTTCCGGTGGACGGACGATCGCTCCCGCAATCTACCGCGCCACCCCCCCGGAACGCAGCCGGCGAGGCCGCGCCGGGGCGGTCAGGTCGGGGTCGGGCAGCCGCTCAGCCGTTCCAGCGCGCCGAATGCCCACGGGTGTCGATGTGCACGAAGGGACGCGACCACCCCTTGCTCGTGTACAGCCCCAACCCGCCCTTGAGATCCGGGTGGTCCCGCTCCACCGCCTGTACGGCGCGGACAATCAGCGGGATGTCGGCCTGCGTCACGCGGCCGTCGCCGTTCGCGTCGATCGCGACGTCGATCGCATCACCATGCTGGTGGCGGCTGTTGTTGGCCGACTTGGAGACGCGGCGATTGTAGCTCGGGCTTCGAAAACCGGCGTTCACGTCCACCGACACTCCGCTCGCCTCGCCCCTCGGGTGCATCTGGACCAGTTTGGCCATCACGAGCTCGAGCTTGTCAAGGAGACGCGAATCGACGGCGGCGTAACGCGGCCAACTGGTCTGCCCGTCCTCCGGGAGGAAGTCGGCGAGGCGGACGTGCTCGGAGAGCGGAAGGTCGAGGTCGGACTCGTTGATCTCGACGAAGCCCGACGGCGCCTCACCGCGGCCGCCCTTGGTCTCACCGGCGTAGTTCCCGAGGGTGTAGCCGTTGAGCTTGGCACCACGCTTCTGCGCGAACGGCACGAGCACCGCGAGCGTCAGCTCATCGACGATGCTCCGCGCCGCGCCCTGCACCAGGGCGAGGCGGTAGAAGCCCGGGCGGTCGGGCGCGACCAGCTCGCTGCCCTCGAGCGGGCGGGCCGGTGCAAGTGGGAGCGAATCGGCCGTGCGGACCCACTGGTAGCCGATATTCGCCACGTCCCCGCTGACGAGCAGCGGGTAGTGCACCGAAGCGCCCGGGAGCGCGCTCTCGAGCCGTAGTCCACCGCTGCGGCCGAGCAGCTCGTCGGCCGCCTGGGCGATGAAGGGGAGGATGCGGACCGAATCGGCCGCCAGCACCCTGGGCGTCGTCAGCTGCGGGAAGCGGGGCGAGAACTGGATCACGCCGACGGCCGCCGCGCAGGCAACCGCGATCGATCCCCAGCTCGTCCGGCGACGCGGAAGCGGACGGCGTTCAGGTGTTGGCTGCATCAAAGCGACCCCCAGCGTGCACGGTGACCGCGAACGTCGACGTGGACGAACGGCGGATGAGCGGATGTGGCGGGGTAGACTCCAACCCCACCAACCAGTGATGGATGCTTCTTCTCGACGCGATTGGCCGCCTCGGCGATGACGCGAGCATCGCGGATGTCGGCGCGACCATCGCCGGTCAGATCGTCCTGACGCCCGGCGCGGCCGTTGTCGACGAAGATGTCGGCCGCGTCGCCGTACTGATGGCGGCTCTCCGTGGCCCGTCCGGCGCCAAGACCCTGAGCGTTGTACTGCGGCGTGCGGAAGCCGGACATCACCTTCACGTGGCGCACGTCGTGGCCCATCAGGCGAAGCTCGTCGATCATGAGTTCGAGCTTGTCGACGACTTCCATGCGCAGAACGAGGTACTTCGGCCAGACGGCGGCCTGATCCTTCGTCAGGAAGTCGCGGAGAGTGAAGTGTTCCGAGACCCGCGTGTCGGCGTTCTCGGCCGTGACCTTGATGAAGCCCGCCGGGAGGGCGGAGGCGTGGGCCGGATTCTTCTCGCCGATCCAGCTCCCAATCTTGTAGGCGCCGATCCGGCCGCGGGCGTCGCGGGCCTTGAACGGCACCAGCGTCATCACCGTGCGCGCGGATCCGTCACGCGGGTCGGTCAGGGTGTGGACGCCCGGCTCATCCAGCCCCAGAAGCGCGACGTCGTCGACACCCAGCACGTCGGTGAGGAGGCGGGGGGGGAGCACCGTGGCCCGGAGTCGGCCGCTCTGGCCGCGCGCGCCGTCACCATCGAGACGGTCGAGCAGGGAAACCGCGGCCAGCTCGGCTTCCGACATCGGCGCGGTGACAGGGGCCGCATCCGTAGCAAGGATGACCTCTGGACGGTCCGTGGGACCGGGCACGAACCGCAGCGTGTCGGCGGTGGGTGCGGTGGGGCGCTCCGCGACGACCGGACGCGCGCCCACGAGAACAAGTAGTGCGGAACCGGCAAGAGCGACGCCCGCGAGCGAGCGGCCTCGACGTAAATCGAGCATGAACGAACCTCCCTGGCAGCCAGACGTACTCGACGGAACCAGACGGGTCCCGTCGAATCTCTCGGCTTTGCGAATCGGTGGACCAGGCCGCGGCCCATCGACGTGCCCTGAACAAGGAGCCCTGCGGAACAGTCCCGCGGACAGATGAACGGCTGCAGCCAGTCTAAGCGCGCAGCCTCGATGTGATACCCATCCACGAGCA
>JBBQHX010000370.1:0-2903 GCA_038324385.1 Gemmatimonadales bacterium | reverse complement strand
GGCCGCACGTGATGGTCGGACGCCGCGCGGGGAGGAGGCGCGACGTCGGGGATCAGACGATCGGAGGGGCGCGGGAGGGCTGCGGCGAAAGCTGTGTTGGTCCGGCACGCGGCGGCGCATCCAGGAGCAGCCGGGCGGCAGTCGCGACGAGCACGACATCGACCGCGGGCGTCGCGACCGGCAACGCCGCCGCCGCGAGACCCGAAAGATCTACGCGTCCGGAGGCCGATGCGGCGCGACCAACCTGCGAATGACCGTGATCGCCCCTGTCATCGTGCGATGCCGAGACGGCCGACACGAGATCATGATCGGCGATCTCGTGTACCGCAATCGCATGGTGCCCGCGTTCGCCCGCATCGTGCAGATCCGCATCGTGCAGATCCGCATCGTGCAGATCCGCAGAGGCGTGGATCTGCGGAGCGTCGTCGGCGTGCGCGGCGACTTGCTGCTCGATGCTGTGTGCATGTGCTTCGCGGCCGTGGGCGACGCCATGCGCAAGCGCCGTGGCGGGGACTGACAGTCCCCCCACGGCAGCGAGCAACCCGGCGACGAAGCGTACGGCCGATCCACTGAGCATCCGGGCAACCTAGCGTGACGGCCCGGGGTCAGGTAACCAGCGGTGCCGCGTGAATTCAGGCCAGCCTGCTCGCCGAGCACGGTGGTTGTCGCGCCAATCCACCCATTTTTCTGCACGTGGCCCGCTCGTGGCGGCCAATGGGCTCCGGGCGCGCAGCGGTTGGATCGTCTGTTCGACCGCTACCATCAGGGCTGCGGCCAGCCGTCGCACGGGCGGCATCCGCCACCGACGGACGTCATCAAAAAAGGAATGGGGCCCGGCAACTGCCGGGTCCCATTCCTTTTCCATCGACTTCGTGTTCGCTTCAGGGGTGCATGCCGCGCGTCAGGCCGCGCCGGCGACATAATGCGCCACGCGCCCACATTCGGCACACCGCAGGGTGATGTGCGAATGGGGGCGCGGAGGGACGGAGCCGGGACTGCGCTCGATCGAACCGGAGCAGGATGGGCAGCTCAGGGGAGCGCCGTTACGGTCGTTCGCGATCAGGTGCAGCGCCTGCGCCGGATTGTAGGCGTTTGGACGTGGCTTACGCATGACCCCTCCAGAGTACCTTCGCGATTCGCGCCGAGAGCGCGAACCGTCCGGCCACCCCACCGCAGCGGGACGGTCGGAGTTGACGAGTCGTCAGGGACCACTGCGACGGAATCCGGCGGGTTCGGGAGTACCCGTCCCACCGGCACGTTCCAGCAGAAACGCGCCGCGGCAGTAGCCCGGCATCACGGGGCCGCCATCCTCCCGGGTGCGCAAGCACGCGAACAGAACGACGGCAGGGCGATTATACCGAGCGGACCGGGGAAGGTTCCACGGAATTTTCGTGATCTTTTCCCCCGGTCCAACCGATACTTCCGTCCGATGCGGTAAATCTGGCCATTTCGGGTCCCGAATGCCACCGGTAGTGTGTACGGTCCGCCGCTCGTCACCAAAATTCGTCCCGAGCCACCGAAATGTCCCACCCGTCAGCTCCCCCCACCGCTCCAGGCGAGCTCACGACCCCCGCCGTCGGACTCGGCCGCATCGGGCAGATCGCGGTTCCCGTTGCCGACCTCGCGCGTGCGACCGCGTTCTACCGCGACGTGCTCGGCATGCGCTTCCTCTTCGAGACCCCCACGATGGCCTTCTTCGACGCCGATGGTGTCCGGTTGATGCTGACCGCGCCGCCGCCGTCGACCGAGAGCGGTGTTCCCACCGACACCGCAGGCGATGACACGGTCGCCGGCGGCGCGCCCGACCGGTGGGTGCTCTACTACCGCGTAAAGGAGCTGGAGCTCGCCGTGAAGGGGCTGACCGAGCGCGGCGCACCGCTGGAGCGCGGGCCGCAGTTGACCGCTTCCCTTCCCGACCACGATTTGTGGATGGCCTTCATCCGCGACAGCGAGCAGAACCTGATCGGACTGATGTACGAACGGCCCCGGTAGCCCGGCGGTCCGGGAGCACTAATACAGCGGAGGTGGCTCACGGGACCGGGTGCGGCATTAGGTTGCCCGTCGCACGTTCGATACGCGATCGTTACACGCTCCGTCGCCCACCTCCCAGCGTGACACAGTTCTCCGCCCGTGTTCGGCGCACCATGACGCACCACACGGCCCGCGGCCTGGTGGTCGCCGGCGCAGTGATGATCGCCGCCGGCAGCGCCGCGGCGCAGCGTCCCGTCGATGCCGACAGCGCAGTCACTCCCCCGGCTCGTCTCTGGTACCAGCAGCTCAGCCTGCGCGGGTATGCGCAGCTTCGCTACAATCGGCTGCTCGAGACCAACCCCGACCTGCGCTGCGAACAGTGCGATCGCAGCATCGGCCGCAACGGCGGCTTCGCGTTCCGCCGCGCGCGACTGGTGATCGCGGGCCAGGTACACCCTCGCGTCTTCATCTACATCCAGCCCGACCTGGCGACCGAGATCAGCGGCCAGCTCCACGGCCTGCAGATCCGCGATCTCTACGCCGACATCACCCTCGACGAGGGGCGCGACTTCCGCGTGCGGATCGGCCAGAGCAAGGTGCCGTGGGGGTGGGAAAACCTGCAGTCCAGCTCCACCCGGCTCCCGCTCGATCGGAATGATGCGCTGAACAGCGGGATCCCGAACGAGCGTGATCTGGGGATCATCGCGTACTGGACGCCGGCCACCGCCCGCGAGCGCTACGACATCCTGACCGACAGCGGGCTGAAGGGAAGCGGCGACTACGGCGTCCTCGGCCTCGGCGTACTCAATGGACAGACGGCCAATCGCGCCGAGGCCAACGATTCGCGCCACCTCGTCGCCCGGCTCAACTATCCGTTCCGGCTTCCGTCCGGACAGTTCATCGAGGTCGGCGTACAGGGGTATCGGGGCGAT
>JBBQHX010000369.1:0-2941 GCA_038324385.1 Gemmatimonadales bacterium | reverse complement strand
GTTGGTGATGACCGCCTGTGCGTCGAGTGACGCCGAAGCCGCGAGACATGCCGCGCCGACCGCCGCCGCGAGCATGCTGTACCGCCGTTGACTCCTCATCTGACCGTCTCCAGAAGGGTGTTGGATGGAACGGGAACGACGACGCCCCCGTCGCCTGAGGCGGCGACCGGGGGCCATCACCACTCGCGCGACGGCGCACGGGTGGACACGACCGATGCAGTGTGCTGACCGAACTGGCGCGCGGGCCGTTGAGGGCACGCGTCGCGGCATCGACGCCACATACGTGTTGCGTCGGGAGCACGGCCGGCGAAGGGCTCCGCCGATGACCATCGACGGTGCACGTCACGGAGCCTCGAGTCGCGGCGGCCACGTGCTCGGAACAGGACGCTCGTGCTGCAAGGGAAGCGCCACCGGGTCGGGCGCGCGGTCGGGACTGTCGACGAATCGCCGCGCGGGTTGCGCCGTTAGGCGCCGTCGGACCGGGAGGCCCACTGGCATGATGTCCCATCTACAGCCTACGCTAACGCGGGGTAGCGGGCCGGCGCGCGGCAGACTCACTTACACCGATGACTTCTCGCCATCCCGCCACCCCGTCGCGCGTCGTGTCGTGCGCCGCCGTCGTCCTGCTGCTGTCCACCGTCGCCACGCCGGTGGCCGCGCAAGCCATCACCTTCGACACGCTCGCCCGGTCGTCGCTGGTGCAGCTCGACGGGCGCGCGACTGTGGCGGGGCTGCGGGATTCCGTCGAGATCGTCCGCGACCGGTGGGGGGTGCCGCACATCTATGCCGGCAACCTCGACGATCTTTTCTTCGCCCAGGGGTTCGTGCAGGCCCAGGACCGGCTCTGGCAGATGGAGATGTACCGCCGAACCTTCGAGGGGACGTTGTCGGAGATCATGGGACCGTCCTATGTCGCCCACGACCGGCTCGCGCGATTGCTCAAGTTCCGCGGGCCGTTCGACGATCGTGAATGGACCAGCTACCACCCCGAGGGGCGGCGCATCTTCGCGGCGTTCGCGGCGGGGGTGAACGCCTTCATCGCGCAGGCCGGCGACCGGCTGCCGGTGGAGTTCCGCCTGACGGGGATCACGCCGCAGCCGTGGACGGCCGACGTCGCCCTACTCCGCACCACCACGGCGATGCCCACCGCCGACGCACTCAGCGAGCTCCGCCTCGCCCGCTCCGTCGCCCGACTCGGCGCGGAGGCGGCGAACCGCGCGGCCGACCCGTCGCCGTTCCGTCCGCTCGTCGTGCCTGACGGACTCGACATGGCCACCGTCCCCGAGGAGGCGATCGACGCGCTCACGGCTCTCCGCACGGGGACGGTGCGGCCCCCGCTCCTGCCGCAGTACCGCGTCCTGCAGGACGCGCAGCCGTCGGCGAACCGCGGGGTGCAGGAGAACTCGCCCGGAAGCAACAACTGGGCGCTCAGCGGTACGCGCACGTCGAGTGGCAACGTGATCGTCGCGAACGATCCACACCGAGTCGTCGCCAATCCGTCGATCCGCTACCTCGTCCACCTCAACGCGCCGGGCTGGAACGTCGCCGGCGCAACGGAGGCCGTACTCCCCGGCGTGATGATCGGGCACACCGAGCACATCGGCTGGGGACTGACGATCGTCGGCACCGATCAGGCGGACGTGTACGTGGAGGAGATCGACCCCGCCGATCACGAGCGGACGCGGTTCCGCGGCGCGTGGGAGCCGATGCGCACCATCGTCGATACGATCCGCGTCCGGGACGCCGCGCCGGTCGTCGTCAGGCACCGGTTCACGCGACATGGCCCCGTGTTCCACCTCGACACGGTGCAGCACCGCGCCTACGCGATGCGCACGACGGCTCACCTGCCGGGGAGCGCGGGCTATCTGAGTGCCCTGCGGTATCACGCGCTGCGGGACTGCCGCGAATTCCTCGACGCGCAGCGCTACTTCCTCGCCCCGACCGAGAACATGGTGTGTGGCGACACGAGTGGAAACATCGCCTGGCAGGCCTCGGCCGCCTCACCCAACCGACCTAACTGGCACGGCCGACTGCCCGTGCCCGGCACCGGCGCGTACGAGTGGGATGGCCTGCGCACGGATCTCCCGCGCGAGTTCAACCCCGCACGCGGCTGGGTGGCCACGGCCAACCACGACATCCATCCCGACGGCTTCGATCCGCCACTCTTCTTCAAGCGCGGGCCCGCGCGAGCCCGCTACGATCGCATCGCGTCGGTGCTGTCGCAGCCGGCGAGGTTCACGCTCACCGACATGGCCGCGCTGCAACACGACGCCCACTCCGAGCAGGGTGCGCGCGATGTGCCGCTGTTTGCGGGGTGGACGGCGGCCGATCCGGCGATCGAGCGGGCGCGTCAGGCACTCGCCGCCTGGAATGCGCAGCACCGCCGTGAGAGCCTGGCGGCCGCCGTCTATCATCATGCCTCACGCACCATCAGTGATGCGGCTCGTGCCCCCGCGTTGAGTGCCGAGCGGCGACGGGCGCTGCTCGAGCCAGCACTGGCACGCGCGGTGGACTCGCTCCGCGCCACGCAGGGCGACGATCCGTCCGAGTGGCGGTGGGGACGGATCAACCGGAGCGAGCTGCCGCACGCGCTACTTCGCGCCTATGACATCCCGGCGGTTGAACGCCATGGCGGCGCGGGGTTCGTGGCCGCCGTCGGCGCGACCTTCCGCGAGGTGATCGACATGGGAAAGCTCGACTCGACGCTGGTGACGAACGTGCCGGGCCAGTCGGGGCAGCCGGGAAGTCCGTTCTATCAGAACCTCGTCGAGTCGTACGGGCGGGGGGAGTACTTCCCGCTGGCGTTCTCTCGTGCGGCGGTGGATCGGGTCGCGGCGCACCGGCTGCTGCTGGTGCCAGCGACGGGTGGACGGTGACAACCCGACGCGCCTGGCCCCTACGGACGACGGCCCCACGACGCGCGAAGCGTTGTGGGACCGTC
>JBBQHX010000368.1:0-2996 GCA_038324385.1 Gemmatimonadales bacterium | reverse complement strand
CGCCGACCACGGTAAGCGACGCATCGGGGACCTGCGCCTGAATTCTGCCGAACGCGCGCAATACGCACGCGACGTTGTAGTGCGCCTCGAAGTTGCGATTGCTGAGGAAGCGCGGCGCGAGGGCGGACCGTTCGCGATGCGGAATCCGGTCAATCTCCACGAAGTTCGGCACCGCTTGCGCGGCGACACCGTGGCGGGCGAACACGTCCACCAGATAACCCGATGGTGCGATCACCAGATGCGCCAGGCGCATGAGCCGTACGGTTCCCGGCCACCGCGTCAGGTGGTCATCGGCCTCGCCGCTACGGTAGTTGAGCAGCACCTTCTTGCCAAGCAGGCGCGCGACGAGCATCGCCGGAACCGGTGCGAGCAGAAAGCTCCAGTAGCTCGCGGAGAAGGCATGGATCACGTCCGTGTTCGGCGTGCGGCGAACCAGCGACGCCACGTAAGCCACCGTCGTGACCGTCGTCCGGACGTACTTCACGCGTTGCATCCGTCCGAAGATGCCGGGAAGCTTCGGATCAACCGGCAGGAAGTCGGGTGCAAGTGCGGGATCCTCGCCTAACCGTCGGAGGAGACGCTGCGCCTGAATGGCCTGCCCGCCCAGGTAGGCGAGTGATGGTCCGACGAGGGTGACGCGAACGGGCATGGGCTGCGAGAAGCTGGAATGCGAGGGAGCAGCGGTGATCGCGCTCCCCGAAGCTATCGACTCCGGCTGCGGGGTGCACCGGCTCGCCTGGATGGGCCGCCTTGTTTAGCGGAGCTGCTCGCTCACGTCCAGACATCCCACTGCCCGCGCAACCCGCGGATCGTGGCTGTGACGACGGCGGCCTGCAACACGACGCCCCACCGGATAGCGTCCCGAACCCGACGGAGCGGCCCAACCGGAGCCCACAGGACGATGAGCGCGACCACCGCCGCCGCAACGAACAGAGCGAGCCGGTGCGTCGGCAGTGCGAGCAGGACGACCGCGGCCGCTGCCGCCGCGCCGATCATGAGCAGATAGGGCGTCGCCAGGCGCATGAGCTTGTGCCAGATGAACCGTGACCACGCAGGATTCCGGATCGGCGAGAGAACGTCGGGTAGCCAGGCGCAGAGCTGCAGATTCCCCGTCAGCGTCCGGACCTTCCGGCCGTATTCGTGTCCGGTAGCAGCCGCCCGCGCTTCCCGCGCAATGGCGTCAGGCAGAAATCCCACTCGGTGGCCTGCTAGGACGACGCGCATCGGGACGTACAGGTCATCCAGGATCAGTCCGCCGGGCAACGGGCTCCAGAGCTGGCGGCGCAACGCGTACACCGCGCCCGTCACCCCGATCGTCGACGCCGTGCGCCCTTCCGCCTCGCGCAGACGCCGTTCGAGTCGCCAGTACCGCTCCACCAGGCTGATCGTCGAGCTTCCTTCACCCGGGAGCACAAGCGAACCCGAGACGGCACCGAATCGCGCGTCGGCGAGGGCCGCGACGAGGGTGCCGACGGTCTCTCGATCGAACCGTTGGTAGGTATCGGCGAAAAGCAGGACGTCACCTGTCGCCGCACGAACGGCGGCATTCAGATTGGCGGCCTTCCCGCCGGGCGCGTCGCCGACGACGACCCGGGTGCGCGGGAGCGCCGCGAGCGTCGCGAGCCGCTCGGAATCCGCGGCGGACGGCTCGAGGCCGATCACGACGTCCAGCCGATCGGCCGGATAATCGCTCGCCAGAAGGTCGTGCACGCGGGCGACGATGGCATCCGTCGGCTCGCGCGTTGCGAGCACCACGGTGGCCGTCGGGCGCCACGCGGGGTCGGCAACCGGTGGTGAGTCCCGACGGCGGAGCCGGGCAATCATCACCATCGGGTAGCCGACCCAGGTGGCCGCCACGAGGCCGAATGCCGAGATACAGACGAGAAACGCGAGCAGCACGAGCGGTTCGACGGCGGGAGAAGTGAAATGGGTAGCAGGGCGGGCGTGGTGTGGCGTGCCCGGGTGGACTCGGAACCGACCCGCCACGTCACGACGTGCGCGGGACCTTCCAGTGGCCCGGCCGACCCGCTAACCGTCAAGCGCTCCAGCCCGGCGCTGGCCGACGCCGCATCGGACCGCAATCCGACGCTTGTTCGTCCCTTGACCATCGCGCACGTTCATCCGCGGGCAGATGCCCAACGCTAACCTAGCACGCCCCGATCCGGCGCATGGCCCCTGACCAGACGTCACGGGGCGGGGGGCCTCCAGCGTTCCCGCGTACCGAACGGCCCCTCGGCGCCCTCCTCACGCTGTTCGGGTTCGCCGCGATTGCCTGGGCCACGCTGCGATCCGGCGACCCGGCCCTACTGCAACCGTACGGCCACTGGTGTCTCGTGTGCGGCGACTTCGGGGGGGCCGACGTGGCGGCCAACCTGCTCCTCTTCGTCCCGCTCGGCGCCGGGCTGGCGCTCCTGGGAGTTGGGTGGCGATCGGCGGTGGCCCTGATCGTCGCCACCACCGTCAGCGTCGAGCTGATCCAGGCGACGCTGCTCGTCGGGCGGGCGGCCACACTGAGCGACGTCGTGACGAACACCACCGGCGGAACGATCGCCTTCATCCTGCTTCGGCAGCGAAGACTTCTGTTCCACCCGTCGCCGCGGGCGGCGCTCCGACTCGCGACCGCGTGGCTCATGCTGATGCTCATCGGCTGGCTGACCGGCGGATGGCTCCTGCAGATCGATTTGGCGGAGGGGCCCTACCGACTGCAGGAGATCCCGCCGGGGAGCGCTCACGAACGCGCCTTCGAGGGGGAGATCCTCGAGGCGACCGTCAACGGCGTTGCGGTGGGCCGCGGGCTGGAGCCACCGAACGGTCCCATCATGAGCGCGCTGCGCGGTGGGCCTGCCCGGATCCAAGCGGAGGTGACGCCGCAGAGCTACGCGCCGGGCATGTTCCGCCCCATCGTCTCGGTGCGGGATACGGCGTACGTCGGGCAACTGTCGCTTGGGCAGCGACACCGGGACCTGGTCTACTCGTACCATGCGAATGCGCGCCGA
>JBBQHX010000367.1:0-3000 GCA_038324385.1 Gemmatimonadales bacterium | reverse complement strand
GCGCGGACGGCCGACGGGTGGCGCATCCTGCACGACCACTCGTCCTGAACATGCGGCGCCCCTGTGGCTTGTGGCCGCGATGAACGCGACGGGACCGTCGTCGGCGCCGAGCGTGATCACCGACCGGGCCGCCGACGTCGCCGTGGTCGGGCTCGGCGCGATGGGGAGTGCCGCGCTGCATCAGCTCGCGGCGAGCGGCGCGCGCGTCATCGGGATCGATCGCTACGTCCCCCCGCATGCGCACGGCTCGACGCACGGGATGACGCGCATCACGCGTCAGGCGATCTACGAGCATCCGCTCTACGTGCCGCTGGTCCAGCGCGCCAACGAGCTGCGCGCCGCGCTCGAGGCCGAGACCGGTGAGCAGCTGTTCCACCGCACCGGCGGACTGATGATTGGCGGCGCCGACGGCGTGCTGGTCTCGGGGGCGCGGCGGAGCGCCGAGCTGCACGGGCTGCCGCACGAGCTGCTCGACGGCGACGAGATCCGGCGGCGCTTTCCCGCCTATGCGCCGCCGACGCCGGCCGTCGCGCTGTACGAGCCCGACGCGGGGCTCCTGCTTCCCGAGCGGATCGTCGGCGCGCAGTTGAGCCTGGCCGCGCTGCACGGCGCCGAACTGCGCCTCGGCGCCGCCGCGACGAGCTGGCGTCCCGACGGCGGCGGCGTGCAGGTCGAGACGGCCGAGGGCGCGGTGCGCGCCGAACGACTGATCCTCGCCGCCGGTGCCTGGCTCCCCGGCCTCTGCCCCGAGCTCGAGCTTCCGCTCACGGTCGAGCGGCAGCTCTTCCACTGGTTCGAGCCAGCGTCCCGGGACGAACGTCACCGGGCGGACGGGTGTCCGCTCTCGCTCTGGGAGTACGCGCGCGACCGGATCTTCGCGACCTTCCCCGACCTCGGCGACGGGGTGAAGTGCGGGGTGCATCACGAGGGTGCGACCGTCGCCGATCCCGATCGCGTGTCGCGCACCGTGCGGCCGGCCGAGGACCTGCGCGTACGCACGCTGCTCGCCGCGCTGCAGCCGGCGGCGGCGGGGCGCATCGCCCAGTCGGCCGTCTGCCTCTACACGAACACGCCCGACTACCACTTCCTGATCGACCGGCACCCGCTCTACCGGCAGGTGATTCTTGCGAGCCCGTGCTCCGGCCACGGCTTCAAGTTCGCGATGGCCATCGGCGAGCTGCTCGCGGAGCTCGCGCTCGATCAGTCGCCGCGCTTCGATCTCGATCCGTTCGGGCTGGCGCGCTTCGCCTGGCCGCCCGTGGAGCTCTCCCGCTAGACGACGCGACGACGCGACGAACAAACGACGGGGACGCCGATCCGATGATCGGTGACCCCGTCCCCCGTCAGCAGGCGACCGCTGCCTGCCGTGATCCTGCGGTTGTCCGTCGGACGCCTGCAAGCGAGCCCCGCCGTGGGCAGTTCGCTGCGTTCCAAACGCCGACCGGGGTGCCCGAGCATCGCTCGAGCACCCCGTCTACCAGCTGATTCGTTCGATGGACCCCAGCGGACGGGCTCAGCCGAACCCGCGGCGCCCTGGGCCCATCAGGCGAACGGGCCGCCGCACTGGCCGAGGACGAACCAGAGGATGACGAATACCAGCACCGTGCTGAAACACCCGCCTCCCAACTTCTTCGCGCCGTAGCCGGCGGCCAGGCCGCGCAAGATTTTGCTCATCCGCTGTCTCCACGAGATGGTCCGCGGCACCGGGGTGCGCGGTGGTGAGATCCGTCGCCCGGTCGCCCGGGTGCCAGACGGTCCTGAAACGTCGTGCCGCCGTCCTTCCCCGGCGACATGCACCTCCCGTTCCGCGCGAGCCGCCGGACCCGGTGCACTGCCCACGATTCCGCTCCGCGGCCACCCCGTCTCCCACCGCGCCTTTGCATTTCGGCGGGCCGGCGGGACATCATACGTTCACGCGCCGATGTCGGGCGGCTCGTCCGCCGTCCGCGATTCTGCCGTCCGCGATCCCGCCGTCCGCGATTCCGCACGCCTCTCGCCGTCCCCGCCCATGCGCCCCGTCCTCGTTTCGCTCGTCACCGTCGCGCTGCTCGCGCCCGTCATGGCCACCGCCCAGACCCCACTCGAGCGCGTCACGCGCATTCTCGCCACCACGCCGCTGTTCGACGGGCACAACGATCTCCCCTGGGCGATCCGGCAGGCCGGCGGGCGCGACGTGGCGGGCTACGACATCCGCGGCCGCGCCCCCGGGGCCGGCCAGACCGACATCCCGCGGCTGCGCGCGGGACTGGTCGGGGCGCAGTTCTGGTCCGTCTACGTGCCGTATGGCGCGGTCGAGGAGGGCGCGGCCAAGGTCCAGCTCGAACAGATCGACATCGCGCGTCAGGTGATCGATCGGCATCCCGATGTCTTTCAGCTCGCGCTGACGGCGAGCGACGTCGAGCGCGCCTATGGCGCCGGCCGCATCGCCTCGATGCTCGGCATGGAGGGCGGCCACGCGATCGAGAACTCGCTGGGCGCACTGCGCGCGTATTTCGACCTCGGCGTGCGCTACATGACGCTCACGCACAGCGCGACGATCGACTGGGCCGATGCGGGCACGGGACTCCCGACCCACGGCGGACTGACCGAGTTCGGGCGCGAGGTCGTGCGCGAGATGAACCGGATGGGGATGCTCGTCGATCTCTCGCACACCTCACCGGGGACGATGAGCGACGCGCTCGACGTCAGCGAGGCCCCGGTGATCTTCTCGCACTCTTCGGCGCGTGGCGTCACCGATCATCCGCGAAACGTCCCCGACTCGATCCTCGCGCGCCTCCCGGCCAACGGGGGCGTCGTGATGGTCACCTTCGTGCCGTCGTTCATCTCGGCCGAGGTCTCACGCTATGCCGACCGGCTACAGGCCGAGGCGACGCGACTGCAAGCGACGCTAGGCGCCGATACGGCGCGCGTGCGGGCCGCGCTCGACGACTATCGCCGCCGCAACCCGGAGCCCCGAGCGACGATCGCCGACGTGGTCGCGCATCTGGAGCACATGAAGCG
>JBBQHX010000366.1:0-3000 GCA_038324385.1 Gemmatimonadales bacterium | reverse complement strand
AAGCGCGAGGGATATCCGCTGGGTTCCGACCGTCGCGACATCGACGTGGTCGGCTTCCCGGCACCGCCGCCCCCGAAGCAGGCTGCCCACATCCACCCGGTGCGCGACCACGAGGTCCGATAGATGACGAGTCCTGACCTGCAGCGAGACAGTGCCGCGTTGCGCGAGAGCGACGTGCAGCACGACGAGCATCTGAACGCGGTCGCCGGCGGACGGTATCACGGCGCCCCACTCATCCCGCTCGGTGATCCGATGCGCGACGGGCTCGGGCCGGCCGCCTATGCCAATCGTGCCGATCGCGTGGATCTCACCGTCCACGGCGACGCCAAGATCGTTCCGATGCGCGCCGACCCGGCGTTCTATATTGAGCCCCGCGATCCAGATCCTCGCGGCTACGCCGTCTATGGCGCCGACGATGCGCTCGCCGGCACCATTGTGGACGTCTGGGTAGATCGGTCGGAGCCGCAGGTGCGCTACTATGAGGTCGAGCTCACCACCGGCGATCGCCGCGTGCTCCTGCCGGCTCCGTTCGCCCGCGTGCGGATGTCCGACCATCGTGTGAAGGTGCACGCGATCACGGCCGCGCAGTTCACGCACGTGCCGCAGAACCGCACGCCTGACGTGATCACGCTGCTCGAGGAGGACATGGTGCAGGCCTACTTCGCCGGCGGCCATCTGTACGCCTTCGAGTCGCGGGCAGAGCCGCTGCTATGAGTGGCGAGCGGCTGATCGCACCGTTGCCATCGGGCGACGGCACGGAGTCCTCCGAGCGGATTCATGGCATCTCCGAGCCGCTGCCGCCGGGCGAGCGCGTGCTCTGGCAGGGAACGCCGGCGCCGCTATCGTTGGGGCGCCGAGCGTTTCACGCGAACGCGATCGTGGTCTGGTTCGCGGTGTTCGCCGTCTGGCAGGTCGCGAGCACGCGGGCCGATGGGGCCACGTGGAGCGCGTCGCTCGCGTCGGCGCTGTCGCTCACCGGTCCGTTGGTGGCCGGCGTGCTGATCGTGCTCGGGATCGGCATGTGGTCGGCGTACACGAGCATCTACGCCATCACGGATCGCCGCGTCGTGATGCGGGTGGGCATGGTGCTGCCGATCACGTTCAACGTTCCACTGGGTCTGGTGGAGCGCGCGTCCATCCGGCGCTATCGGGACGGGACGGGCGACATCGCGCTCGCGCTCAGCGGAAACGACCGGATCGCCTATGCGGTGCTCTGGCCGCACGCGCGCGGGTGGCGGTTTCGGCGTCCCGAACCCTCGCTCCGGTGTGTCGCCGATCTCGAGGCCGCGGCCCAGGCACTGGGCTCGGCGCTCGCGGCGCAGCAGCAGGGGGCACTGGCGGCCGCGGGCGCCAGTCAGGTCGAGGCGATTGCACCGGTAGCCGCCCCGGAGCTGGCCGGCGGGCGGCCGCGGTCGGAGGTGCCAGTGCGTCCGGTACCACGGCCGGACGACCATTCGGTCCCCATTGCGGCGGGAGGTCGCGCGTGACAGACGTTCGCGTCATCGACGATACCGGGACCGGCAAGGAATCCCCGATCCGGGTGCCGCGCCCCGCGCTCTGGGCGGCGGCAGCACTGATAATCACGGCGATGCTGCTCGGCGGGATCGGCTCGATGGCTGGGTTGGGCCGTCCGCAGCCGATGGAGGGGACGCCGGTGGTCGAGCGCCACCTCCGGTTTACCGACGAGGCGGATGGGTCGGTCGCCGTCTGGGAGGCCAGCACGATCGTGCATCGCGTGGCACGCGGTGAGGAGAATTTCATCCGCGGCTCGATGCGGTCGATGGCCTCGAGCCGCGCTCAACTTGGGCTTGGCAACGAGGCGCCGTTCACCCTCGCCCAGTGGCCCGACGGACGCCTGACGCTGGACGATCCACAGACCGGTGTGCGGATCGAGCTCAACGCCTTCGGCCAGACCAACCGGGCGGCGTACGCGCGACTGCTGGAGTAGATCCGGCTGTGCGACCCGCGTTCGGCGGTTCCGGTCACCCACAATCCGCCGATCTCGATGTCAGCGAGCATTGCCCACCGCCTGAGTTGGGTCGCTGCGCTCTGCCTGCTCGTCCAGCCAGCATTCGCGCAGCAATGGATCGCGCGTGAACAGCTCCGGCTCGCCAGCCTCAACGATCCGAGCACGAGTCTCGGGCGAATCACGACGGCCGCGATCGATGCGAGAAACCGCATCTAGGTCGTCGACGCGCTGGCTCAGAACGTCCGCGTGTTCAGCCTCGGGGGCCAACTCGAGCGGAGGATTGGGCGACGCGGCAAGGGACCAGGCGAGTTCGAGGCGGTGTCCCGTCTGGGGTTCACCAATGACCGGCTCTGGGTGAGCGACGGCGCGTTGAACCGGGTAGCCTTTTTCTCGCTCGACGGGCGTCCCGATTCGACATCGGTGCTTCGCTTCCGGCCACCTCCAGGTATTGGTGGGAGCGCGCCAGCCGCCGTCACTCGCAAGGGAACCTGTTCGCGATTGCCGAAGCGGGAGCTGCCAGCGGAGGGCCGCCCCCACGCTTTCGCCTCACGACCAGAGACGGGAACGGCACGATCCTCGGCCGGCGTGAGGTGCCGTACGAGCCGCAACCGGTCACACGGGCGTGGCACGACAGCGTCGTGAACCGATTCGCCATCGTCGCGGCGCCAGATACTCACGGGCAGCAGCTGATGCGCAGCCGCTTTGCCGATGCCTTCGATATCCCCGAGACCTTCCCACCCGTCGAGCGTGTGCTGATAGGGAGCGACCGAACGGTGTGGGTCAAGCTCGCCGGTCCAGGCGGGACGGCGACGTGGCTCGTGTTCGACGATCGCGCGCGGCCGCTCGGGCTCGTGAACTTTCCGCGCTCGCTGAATCTCGTGCGCGCCCGTCGATCCGATGTGCTCGGTGTGAGTACCGGGCCGGACAACGAACCGATCATCCTTCAGTACCGCCTGACGAAGCCCTGAGCGCCCAACACTCCGTCTGCATACGGGCGAGCTCACGCTGGCGGCACGCCGCACCGCCTCCCT
>JBBQHX010000365.1:0-3043 GCA_038324385.1 Gemmatimonadales bacterium | reverse complement strand
CGCGCACGGTGACGGTGGTGCCGCGCTGGCGGCTCGCGGCACGGACGTCGTCGATCCGTCCCCCGCTGACGATCACTTCCGTCGCGTCACCATCGTCGGTCGCGGTCAGCAGCGTGAACCGTGACACCGAGGCGATCGCGGGCAGTGCCTCGCCGCGAAAGCCGAACGTCGCGATACCGATGAGGTCGCCCGACGCGCGAATCTTGCTCGTCGCGTGACGATCGAGCGCGAGCACCGCGTCGTCGCGCGTCATGCCGTCGCCGTCGTCGGCAACCTCGATCAGCGTCTTGCCACCGTTCTCGGCGGCGATCCGGACGTGGCGCGCCCCGGCGTCGAGGGCATTCTCGACCAGCTCCTTGACCACTGACGCAGGACGTTCGACCACCTCTCCGGCCGCGATCTGGTTCGCGACTGCGTCAGGAAGGATGGCGATGCGTCGAAGGGTGCCAGCGGGCATTCCCGGAATCTAGCGGGCGGCGGGATCGATGGCGGCGATGCGCGCGTCTCCGACCCATCCACGGCGGCCATCCGGCGCCTCCACCAGCCACCAACCGCTGCCGCGACGCTGCAGCCTCGCCAGCGACCACGCGGCGACGTCGCCCAGGACCGGCGCCGACGGGTGCGGCGATACCCGCAACTGCGTGCCGGGCCGCACGAGCGCACGCGGGGGCGCGGCTTGGCCAACGCGCAACAACACCACGCCGACGCTCCCGAGCAGCAGCGCCCCCGCAACGAGCGCGGCAGCACGACGTCGTGATCGGAAGGCCCACGCGGCCACGATCCACGCCACGAGAGCCAGCAGCAACAGTTCGTCGCGGCTCACCGGGACCGTCGGCGCGAGCGCCCGGACGTCAGCCGGGATGAGTGCTTCCTGACGCCACGCATCACGCAGGATCGGGTCGCGCGGCGCGAGGGCAAAAGCACGCAGCCACGCCGCCGCGGCCCCCACATCGTCGCCGCTCATTGCTCTCGCAGCGCCGACATTGCGCCACGCCGTCCCGCTTTCCGGGACCGCTTGCACCTGAGCCTCGAACTCGCGCGCGGCCCCCGCGTAGTCGCCCGCCCGGTAGCGCCCGATGGCGGATGCATCCTGGGCATCGACACGCCATGGAACGAGGAAGAGCCCGACGATGAAAATGCGCCGAAGCAGCGTGATGATCGCCGGCAATGCACCGGGCACCGGGACGGTCTCGTCCGCGGGGCGGTTCCCGTACCGCCGGCGGATCAGGCCGCGGAGCCAACCCCCGACGGCTTCGGCGTCGTCGCGCGGCACGCCGCGACGACGGAGCGCCCCCGCCACGCGCTCGGGGCCGGCCTCGGGCGTTCCCAGGAGCCGCCGCAACTCGATTTCGGGATCGGCGGGTTGTTGAGCGACAGCAGGTTGCGGGCGCCTGGGGCGCCATGCGAGCAAGACCATCGGCAAGAGCGCGAGCAGCACCATCAGCCACCACGCCTGATCGACGATGCGTTTTGCCACGGGCACTGCAACGTCGCCGGCAACCGGCAACACCCGGCGACCGGGAGCTGCGGTCCCGGCCAGCACTGGCAATCCCACCGCCCCCGCCGTCATGACATGGACCTGCACCGCTGACGGATCGAAGTAGGCGTAACGAACCGCCGGCAGCGTCACGACCCCCACCGAATCGGCGACCAGGGTGTAGCGGAACCGCTTCTCCCCGCCAAGTCGCCCGGCCGACGCGATCGCCCGTTCGTCGGTGCGTTCAGGGTAGACGCGCATCCCTGGTGGCCATGCAACCTCGGGGGCGGGCCAGAGTGTCATGTTGCCTTCACCCGTCAGGACCAACTCGACCAGCGCCGGCGTGCCCACGCGCAAACCCTCGCTGGGGGTGCTCCACGTGAGTCGTAACCCGCGCGCGGTCGGCCCGCCGTTGAGCGCACCGGTCATCGACGACGGAATCCCCCGCACCACCAGGCTGACCGGCCGGGAAGCCACCGTGCGCCGGGTCTCGGGTGCGAAGTACGAGTTCGACGCGGGCACGGAGAAGCTGAGCGTTGCCGGTGGCGCCTCGATGCGGCCTGCGCCGAGTGGGAAGAGCGTCTGGTGCGAGATGAACAGGTCGTAGATCGCCCCATCAACGATTCGTGCCGCCACCACGACCGGGATACTCTGTGACTGGACGCTCCACAACCCGCTCAGCGACGGCGCGCGCAACGATGGCAGGCGCCGGAGCCGGTCGCGCAGCTCCCGGCGGAACCAGGTCGCCGTCACCAGCTCGACCTGCTCCCCGATCCATGCGGTGTCGGTCGAGAACCGGGTCACCACGGACACATCGACACCGCGTGGCGGCGGAAACAACGGCAGCATCGCGCGGGCGCGGGGCGAGAGCGCGGTGGTATCCTGCGCCATCAGCGCGCCCAGCAAGGCGAGGGCGATCACCAGTCAGGACCGGCAGGGGGCGCACCGCGACGCTGTCGCCGCCATTGCGACTGCCGGGTTTCGCGCTCGGCCCGTTCCATGGCGCTCAGCACCTGTTCGGCCTCGGCTTCGCTCATGCCGCTCTTGGGCGGCGACTTCGGCGCCTCGGGCGACCCGTCCTTCCCCCCGCCCCCCCCGCCGCCGCCACTCGGCGGGGGCGGACGCTGCTGCCGCCTCGCCAGTTCGTAGTTCCACTTCGCGTTCTGGTCCGACGGATCGAGGAGCAGCGCCGCCTGGAGGGACGCCGTCGCGGCGGTAAGCAACGAGTCGCGACGGGTTGAGTCGCGCCGCGCGCCGACGAGCAGCGCCGTACCGAGGTTGTAGAGTGCGCGCTTCCGGAGACCGGGATCGAGCGATGTCGTGGCGCGCTGCAGCGATCCCACGGCGTCGGCGACGTCGCCGCGCGCGAGGGCCGCGGTGCCGGCGTTGAACCATGACGTGTCGCTCCCCGTCCGCTTCGCGTCGGCGAGAAACGCGGCAAGCGCCCGGGCGGTGTCGCCGCGCTGCAGGTATTGCGATCCCGCGGAGGGCCGTTGCGCGGAGAGCGGGCCGACACCAGCGGCCATCAGCGCGATCGATACCAGCGCGGCGCTCCGGCGCGTCACC
>JBBQHX010000364.1:0-3087 GCA_038324385.1 Gemmatimonadales bacterium | reverse complement strand
TGCGGCGCCGGCCGTCCTCCCGACGCTCCTCACGCCGGGAATCGTCACGCGCGCGGTTGACGCCGCCGCCGTCGGCGCGACCACGCTCTCCGCGATGTCCGCACGTTGACCGCACGTTGACCGGTGCTTCTACCCCCGCCTCCACCTTCCATCACCCTCGCCGGAGCTCCGCACCATGCCTCGCACGAACCGATTCCCGATGAAACGCCTCCTCCTCGGCATTGGCGGCTTCGCAATCGCCGCGGTGTCGGTCGCCGCCGCGACCAGCGACTCCAATGCCGTCGCGCTGACGGACGCCGAGCTGAGCGCGGCACCGAAGGTCGGCGAGCCCGCGCCGGCGTTCACCGCGCTCGACACTCGCGGCGCCTCGCACTCGCTCGCTGCCTATCGCGGCCAGTGGCTGGTGCTCGAGTGGGTCAACCACGAGTGCCCGTATACGAAGAAGCACTACGCCGCCGTCGACGGCGGTCCCGGCAACACGCAGGCAATGCAGCGCGACTACGCGAAGCGCGTCGTGTGGCTCTCCGTCGTTTCCTCGGCACCCGGAAAGCAGGGCTTCACCTCGATGGAGGAGGCGGACCAGCTGACGCGCGAGAAGGGCGCGGCGCCGACCGCCGTCGTCCGTGACACGGCCGGCACGGTCGGGCGGCTCTACGGCGCGCGGAACACGCCACAGTACGCGATCATCGACCCGCAGGGAGTGCTGCGGTACGCAGGCGCGATCGACGACCGGCGGACGGCGAAGGTCAAGGACATCGCGGGGGCGACGAACTACGTCCGCGCCGCGCTCGACGCCGGCCTCGCGGGGCGGCCCATCGCGGTCGCACAGACCCAGCCGTACGGCTGTGATGTGAAGTACTGAGCGTGCCGAACGTGCGACATCCCCACGGAAGCCAGCAGTCGTCCTCATGCCACAGAGTTTCATGGCGAACATCAGCGCGCATATCCGGTTCAGACCGGCATGTCTTTTCCCCTGCGTCCTCTCCGCTGCGCTTCTCGGCTGCGGTGCCCAACCGGCCCGGGATACTGGCGGTACACTCGTCGTCGACGCCTCCGCATCTCCTGCGGCGGCGCGCACATTTCTTTCGGCGTTGAACACCACGCAGCGTGACGTCGCCGCGTTTCCCTTCGACGATCCGGAGCGCACCAGATGGGCGTACGTGCCGCAAGAGCGTGCCGGTATCCCGCTGAAGGACCTCGATGCCGAGCAACGCGCAGCGGCGTTCGCGGTGCTGGGCACCGGTTTGAGCGAGCGCGGCACCAGGCTCGCGCACGGGATCATCGAGCTCGAAGGCACGCTCCGCACGCTCGAAGGAACGGTGGGGAGTCTCCTGGGACCTCGGCGTGATCCGGAGCTCTACTATCTGACGCTCTTCGTCGGGCCTGGTGGTCCGCAGCCCTGGGGCTGGCGCTTTGAAGGCCATCATCTCTCGGTGAACGTCACTGATCTTGGTCCACACGGTCAGATCGTCGCACCGCTCTTCATGGGTGCAAACCCGGCGCGAGTCCCCAGCGGACCCCGGGAAGGGCTCCGACTGCTCGCCGCGGAGGAGGACCTCGCCTTCGAGCTGCTGAACATGCTCGATCCCCGCCAACGCGCCCGCGCCACCATGGCCGCGCAGACGTTCGGGGACGTCGTCACCGGCAGCGATCCCACGGTGAAACCGATGGTCTTCGCCGGCCTGCCCGCAGCCGAAATGACGATCGTCCAGCAGCGACAGCTGCGTCGGCTGCTTGAAGTGTATGCCGGGCGGATGGCAGACACCTCGGCACGCAGGCAACTGCAGCGTATGGAAGACGCCGGGTTCGAGCACCTGCACTTCGCCTGGGCTGGTGCGCACCAGCCCAGGTCGCCGCACTACTATCGCATCCACGGGCCTACCGTGCTCGTGGAGTACGACAACTCACAAGGCGGCGCGAACCACATCCACACCGTCTGGCGCGACCTGGAGAACGATTTCGGAGGTGATCTGCTACGGACGCACTATGCACGGCAGCCTCACCGCCGCTGAACCCGTCCTCGTACCGCACCGTCCAGGACGCACCTTCGCTGGGCGTCTGGGGAGATCGGTGGCTGTGAGTCCGGCTGTCGGGAACACTCCTGCGCGACGGCAGCGCCCGATCTGACGTTGCAAACTGCTGATCCACCTCACGCGGCGGCTTTGACGGCTCGTGTGGCCGGGCTGGGAAGGAGTCCGTCAGCGCGCCGAGGGCGCGAGCGCGTCGCGCGCCCTCGGCCAGCACGGCGCCGACTGCCTCGTCAGGCTCCATGGCCAGGCGGTCGTGGAGCGCTGCGGCCGCGGCTGGCGAACCAATCCGCCCGAGCGCCCACGCCGCATGCTCGCGCACGAGCGACTCGTCGTCCTCGAGCGCGCCCATGAGCACGTCCAAGTCGTCAGGCGTCCGACGTTGCCGAGCACCACCGCCGCGTTGCGCGTCAACCCACGCAGCTTGGCCCGCTTCATCGGGGAGCCCTTGAACGCCGCGGAGAACTCCGGCTGCGTCATCTGCAGGATCTCGCGCGCGAAGGTTCTGGCGTCCTTCCCCGCCACAACCTCACGCGGGGCGTGCGGCGAGTCGTCAGGCAGCTCCGAGGCGAAGCGCACGTTCCACGGACACACGTCCTGGGAGAGCTGGCGGTATAACCATGTTCGGATCTCGCTCGGTACGGGAGCGCGAACTCTCAGCCGCGGAGGGAGTGAGCTCCACTTGCCGCGTATCGCCGCACCGCGCCGATCAGTGCAGACCCTCTGATGGTGTTCAGCGTGGTCCGGGCATCTGCCACCGCCTTTACCGATGGCGGCCGCGCAGCGACGGCGGGACCCTGGGAGGAGACCCGATCCCGCCGAAAGTCGTGACTCCGCGCGCAGCTCCGCATGCCCCTGCCATTCACCACCGAGCAGTTCTTCTGGGTCTTCGAGCGCTACAACGAGTTGGTCTGGCTCGCTCAGGTGGCGCTCGTCCTTCTCGGCCTCCTCGCGGTCGTGCTGGCCGTCCGCAACGGGGAACGCCGCTCGCGGGTCATTGCCGGCGTGCTCGCGCTCTCGGGCTCTGGATGGGGGTCGTCTATCACCTCGCTGTCTTCAG
>JBBQHX010000363.1:0-3095 GCA_038324385.1 Gemmatimonadales bacterium | reverse complement strand
TATGACCCCGCGTTGGCCGCGCGGGTTACTCCCCGGTCCCCATCGGCGCGCCAGGCGGCGTGCTGCCGTTCCAGCTCGGCCTGAATCCACGGCAGGAAGCCCACCAGAAGCGCCGGCGTGCTGAGCAGCCCGACCACCAACAGCACCGTCGAGAGGTCGGCCGTCGACTGCCCGGTCGCGCCGCGCCAACTCAGCAGCGTGGCGCCGCCGAGGATGACGGTCGCCTGCGTCGTGATCGCCGCGAGCAACGCCTGAATCCGCCGGATCACCGGCGCCTGACGCATCGCGGGGAGCGCGAGCAGCCGCTCCTTGTCGGGCAGGTTAATCCACCCCGGCCGGCGCAGCATCGTCGACGAGAGCCACGCCATCCCCGCCGCAAGGAGGATCGCCGTCCCCGGCAGGAGGAGCCACTGGCCGGGCGAGTTGGCGGTCCACCGGGCGACTCGGCCCGCGGCATAGACGTGCGCCGGGATCGCCGCCGGGGCCTGCCCTGCCGCCACCACCGCGCCGATGACGATCGCCACAAGCAGCGCTCCGGTGATCAGCCAGCACAGTCGTGTGATGGTGTGCATGAAGGGAGAGTGGCACCGCCGCGTGGAGTGCGCCAGATCCCGGCGCCGCTCACCCCGCCATCACGCCGCACGAGCGCGCGCACCGATCGCACGCGTCCGCACACGCCTGCATCCGCTCGTCGTCCGGCACCGCGCGGCATTCGGCCGCCCCGGCGCGACAGAGTTCGGCGCACGCCGCACAGGCCACGCGGAAGTGCGGCGAACCGCGCGACATCGTGTCAGCCGCCGTGCGGCACATGTCGGCGCAGTCGAGCAGGGTGACGATGCGCGCCGATGTTGCCGGCCCACCGCCGCCGGCGAGGCAGTGGCGGACGGTTTCCATGCAAGCCGCATGGCAGCGCCAGCACTCCTCGATCGCGGCCCGCGTCGCCGCGGGGATGGCAGGGGTCGGCGGCATGCGGGCGAGGAAGGAGTGAGCGCTGCAGTGAACGATCGGCGCAAATCAGGCCCGGGCGTCGTCCGAGCCGCGGCCGTTGGTCATGTTGGTCATGGGTTCCGCCGCGCTCGCGTCGTCGTGCCGATCATCGTCGTCGGCGGGACGGGCGGTCGTAGCGAGCACGAACCCGACCCCGCGAACCGTGATCAGCCGCGGCGTGTCGACCGCCAGACGCAGCTTGCGCCGAAGCCGAGCGACGTGCGCGTCGATCAGGTTGGAGCCCGGATCGAAGTCCATCCCCCAGACGCGCTCCAGTAGCAGCGATCGCGCCACCAACGTGTCGGGGCGCAGGAGGAAGAATTCGAGCAGCGCGTACTCCTTGGGCGTCAGTTCGAGCGGCCCGTGCGGCGTCAGCATCGCCCGCGCGAGGCGGTCGAAGCGCATCTCGCCGACGACGACGACCCGGTCCACCGTGGCCGCCGCCGTTCCGCGACGCAGCACCGCGCGCACACGGGCCACCAACACTTCAACTGAAAACGGCTTGACCAGATAGTCGTCCGCCCCCGCTTCGAGCCCGCGCACGATGTCGGCGTCGCTCCGCTGGCCGGTGACGATCAGCAACGGTACGTCGGGGGCGATTCCGCGGAACTCGCGCACCAGCCCGAGCCCGCCCCCGTCGGGAAGCTGCAGGTCCAGCAGCACGGCCTGGTGCACCGCCGGATCGAAGCGCGATCGCGCCGCCGCCGCGTTGGGCACGGCGTCGGTGGCGAACCCCGTGTCCTGGAGCGCACGGCACATCACGCGGGCGACCTGTGGGTCGTCCTCGACGATCAGGACGTGCGAGCGAGACGAGTGATCCACGGCGCAGGGCGGGACGGAGGCGCGGACGCGCACCGGTCGAACCGGCGGCGCGCCATCAGAGCTGGCAGAGCCAGCAGGACGAACGAGCCTCGAACCACGGCGAGCCATGCCGCCGGCAGAACCATCCCGGCGACGAGTTGCGCCGCTGGAGGCCCGCCGGACAATGTATCAGATACATCGCGCATCGACCAACCGGCACGCACCCACCATCCATCACCAGCCGTATGGCACGCACGCTGTTCCACACATCCGCTCGCCCGCAGCGGGCCGGCCATGACTATCCCTCGCTCACCTCGGCCTGCGACTGACGCGAAAACGCCAGCGTGACGCGGTCACCATCCTGCGTCATCCCCGCCAGCTCCCAGCCGCCGCGGCTGCGTTCGTTGAGGAGATCCGTGAGCGCGTCTTCGTCGTCGCGCGTGCGACGGGTGAGCCGGTGCACCACCGCCTGGTATTCTTTCATGGGCGCGAAGATAGTAGGTTCCCGCGCATGATCGCCAATCCCGAGCCCGGCACAGCGCGCGACGAGTTTCCGCTGCTCACCATCGTCGAGCATCCGCTCGTGCAGCACAAGCTCACACTGCTGCGCGACCGGGCGACGCCGACGAAGATCTTCAAGGAGCTCGTCGACGAGATCGCGATGCTCATGGCGTACGAGGCCACCGCCGACCTGCCGCTGCAGGCGGTCGAGGTCGAGACGCCGCTCGAACGGGCCACTGGCGCTCGGGTCGGCGGCAAGAAGCTCACGCTCGTCCCGATCCTGCGCGCCGGACTCGGCATGGTCGACGGAATCCTGCGTCTCGTCCCCGCCGCCCGCGTCGGACACATCGGGCTCTACCGCGATCACGACACCCTCCAGCCCGTCGACTACTACTTCAAGATCCCGGGCGACGTGGCCGAACGCGACTTCTTCGTCCTCGACCCGATGCTGGCGACGGGCGGCAGCGCAGCGGCCGCGGTCACCTCACTCAAGCGCGCCGGCGCGACCCGCATCCGCTTCCTCTGCCTCGTCGCCGCCCCTGAAGGTGTTCGCAAGCTGACCGCGACCCACCCCGACGTCCCCATCTACACGGCAGCGCTCGACCGCGGCCTCAACGAACTCGGCTACATCCTCCCCGGCCTCGGCGACGCCGGCGACCGCCTGTTCGGGACGAGATGAGAAGAGCGGCGGTGGGCTGTGGGCTATGAGCGTTGAGGTCCACAGACTCCCATAGCCCGTCGCCCATAGCCCATAGCCCATAGCCCCTATCAACACGCACCACTCCCGAGGGCCGTCGCCCAGCTCT
>JBBQHX010000362.1:0-3135 GCA_038324385.1 Gemmatimonadales bacterium | reverse complement strand
TCGACCATGAGCTCGATCATGAGGGGGCGGATGCTGACGACCTCGGCGAGCGATTCGGAACCGACGACCCGGATAATTACTGGCAATGGTGGGGCGACGCGTACGGCTCGTCGCAGTGGCTTTCCGTCGCCCTGACCGATGCCTCTAAAGACGACTCGGGCGAGGCCGCCGCGGAGCGGAGCAACTTCGACTGGCCAGAGCAGAGCATCGCGCTCTCCTACGGTGCGACCACACTGCCGCGAGGCGGGCGGGCCGAGTTCGAACTCAGGCTCGCGCCCTTCGCCGGGCTCGACGTGCCGACCGCCACCACCTCGGATTGAGGTCAGGCGCGATCACTGCGTTGCCCGGGCGCCCTCATCAGCGCGCCATCCTGATGTCCCGAACGTTGCCGAAACTGTCATCGATCTCGTCGGTCCCGTCCGGCGATTACCCGTTCCGTGCATAGAAGACCTGCACCCGCAGGTTCTGATCCAACACCGAGAGCGACGCGCCGCGTCGACCGATGGCGGCATCGAGCAGCTTCTGCCCCAGTCCCGAGCCGTGATGAGCCGCCAGCAGGTAGATGCTGCCGACTTCGACAGCCCGCGCCGGAGGGTCATCTCTGACGGCCCCGCCCACGCGAACCCGACAATCTGTTCGTCCATGACCGCAACCCACAGCTCGCCCGAGCCTGCTGCCATGACCTGGCTCCACATCCGGGATCTCGCGCTCGCGGCGAAGCCCTCAATGACACCCTGACATTCCCTACACCCGCTGCTCGTGCCGGAGCGGCTTCAGGCGCTGCGGCGCGTCGGTCGCGGGCGGGAACTCGCAGGTGAACTCCCCTTCGTAGCCAAAGAGGAAGCCGAAGAACGCGTTGTGCACCTCCATCCGGATGCGGAACACGCCGGCCTCGTAGTCGAAGCTCTCGCGCAGGTCGGCGCGCCCACTGAACAGCATGGGGAAGTGGAACGACACTCGGCCCTCATGGAACCGCTGGGCGCCGGAGCGCAGGTGCAGCGATCCGTCCGGCAGGGCCTCGAGGTCGAGGTCCACCGCGAGGTGCTGGTGGGTTCCGAGGTAGTCGACGATCCGTCCCCCGCTGAGGATCATCGTGGCGTCGAACCGGCTGGGCGCCGAACGGATGCTGTACTCGCGCACGAACGTCACCGTTTCGCGGCCGTACGGGTCGAGGTAGGGGAAGTTCTGCACCGTGAACGCGACGTCGTCACCGTGGTCGGGGATCAGGATGTTGCGCACCTTGCCGAGTTGCAGGAAGGGCACCGTCCACCACGGACCCCTTCGGATACGCCTCATCACGCCGGTGCCCACGCATCCGAACCCCGCCTCCAGCCCTACACCGAAGCGGCGGCGCATCATCGGGTGCAGCCGTGAGAAGTCCTCGCCGAGCGCGGTTTCGAAGATCGAGGTCATGGACTCTCCAGCGTGTCGAGGGTCGCCGGCCCCGCATCCATCGACTGGCCGCCCGCGCGGCGCCGCAGACACCGCGACGCCCGGGGCCGCTCCGACTTCCAGAACCAGAGAACGGATGCGACGGGCCAGCGTTCCGGCGGGGTCCCGGTCTCCGCCCAGATGCGCAGCCGGTCGAAGCTCCACGCCGTCATCCAGCCGATTAGGCGGCGCAGAATGAGCCGGTCGATCATCCATCCCCAGCCGGGCGTGTAGTCGTAGCCGGTGCTGAAGGCGACGGCGCGGCCAGTGGGCATGTAGCGCCAGTAGCCGCGGCCGGCGCCGAGTGGCGAGAGGCGGTCGGCGGTCGTGAATCGCAGCGCCGAGGTTCTCGTGCCGTCGGGCCGGTCGCGCTCCCCCAGCGACGTGCCCGTGCCGCGGATCGTGTGGAGAGGCAGGCTCCGCTCGTAGTCGAAGCGGTAGCCGCCGCTGGCGAGGCTTTCGGTCGGGACGATCCGCGAGAAGCGCAGGTCCCAGCGGGCGTGCAGCACCGGGTTCTGGGTCAGCTGCCAGACACGGTCAATGTCGGCGCCGACAACGACCGCGACGTAGATCGGGCCCACCGCCCGGCCTGTCATGTGGCCGCCTGCCCCGTCACCCCGTCAAGGCTGAGGATTGGTCCGATCGACATGATCCGACACTACTCCTCGCGCGGCCGAGGAGCCTCGGATCAGTGACCGACCTGCCCTGTGCCGGGAACGCGCTTGGGAGCGCACCTGCGGGAGGTCGCGGATCGCAGCGATGACGGCGATCGCCGATTGCTTCCGCAGCACCTCGGGCCGGGAGAGGGCGCGGGTCGCGGAGCGGATGTCCCAGCGATCAGTCCGGACCTCACGGGGTGACGCTGCGACCAAGGGCCAGCCTCTGACTCAGCCACAGCTTGTGCAGCACCCAGGGGTCCTCGACGCCATCGCTGAGAATTCCGATGTGCTCCGCGAGGGCGTCGTGCGCCTCGAACCACTCGGAACGGAGGATGCGATGGGCCGCGAACTGCGCGTGCCTCCGCTGTTCGAGCACGCGGTCGCCGCGCTCAAACGCGAGCAGTTCGTCGTAACGGAGCGCCGCCAGCCGCTGGCGCGGATTGCCCGAGGTACCGATCTTGATCCGATCCCGGAAGCGGAGGTAGTACACGACGTCGACCCGCGCCCCGATCCCGGATGATTCGTCGTCGGGGATCTCGCCGACCTTCCACTCGCAGATGGCACAGAGCCAGCCCGAGGGGTACTTGACGCCGAGCCGCGATCCGCAGGCCAGGCACGGCGAGGGACGCGTTTCGGTCACGCCGACCTCGCGCGCCACCCAGTCGTGGGCATCGAGGAGGTGCTGGGAGCAGAGGTTCAGTGGTGCACCGGGGACGACCGGTGCTCCACAGGCTCCCCCGGCCTCGGAGGCGATCGCGCAGGCGGTGCGGCTCATCCGCCCACGCTACGCCGAGCCGCCGACAGTGCTGCAGTGCGAGGCCGCGGCTGCACGAGCGCGCCATCGCCAGCTCCATCGCGCCAGCGCCAGCTCACGCGGGTGATATTCAGTCGCGTGCATGCGATTCGGCATATGTCAACCTGCGTGAGACAGTTCGCGCTGGTTTCGGTGGGTGCGGTGGTCGTTGATGCCGGAGGTTCGGGGCATGGTTGGCGGCTTGGGCCGGTGGGCGTAGCGTTCGGGGTTCTGTCGCCAGGCGTGGTCAAG
>JBBQHX010000361.1:0-3135 GCA_038324385.1 Gemmatimonadales bacterium | reverse complement strand
GCGACGGGCGTCGACCGCGTAAGACGACGACGACGCCGCACGATCTGGAGCGTCGCTGCTCGGCGAGCGCCGCTTGATCGGACAGGTGGCGTGGTGCTGGCGCATCTGGCTTCCTCGAACGAGCAACCGAGCCCGCCGCCTGAGAGTTCCTGATGCGTGCTCTCATCGTCGCGGCCAGTCACTCCGTCAAACATCAATGCTAGCGCGCCAGCAGGCGCTTTTCCGCTTTCCTGCAATTCGACGGCCGTGCGCGGGATTTCCGGCCCGGCGCCGCTCGTGATAGCCGCATGCGGCCCGCCGTCGCGTGAAGACGTGGGGAAGCGCGTCTCAGTCGCTGGGCGCGACCGCGACCACGAGTCGCCACCGCGGCGGCGAACGCGGGCCAGGGCATCTGGAGCTTCCCGGCGGACTCGGGCGCCGGCGGGAGCCTTGCGAGCTCGATCCCGGGCGACGCGCGCGCGGGGGCGCCCAGATGCACGCTGACGTTCACCACCGCACCCCCCGCCGAATGAGCCGATCGGCCCTGTTGCGCCCGCGCCCGGATGGCGATCAGTGAGTATGAGCATTCCTACGCCCGGCAGTTCACCGTCAGCAGCCGGCGCCTCCGGGTGCCACGACCACGCTGTCACGTTCTATGACACCGAGCGGTGCCTCACCGCAGCCGTGTGCGACTTCGCCGAGCCGGGGGCGCGTGACGGTGACGGGGCGATCGTCCTGGCGACATCCGCGCACCACGGTGATTTCGAGCTCGCGCTCGGCGCGGCCGGCGTCGACATCGCCGCGATGGTGGCGGCCGATCGCTACCTCGCCCTCGACGCCCGCAAGACGCTCGCGGGCTTCATGGTCGGCGGAGCGCTGAACGCGGAGATCTTCGCCCACACGGTTGCTGCGCTGATCGAGCGCGCGGGTGCGTCGGGTCGCCGGGTGCGGATCTACTGCGAGATGGCGGCCCTGTTGTGGGACGACGGCCACGTCGGCGCCGCGATCGCCCTCGAGGACGCGTGGAGCGACCTCGCCGCGACGCACGAATTCGTCCTGCTGTGCGCGTTCCCGATGCGCTCGTTCGAGGATGCGCAGTGCGCCGCCGCCTTCAAGCGCATCTGCGACGCGCACTCGAACGTCATCGCCTGCGAGAGCCACACGCAGCGCGCCGGCGCAGGCGAGCAGGACCGCCAGACCGCGAGGCTGCGCCACGAGAAGGCCGAGCTCGGCGCCCACCTCGCGCGCCTGGATGGCCAGCCGGCGAGCGCGCGCCGATCCGCGGATACGCCCGCGTATGAGTCACCCGCGCCGACGGTCCGGCAGGGTCTCCTCACGATCGATGCCGACGGGCGCCTGACCTGCATGAGCGCAGCGGCCGAGCAGCTGCTCGGCTGGACGGAGGCGCAACTGCGCGGCCGCAACGCCCAGGAGGCCATCCAGTACCACCGACCTGACGGCAGTGACGGCGCGTCGGCCGTCGGCCGGCACGCCGGTGTGTTCGGCGACGGGCCTTCGCGCCGTTCGGAGCGCGACGTGTTCGTCCGCCATGACGGCACGATCGTGCCCGTCCTGTGCTCGGCCACGGCCCGCACGGAGGGTGGCATCGTGATCCTCTTCAGCGACGCGGCGGAGGAGACCGCGCGACGGGCCAGCGCCGAGTCCGACGACGTCATCTGGGTCAGCCGGATCTGCGAGGCGCTGGACGAGGACCGCTTCGAGCTGTACTCCCAGCCGATCGTGCCGCTTGGCGGCGGCGCGGCGCGCGAGGAGCTGCTGCTGCGGATGGTCAGCCGCGATGGCTACGTCATCTCGCCTGGCGCGTTCCTGCCGGCGGCCGAGACGTTCGGCCTGGTCACCGAAATCGACCGTTGGGTGATCGCGCAGGCGGCGCGCTACGCCGCGGTCGGCCGCGTCGTGCACGTCAACCTGTCGGCCGCGTCCGTCGCGGATCCGTGCCTGCCGAGCTTCATCGCCACGCAGCTGCAGAAGGTCGTGGCACCGCCTTCCAACGTCATCTTCGAGGTCGTCGAGACCGCGTTGACGAGCAGGCCGGCGGCCGGCGAGGAGTTCGCCATCGCCATCCGCGACCTGGGCTGCGGGCTTGCGCTGGACGACTTCGGCACCGGCTTCGGGAGCCTCGCGAACCTCAAGCGCCTGCCCGTGCAGTCGCTGAAGATCGACGTCGACTTCGTGTGCGACCTGTCCACCAACGAGGCCACCCGGCATCTCGTGCGCGCGATCGTCGACATCGCTCACCGCTTCGGCGCCGACACGATCGCCGAGGGCGTCGAGGACCACCGGACGCTCGAGCTGCTGCGCGACTACGGCGTCGACTATGCCCAGGGATATCTGCTGAGCCATCCCGCTCCGCAGCGCGACGCGCCCAGGCTGCTACGGCACGATCCGAACAGCAGGACGACGGCCGACGACCGCGCCCGCCAGCTGCGCGGACAGCTGCTGCACAGCGGGCACCACGGCGGCGAGTGAACCGATCGGCTCAACTGTCATGCGCCAGAACCTGCCGATCATGTGATCGGAGGCATCAGGCCACGAACGGCCCGGTGCGTCCGGCCTCCCGCCGCGGGAGGTCACGGGGAACATCTGCTTGACAAGGCACACCGATGGACGAGAGCGGTAACGCGAGCAGGTCACGCAGCCGTCGCAGATCCGCATTGGTCAAACGTCCCCAAGGGTGATCCTCATGCAGCGCAACAGCCATCACGCACGAGCCCCGGCGCATCAACCGCCGGCATGGCCGGCCGCCGTGCCCGATCCCGCTCCGGAGAGCCAAGGGAACTCGATCCTATCTGACGGGCTCGGCACGGTTTCGGGCTGCGGACACGGCCACCTCGTCGCGTTCTACGAGACTGACGAGTTCCTCGTCGACACGGTTGCGGCGTTCTGCGGCGACGCCCTGCGCGACGACGACGCGGCGATCGTCGTCGCGACGGCGCCGCACCGCGCCGCGTTCGAGGCCGCGCTGCGATCGTCCGGGGTCGACGTCGAGGCAGCCGTCGCGGCAGGCCGGTACCTCGCCTTCGACGCCGCCGAGCTGCTCGCCGAGTTCATGCTCGACGGTGCTCCGGACCCCCGGCGCTTCCGTGCGACGGTCGGCCCGGTGATCGAGCGCGCGGCCCGCGGTCGCGGTGGCGT
>JBBQHX010000360.1:0-3144 GCA_038324385.1 Gemmatimonadales bacterium | reverse complement strand
TGACCATCGGCATCTGCGTCTATCCGTCCACGCCCTCCGGAGCGCAACTGGCGCACGGACTCTCGACCGGTGCGATCGAAATCCTCGAGCCCGTCGACGCCCCGCTGCACTGCGAGGGGGACGCCAACCACGCCAGCGCCGATCGCGTCGGCGGCGGCCCGTTGCGCGTGCTGGCCGACCTGGGCCGCCGCGCGCTGCGCCTGTTCACTCCCACCATCGCCTACGCTGGTCACGCCGCGTTGGCGGGGACCGTGCGCGAGTTGAGCCCATTCCAGGTGATCAACACCGCCACCGAGCTCACCACGTCCATCGGCGCGGTGACGTACGGCGGGGTCGTCGAGATCGAGGCCGTGTTGCGCGTCCCCGACGCCGCCACCGGCCTCCCCGGTCGGTCGCTGTCGCTGCTGGTCGATGGGATGGCGCTGGATGCCGTCGAGACCGACGCGGCCGGTGTCGCGCGCTGGTCGATTCCGGCGGACGCGGCGGGCAGCTTCGCCTACGAGATCGGATTCGTTGGTGAGACCACCGCCCTCGGCCGGCCGAAGCACGACCCGGCGACCCGCACCGGCACGTACATGGTGGATCGCGCGGCGCTGACGCTCACGACGTCGAGTGCGACCGTTGCATTCGGCGAGGCGATCCCGCCCTGCACGGTGAGCTACACCGGGCTGGTGAACGGCGACACTCCCGCCTCGATCGGCGCCGTCGCGACCTGCACCTATCCGGCGACCGCGGGCGCCAGCGCCGTCACTCCGACCGTGCTGGCGCCGACGAACTACCAACTGACCGTGAACGCCGGGACGTTCGTCTATCAATACGCCGCCGAGTCGGGCTACTTCATCCCGCCGGTGACCTACAGCCAGGCGATGCCGGGGACCACGCACGTCGTCCGCTTCCTGCTGAAGAGCCCCAACGGACAGACGCCGTACGTCGGCCGATCGCTCACGCTGCGCGTCGCCAGTGAATCGGGGGGCTTCGCGCGGGCACTCGGCCCGCTACCGCCAACGGGCACTCCGGGTGAGTACGAGACCACCATCGTCACTACGGGCTGGCCGCTCGGACGATCGACGCTTATCGTTGATCTGGATGACCGGACGACCCGGAGCATCGCCGCGTTCGTGCGGTGATGTGGAGCATCGCCGCCGACGTGCGGTGATGCACGCGCGACCCGCGCCGATCCCCGCCGCACCTGGGCGGGGATCGGGAAGCTGAAGACTCTCGCATCAGACGATCGTGCAGGGCTGCGCGGTGCGAGCGCAGCGGAGGCAGCGCACTTCAGGCGCTCCTCCCGGGCACAATCGTCAGGCGAGGCGGCTGGAGCTGGACATGCACACCCTCCGCACGCGGCCCGCGCTCGCGGGCATCCTCCTCTGCATCGGCCTCGCGGCCTGTGCGCCCGATCTGCCCTCGCCGACGCAACCCGGGCTCCCCTCGTTCGCGCTCGAAGCGGGCGACGCGGAACTCGCCGCGACGATCCGCGCCCAGATCGACCGGCTCTTCCTCGACGTCCCGCGCCGGAACCAGGCGCACCAGCACTTCACGCAGGTCGAGAGTGCCTGGCTGGGCGGGCAGACCCGCCAGGCACTGTCCAAGGTCGACATCCTCATGCGGCACACGCTCGATCAGCTCGCCGGTGGCGGAATCGCCGACCCCGACGGATCGGGGCCGCAGACGCCCGCGACAGGCGTGGCGGCGTTCTTCAACAATCTGCTCGCCTACACTGGCCAGCCCTTCTTCGAGCCGGGCGAGAACCAGTCGGCGGTCTACGTCTTTCCGAGCAACCAGGATCAGACCATCGACTCCGGGCTCGACCTGATCGTGCGAATCCCCGGCGGGTCGTTGTCGCAGTCGGCGATCCTCCTGATCGAGCGCGACGGCGACGGCGCCGTGATCGCCGATGGGTTCGCGCCGGCGTCCGATCTGTACGATGTCCGTTTCATTCCAGCCGTCACGTTCACCGAGATCGACGTCGGCATCTGTCTCTATCCGTCGATCCCCGTGGGGGCGCGACTCGCGCATGGACTGGCCAGCGGTGCGATCGATCTCATCGATCCCTCAGCCGTGCCCCTCCCGTGTCTGACCACGCCGCATCCAGGGGCCGCGCAATCGTCAGGCGGCGCGCTCGGCACGCTGGCCTCGTGGGGACGGCGGGCGCTCGGGTTGCTCACGCCGAGCGTCGCCTACGCGGGGCACGCGGCACTGGCGGGGACCGTTCGCGAGTTGAGCCCGTTCCAGGTGGTGAACACCGTCACCGGGATCGAGGCCAGCGTCGCCCCGGCCACCTGGGGCGGCTCGGTCAACGTCGCGGCGACGCTCACCGTCGTCGAGGGCGGCAGTGTGCTCTCCGGCCGGTCGCTCACGCTCACGGTCGACGGCACGGAGGTCGGAGCGGCGACGACCGATCTCGATGGGGTGGCGCGCTGGTCGTTCCCGGCCGGCGAGCCGGGCAGCTATCCGTACGAGATCGACTTCGCCGGGGAGCTCACCGAACTCGACGAGTTCCGTTTCCTCGCCGCCGAGGCCACCGGCTCGTTCGTGGTGGGCAAGGCGGCATTGACGCTCACGGCGTCGAGCGCGACGGTGTTCATCGGCGCACCGATTCCGGCGTGTACCGTCACGTACGCTGGACTCGTCGGCGACGACACCCCCGCCTCGCTCGGCACGCTCTCGACCTGCAGCTATCCGGCGACGCCGGGCACGACGCTGGTCTATCCGACGGCAATCACGCCTGACGACTACACCGTGACGCGCGTCCCGGGGACGTTCATCTACCAGTACGCGCCGCAGTCAGGCACCTTCATCTCGCCGCTCCCGATGCGCGAGATTCGGCGCGGATCGAACGTCCCGGTGAAGTTCCGGCTCGTCGCGCTCGACGGCACGACGCCGGTCCCGGGCGCGGTGATCACGCTGCGGGTAGTGAACACATCGGGGTACACCAACGCGCTCGGTACGCTGGTCTACAGCGCGAGCGAACGGTTGTACGCGCTCAACGTCGGCACCTCGGGGTGGCCGCTCGGCGTCGTCACGCTCGTCGCGCGGCTGGAGGACGGGTCGGAGTACCGTCTCGACGTGATGATCAAGAAGTAGCGATCGGCAGTGTGTGGGACACGCCCCGTGGCGCACGCCGCCGCGGGGCGTCTGTCG
>JBBQHX010000359.1:0-3189 GCA_038324385.1 Gemmatimonadales bacterium | reverse complement strand
GACAGTGCCGCGCCGAAGTCGCCCAGATGGTCGGTGGTGGTAGTCGCCACCAGCCCGTCGACGCCGTAAATGGCGCGGAGCAGCGGAAGGTTCGCGGGATCGTTCAAGGCGAGCATCGCATCACGGATGCGCGCGGCGAGGTCGTCCGGCACGTCGCTCGCGACCAGCACCGCGTGCGACGGGATCTTCCCGAACCGGTGGAACGAGGTGATCTGCGCGCGCTGCGAGGGCTCGAGAAAACGCTCCGGCGAGTCGTGCGCACCGAAGGCCACGTCGACGCGCCCATCCAGCAGCGCCGTGAGCGCCTGCGCGGAGCCACCCGCGTCGATCGTCGAGGCGAACGACCGCTGCAGCGCCGCGTCGAGATCGGTGAGCTCCTGACCGTCGACGATCACCAGACTGTCGCGGATCATCGAGCCGATCGGCATCAGGAAGCCACTCGATCCGGTGCGCGACGTGAAGGCGAGACGTTTTCCCGGAACGTCGCGGATCGACGTGATCGGCGAGCCGACGCGCGTGAATGCTTCCGCCCAGTAGAAGGTGTTCCCGTCCTGCTGTTCGGCCAGGATCACCTCCGCACCCGTGCGGCTATGGGCGATCCACGCCGGTCCGCCGTCGAGGAAGGCGATGTCGACGTGGCCGAAGCGCAGCCCCTCGATCAGCGGCTCGTACGTTGTCGGGACGACGACATCCACCGGCCGACCGAGCTGTTCGGCGAGAAAGGCGCCCAGCCGCTCCGCATCGGGGAGGATGGAGTCGGCCTGCTGCGCGGGGAGGAAGCCGAGCACCAGCGGCGTTTCGGCATCGGCCGCTGCCGGCGCGTCGCCGTCAGTGCCGCCACACGCGGAGATCGTCACGACCGTGGCCGTCAGGGCGAGCAGCAAGCGGAGGGGAGCGCGCATCAGTAGGACCAGGTGAAGGCGAGCGAGGCGACGCGCGGAAGTCCGACCTTGATCCCTTCCGGGCGTCGTGAGGCGATGTAGACGCGGTCCGTCATGTTCTTGAGGCTGCCCACCAGCGTCAGGCCGGAGACGAACGGCAGCTGGTACTGCGCGGTCGCGTCGAGCACGGTGTAGCCCGGAATCGCGCCGAGCCGGCCGTTCGCCGATGCGTCGACCGTCTCGAAATTGTCGACGAACTGACGACCCACCGCACTGGCGTCGAGGCGGACGAGGAGCCCCGTCGGCAGGTCGATGGTGAGCGCGCCGTGCACGTGCTGTCGCGGGGCATATGGCAGCGCGTTGCCGCGCACGTTGATCGTGTCGCCCGTCGGACCCCCGACGAACCGGTCGCGGGAGAAACGCGCGTCGACAAACGTGTAGCTGAGGTCCACGCGAACCGCGTAGGGCTGCGCGAACAGTCGGGCGACATCGAGTCCGGCCGCGAGCTCGACGCCGCGGTGTCGTGTGGCACCCTGATTCGCCAGCGCCGCCTGGGCCACCGAGCCGGCCGAAAGCGACGGCTCGATGATCTGGTTGGAGAAATCGAGATAGAACGCCGTGGCCTCGAACGACAGCGCCGGGAACGGCGAAACTCGCGTGCCGAACTCCGCGTTCCAGCTCCGCTCCGGCTCCAGTTGCAGCGACACCAGATCGGGGACCTGTTGATCGGGTGCCAGCGTCGGGTTCGTGAAGATGAGGGCGTCCTTCGTACGCGGTGGCGCGAAGCCGCGATGCGCTCCCGCGAACACCGTCGTCGCCGCGTTGGGCGACCAGGCCGCGCCGATCCCCGGAATCACCTCAGCGACAACATCCGAACTGCGAACGTCGACGTCCTCGGGAAGGTTGGTGGTCGTCCCACCACTCGTGCGGCGCACGCGGGTGCGCAGGATTCGACGGTCGTTGTCCAGATACTCGACCCGGACGCCCGGGGTGATGTGGAGCGTCGGCGTCAGAAAGGTGCGATTCTGCACATACGCGGCGAGCGCGCGTCCGGTGCGGATCTCGTCGTCGCGGATTCCGGTGACGTCCGAACCGAGGCTTCCGCTGAGGAACTGATCGCGCGCTTCCTCGTAATGCGCGCGCACGCCGACATCGAGGTCGTTCGGGATCGAACCGAGGGACCAGCGCGCATGGATTCGGGGCTCGATACCGGCGACATCGAAGCTGCGATTGCGGCCGCCGAGCGTGTTGCGCAGCACGAGACTATTGCCGGTGCTGTTGTAGCTGTAGTCGCGCCGCGCCCAGTCGCGCGACGTGCGGTTGGCATAAGCCGTCGTCCGCAGCTCGACCGACGGGCCCAGGTCCATCGCGTGCGAGGCGGTGCCGGCGACGCGCGCGATGTCGAGCCGGTCGCCTGGCATCGGATGCAGGCGCGGCGAGGCGCGGAAGAGCGAATCGGTGAGCCCCACATACGTCGAGTTGGACGTCTCGTCATAGGCGCTGAGTTTGAGGCCGAAATCGCCGAGCCCCGTCCGCACCCCGACCTTGCCGGTCAGGTCGCGCACGTCGAAGTCGAGGCCGTTGAAGTCGTCGGCCTGCTTCTGAAACCCGCCGATGCTTCCGCGGACGGCGCCGCGTGTCCCGCTCGCGTCGAGCTTGACGAGCCGCGAGTCGCCGCTCCCACCCTGGATGTGCACGCGCGCCGCAGTGCCCGGGGCGGGATCGGCCGTGACATAGTTGACGACGCCGCCGATCGTCTGCGGACCGTGGAGAATCGACCCGCTCCCCTTGATGATCTCCACCCGTTCCATGCGATCGATCGGAGGCGAGTAGTACATCTCGGGCTCGCCATACGGCGCGAGCGCGACGGGCACGCCGTCCTCGAGCACGAGCACCCCACGGGATCGATCGGGATCGATGCCGCGGATTCCGATGTTCGTCCGGAGGCCAACCCCTTCTTCCTCCTGGATGAAGACGCCCGGTACCGTGCGCAGCACCTCGCTCGCGGAAAGCGGCCGCTGAGCGTTGATCTGGGCGGCGGTGATCACGGCGGCGGAGCCGGGAAGCCGCCGCAGCGCGTCGCTCTCCTCGCCCACAACGGTGATGCCGGCTAGCTCCGCGGCCGCCTCGGCCACCCACAGGGTGACGCGAGCGACGCCATCGGCGGTAACGGTCACGCGGGCGGCGCCGATCGTCGTGGCGAGCCCGCGCGCTTCGATGCGGTAGAGGCCGGCGGGCACGCCGGTGATCCGGAACTCGCCGGCGGAATCGGCCATCGCGCCGAAGCGCGTCCCGGCCAGCCGGACGA
>JBBQHX010000358.1:0-3198 GCA_038324385.1 Gemmatimonadales bacterium | reverse complement strand
TAGACGCCGAACTCCTGCGGCAGGTAGCCGAGCGTCCGGCGAACGTCGTCCTTGTGCTGCACGACGTCGAGCTCGCCCAGGTGTATGGTTCCGGCGTCCGGCTCCTGGAGGGTGGCGAGCATGCGCATCAGCGTGGACTTGCCGGCGCCGTTGGGGCCGAGGAGGCCGTACATCCCCACCGGGATGCTGAGCGACACGTCCTTCAGTGCCTGCACACCGTTGGGGTATGTCTTGGAGACGGCGCGAATGTCGAGTTGCATGGGGGGCGGCTGTGGCGAAATGGTACAGGCGGTCGAACGCTCGATCGGCGACAGGCATCATGAAGCACTTTGCGGAATAAAGCAAGGGGGATGAACAAACGCCCCGCAGGAGTCCCTGCGGGGCGTTTGAAGCAAATTGGGATCGGTTCTTCTTACCGCGGGAAGAACGAGAGGCCGACGAGCGCGCCGAGTCGCAGCGCTTCGTTGTCGAGGCCATAGCCGAGGTTGGCTTCGACGCGGAAGGAGATGTCCTGGCGCCAGGGAATCTTCGTTCCGAGCCCCGCGCCGATGCTCACTTCGCTGTCGCTGGCGTTGTTCCCGCCGCTGAAGCCGGTGACGCCGACGAAGGGACGGATGTAGGGCGAGGTGACCCGCGTCGTGACATCGCCGGGCGCGGTGGTGGTGACGAGGATCGGGCGGAAATGGTAGAGGGCACCGATCTCGAGGTCGTAGGTGATGATGCCGTCCTGTCCTTCCGTCTTGTTGAAGCCGAGTCCGGCGGCCGGTTCGATCGAGATACGCGAACCGGGCTGGAAGAAGCCGATGCGGAAGCGCGAGCCGGGAAGGCGAATGTCGACCGAGGACTGGTCGCCGAGTCCGAAGTAGGCGCCCGCGTCGATGCCGAGTTCGATAGCGCGCTGCGCCTGGGCGGGCGCAGCGACGGCGAGGGCGGCGGCGATTGCGGCGGTGAGTGCGATAGACGGGGTATACGAGCGCATGGGGTGACTCCGTGGTGAGGGGTGGCGCGGGGCGATTGACGCCCCGAACCGCCTGGATGGTCGAGCAAACGTTTGGCCGAGAACGCAAGTTGGATGCACCGGCTCAGCAGTGGCGCGTGAAATCGTCGCCGACGATTGGCTGGATCCCGACCGTCCGGGGCGATGGTCGGCCGGGCGCCGGCCTGCGTGCACGGGTCTCGCAACGATCGCCGGTATGTCCCTTATCGGTCCGACAGTTCTGGGCGGCGGCTCGCATCCGCGGCGAGTTCGACGACGCCACCGAGGCGCCATGCTGGTCTGGGTGCTGGCCCTCCTCGCGAGCGCGTGTGCGCCCGCGGCGCTGCTTCGGGGGGGAGCGCGCCCGACCCCCGTGGCGGCCATCGCGCGACCCGTGATCGTCGTCTCGATCGACGGCCTACGCCCCGACGCGATCGACCGGTTCGGGGCTCGGACGATCCAGCGCCTCGTGCGCGAAGGGCGCGCGACGATGGATGCGCGGACCATCCTCCCCAGCCTGACGCTGCCCTCGCACACGTCGATGCTCACCGGTGTGCTGCCCGAGGCGCACGGTGTCACCTGGAACGACGACCAGGTCGAAGGGCGGGGGCTGGTGGCCGTCCCGACCGTGTTCGGGGTTGCCCGCGCGCATGGCGTCCGCACAGCGGCGTTCTTCGGCAAGGCGAAGTTCCGGCACCTGATGGTGCCGGAAACGCTCGACTATGCGCAGGCGCCCACGGGGTGGTGGGGACGCTGGTCGGCGCGGCGGACGGTCAGCGACGTGCGCGACTACTTCGGGACTGGTGCCCGCCCCGAGTTGCTGTTCGTGCACATCGGCGAGCCGGATTTCGCCGGGCACACAGCCGGGTGGATGACCTGGTGGTATGGCCGCGCCGTGCGGCAGGCCGACGAGGCGGTGCGCGACATCCTGGTCGCAGCCGACTCGGCGTATGGGGTTGGCGGCTACACCGTCATCGTGACCGCGGACCACGGCGGGAGTGGCCGCACGCACGGCAGCGCGCACCCCGACGACGTGACGATCCCCTGGATTGCCTGGGGGGCGGGGGTCGTGCCCGGACCGGCGCCGGACGACGTGCAGACCACCGATACGGCCGCGACCGCGCTCTGGCTGCTCGGCGTCGAGGTGCCCGACGGCTGGAGTGGGGAGCCGGTGACGGAGGCGTTTGCTCCCAGATCCGCGACGACGCCGCAACGTCGCGACTGACGCACCCGCGACGCGCTACCGCGCCGGGCCGCATCTTGCTTCCGGGCGGGGGCATGCCGCCCCCTCCGCAACTCACCATCCGCGACGATCAGGCGATCCGCGGCGGCCGCCGCCTCTCGGTCGAGATCCGCGACGGCGTCACCGTTCCGGGCGTGATGCTCCTCCCCGCCTGGCGCCGCCCCGCGCCGGGCGTGCTCCTGCTGCACGGCTACTCGTCGCGGAAGGAACAGATGGCCGAGTCGGTGGGTGAGGCGCTACTCGCGCACGAGATTGCGAGCCTCGCGATCGACCTCCCGCTGCATGGCGAGCGCACCGACACGATGCAGGCGCAGTCGATTCGCAACCCGCTCGCGCTGCTTGGCCAGTGGAAACTCGCCATTCGTGAGGCGACGATGGCCATCCACGCGCTGCAGCACGTTCCGGAGATCGACCCGACGCAGCTCGCGCTCGTCGGCTACTCGATGGGCTCCTTCCTCGGAGTGATCGTGGCGGCGGAACAGCCGGTGGTGCGCGCGGTGGTGCTGGCGGCGGGCGGGGATCTTCCGGCGCAGACGCCGTTCGCGGGGCTGATTCGGACGGTCGCCGATCCGCTGCGCTCGGTGCGCAAACTGGCCCCGCGCCCGCTACTGATGGTGCACGGACGCCGCGACCGGACGATCCAGCCGGAGCAGGCCGAGCGGCTGTTCGCGGCCGCGGGGGAGCCGAAGGAACTCCGCTGGTGGGACGCGGGGCACTACCTGCCACCGGCGGCGATCGACGACGCGGCACGGTGGCTCAAGGGGCGGCTGATCGAGGACGTCCAGACGGAGGCGGCGCGCGCGGCACCCGACTAACGGTCGATCGGCGGCGCCGTTCCCCGCGTATCCCACCCTCATCCACCACTAACCTCCTCGTCCAACCGCGCCTCCCACGCCGCCAGCAGCTCGGGATCTGGCGATGGATAGGCGAGGTCGAGCTGTTCGAGCGCCCGCACGATCGCATCCGTCACCAGAAAGTT
>JBBQHX010000357.1:0-3200 GCA_038324385.1 Gemmatimonadales bacterium | reverse complement strand
TCGAGCTTCACTGATCGGCGCGCGAACCGCTTCATCAACTCGCTGATCTTCGATTACGCCGGCAAGTACAACGTCGAGGCGCTCTGGTCGCGCGACGGCTCGTCGCTGTTCGGCCCGGAGAACCGGTGGAACGACTTCGGCCGCCTGAGCGCGAGCTATCGCATCAGCGAGGAGTCATGGTTCCCCTGGATCGACGCCATCCCGAGCCTGCGCGCCTATGCGTCGTACGGCCGCGGCGGCACGCGTCCCGGCTTCTCCGACCAGTACGAGACGGCGACGCTGATTGCCGGTGGTGGTGTCACGCGTCAGGTGCTCGGCAATCGTGATCTGCGGCCGGAGATCACCAACGAGTTCGAGTTCGGTGTGGACGCCGTGTACAAGGATCGCGTGACCGCGCAGCTCGTGTACTACAACCGCACGAACGACGGCAACATCATCGGCGTCCCCGTGCCGGCGGTGCTCGGCTTCAACACGCAGGAGCGCAACGTCGGGTCGACGAACGGCCGTGGCGTGGAAGCGACGGTCAACGTGCAGCTGATCCAGAACCCGGGCCGTGACGGCTTCAACTGGAGCATCGACCTCAACGCCGATCGCACGGAGAGCCGGATCACCGCGTTCAACCGCTCGTGCTACACGGACGGCTCGCTCTGGCGGTGCGACGGCACGGGACTGACCGAGGTGTGGGGCAACCGCCTCCTCACCAGCCTCGACCAGTTGCCGGCCAATCTGCGGCCCTTTGCCGACCAGTTTCAGGTCAACGACGAGGGCTTCGTGGTCGCCGTCGGCCCGGGCAACCGGTGGACGGAAGGGATGTCGAAGAGCCTGTGGGGCACCCAGGTACGCATCGAGAACGGCGTTTATCCGTGGGGGCACCCGCTGCTCCAGCGTGACGAGACCGGCGTGGTGGAGAACCTGAAGATCGGCGACTTCAACCCGGATGCGCGCTTCGGCCTGCGGAACAACCTGCGCTGGAAGGGCTTCAACTTCTACACGCTGCTCACCGGCCAGGTCGGCGGACAGATCTACAACGATGCGCGCCAGTACCTCGTGGCCAACCTGCGCGGCGACGAGATCGACATGCGGGGCCGCGCGGATTCGCTCAAGAAGAGCTACCCGTACTACAACAACAGCACGGGCGTTGCGGCGAACTACAACCGCTGGATGGAGAACTTCGTCGAGGATGGCGACTACGTAAAGCTGGCCGAGACGCAGCTTCGCTACAGCGTGCCGGAAACATTCCTGGCGCGGTTCGCCGGCGGTGGCGTGAAGGGGATGCAGCTCGCCCTCAACGGCCGCAATCTGTACAGCTGGTCGAAGTACTCGGGCCTCGACCCGGAAGTGGGTAGTCCGCTTCGGCGCATCGACGCGTTCGGCTACCCGTTCTACCGGACCTACACCGCAAACGTGACGCTGCGCTTCTAATATTGCCGTTCCCGATCGTCCCGCGCGCCCGTACCGGCGCACGGCGCCGGCGCGGCGCGGGACGATCGTGGGTGGCGGTCTAACCGTCGAGGATTTCTCAAGATGACTCTGTTGCACAACGATCGCGGGCTCCGTCCCGCGTGGCGAATGACGCGCGCCGCCGCGGTGAGCGCGCTCTGCCTGGGTGCCCTGGCTTGCCAGGACCTCAACGTGGAGAATACGAACAATCCGGACGTGCAGGATATCTACCGTGACCCGGTGAACCTGCAGAGCGCCATCGGAACGAGCTATCGCACGTTCTGGGGTGTGGCGCAGGGCGACCGGACGAACGGAACGGCGCCGGTGGTCGGCATCGCCGCACTGTCCGACGAGTTGGTCACGATCTCCACGACGTCGCAGGCGTTCCAGGTTGCACAGGAACCCCGCGTTCCATACGACAACCTCGACGCTGGCGGTTGGCTCAACCGCAAGCCGTACTACGATCTGTACGAGGCGATAGCGACGAACGTCGACGGCATCCGGGCGCTCCAGGGCGGCGTCGTCCTCGGGACCGTGACGCCGGCGTATCCGGAGGGCACGGTCACCAATCAGGCGCTCATCTTCGCGCGCATGATGAATGGGCTGTCGCATCTGTACCTCGGCCTGCTGTTCGACCAGGCGATTCCGTTCGACGAGACGACCGACCTCGACTCGGATCTCGAGTTCGCGCCATACGAGGAGATTGTCGACTTCGGCATCGCGCAGCTCGAAGCGGCGATCGCGCGCTCAGAAGCGGATACGCGTGTCGACACGCTGCCGGCGGACTGGATCAATGGCATGGTGGTGCCGCGGACGACCCTCGTGCGCTACATGCACTCGATGATCGCGCGCGGGCTCGCCGGTGCCGCGCGGAACCCGGCAGAACGGGCCGCGGTGGACTGGGCGAAGGTGAAGTTCCACGCCGAGCGTGGCGTGACGGCGCCGTTCGGCCAGCTTGCCGACCCCAGCATCAGCGGCACGTCGTCCAACTACGTCCGGTACATCGGGTTCTCCGGAACAGCCCGCATCAGCAATCGCCTGATCGGGCCGGCCGACACGACCGGGCGCTACCAGGCGTGGCTCACGGCGCCGTTGGCAACACGGAACGCGATCGAGATCGCGACGCCGGACCGCCGGATCCACGGCGCGGCGAGTGCGACGACGCCGGGCATGTACTTCCAGCGTCTCCCGACGCAGGGGATGGGGACGACGCAGGGCACGTACATGCTGTCGAACTACCGCTCCATCCGATTCCCGCTGACGCACTGGAATACCGGGTTCATCCAGACGACGAACCCCGATGAGATGCGCTTCCTCATCGCCGAAGCCGAGTATCGCCTCGGGAACCGCGCGCGTGCGGCGGAGCTGATCAACGTCACGCGTGTCGCGAACGGGAAGCTTCCGCCCGTGACAGTGACCGGGCCACCCAACACGGCCTCCTGCGTTCCGCGTAAGGCTAGCGGTGCGTGTGGCGATCTGTTCGACGCGCTGATGTACGAGAAGCGGATCGAGATGCACGCGATCGAGGCGATCGTTGCCTACATCGATGCTCGCGGTTGGGGCACGCTCGTACCGGGCACGATGATTCACTTCCCGGTCACGGGTCGTGAGCTGCAGACGCTCGGACTGCCGGTCTACACGTTCGGCGGCGTTGGCAACCCGGGCAGCGCGCCCTGATGCAGTACCTGCTGGCCCGGGCATCGCCCGGGCCAGCACGGCGATCGGCGGCAACGTCGCTCTAACGTGGAACAGACAAAGGG
>JBBQHX010000356.1:0-3201 GCA_038324385.1 Gemmatimonadales bacterium | reverse complement strand
ACGCGGTCATCCCAGAAACACGCTCGCCGAGTGCGAACAACGCCTCGTCACGATTGCGGTTAGCGCACGTGTTGGCCATGTGCGCGGGATCAAGCCACGACCTGCCGGCTGGGCATCGCCGGCCCGACCGCGCGGCGCATTCTGTCGCCGGCGCGTGAACGGCCCGACGAACCGTCTGCCCCTGTTGCGTGGGGCAGGCGTGTACTATCCCACGACGCGGCCCGGTGCGCACGACAACCCGGCGCATGTTCCATCGCGGAGCACACAGGATGAGCGTGGTCGAGCGGTCCGGACAGACAGGCGACGCGCTGGCGCCGTATCGGCAGACCGTCGACGAGGTCGCGGCCGCGCTCACGGCCGACCTGCGCAGCGGCCTGAGCGACGGCGAGGCCGCGTCGCGTCTCGAGCAGCACGGGCGGAACGAGCTGACCGCCGAGCCACCCGTGCCGGCCTGGCGGCGGTTCCTCGCGCAGTTCCAGAACGTGCTCGTCATCCTGCTGGTCCTGGCAACCGCCATCTCCGCCGGGCTCTGGGCATACGAGCGCGAGGCGGCCCTCCCGTACGAGGCGCTCGCCATCCTCGCGGTCGTCCTGCTCAACGCGACCATGGGCTACGTGCAGGAGGCGCGGGCCGAAGCGGCCGTGGCCGCACTGCACGCGATGTCGGCCGGCGAGGCGTCCGTAGTGCGCGGCGGCGAGCGACGGCGTGTGCCCGCGACGGAGCTCGTGCCGGGCGACGTGATCCGCGTCGAGGAGGGCGACACGATCCCCGCCGACGCGCGCGTGATCGAATCGACGGCGCTGCAGACCGCCGAGGCGGCGCTGACCGGCGAGAGCCTACCGGTGCCGAAGGATGCGGCGCCGGTCGCTGGCGAGGTCGCGCTCGGGGACCGGCACAACATGGTCTTCAGCGGCACGGCGGCGACCTACGGCCGTGGGCGGGCCATCGTGACGGCGACGGGCATGCAGACCGAGATGGGTCGCATCGCCGGCCTCCTGAAGGACGCGCGCGACGAGCCCACGCCGCTCCAGCGCGAGCTCGACCGCACGGGCAAGCTGCTCGGCATGGCGGTGGTCGCCATCGCGGTCGTCATGATCGCGACGATCATCGTGGTGGGCGACGTGCGGGGCTTTGCCGGCATCGTCGACGTGCTGATCCTGGGTGTCGCCCTCGCGGTGGCCGCCGTTCCCGAAGGGTTGCCCGCGGTCGTCACGGCCGTGCTGTCGATCGGCGTGCAGCGCATGGCGCGGCGGAAGGCGATCGTCAGGCACCTGGCCGCCGTCGAGACGCTCGGCTCGGCGAGCGTGATCGCGTCCGACAAGACCGGAACCCTCACGAAAAACGAGATGACCGTGCGCGTGGTGGTGACGGCGAGCGGTCGCGTCTCGTTCGGTGGAACGGGTTACGCACCCACCGGCGAGGTGGAGCGCGAGGGCGGCGGGCCGGTCGAGGGGGCGCACCGGACGGAGCTCGAGCGTGCGCTCGCGGCGGCGGACCGCGCGAACAACGCGGCGTTGAAGGAGGAGGGCGGACGCTGGACGGTGCAGGGGGATCCGACGGAGGGCGCGCTGCTGGTGGCCGCGCGCAAGGCCGGGCTCCGGGCCGACGGCCTCGACGCGCGGCTCCCGCGCATCGGCGAGGTCCCGTTCTCGTCCGAGCGCAAGCTGATGAGCACCATGCACACCGACACCGAGCATGCCGAACGCGTGCTCGTGTTCGTCAAAGGCGCGCCCGACGTACTGCTCACCCGGTGCACGCACGAGATCGTGGGCAGCGACGTCCGGCCGCTGACGTCGGCGCGTCGGGCCGAGATCGAGCGCGTCAACGAGGGGCTGGCGGACGGGGCGCTCCGCACGCTCGGCGTGGCCGTCCGCGAGCTGCCGAGTGGCGCGCCCGATCCCGAAGGCCAGGGTGGTCCCGATGCCGGCTTCGACGCGCGGGCCGAGCACGACCTCGCCTTCGCCGGCCTGATCGGCATGATCGACCCACCGCGCGCCGAGGCGGGGGACGCGGTGCAGCGGGCGCGCGACGCCGGCATCCGGCCGCTGATGATCACGGGCGACCACCCGCGGACCGCCGCGGTGATCGCGCGCGAGCTCGGCATCGCCACCGACGGCCGGACCGTCACCGGGGCCGAGCTCGAGACCATGACCGACGAGGCACTCGACCGCACGGTCGCCGAGGTCTCGGTCTATGCGCGCGTCGATCCCGAGCACAAGCTCCGGCTCGTGCGCGCCCTGCGGCGCACCGGCGCGATCGTCGCCATGACCGGCGACGGGGTCAACGACGCGCCGGCGCTGAAGCAGGCGGACATCGGCGTGGCCATGGGCATCACGGGTACCGACGTCTCCAAGCAGGCGGCCGACATCATCCTCGCGGACGACAACTTCGCGTCGATCGTCGCCGCGATCGAAGAGGGGCGCGCGATCTTCGCGAACATCCGCAAGTTCCTGCGCTACCTGCTCTCGTCGAACATCGGCCAGGTGCTGACGATGTTCTTCGGCGTGCTGCTGGCAGACCGCATCTGCCTGCGAGCGGAGGGCAGCACGGTCGTGCTCCCACTGCTGGCGACGCAGATCCTCTGGATCAACCTGGTGACCGACGCGGCGCCGGCCCTCGCCCTCGGCGTCGACCCGGCAGACGAAGGGCTCATGGCTCATCCACCACGTCCGCACGGCGAGGGCGTCATCACGCCCCGTATGTGGCGCGGCATCGTCTTCGTGGGGATCGTGATGGCCGCCGGTACGCTGTTCGTGCTCGACGGCGCGCTGCCCGGCGGGTTCGTCGAGGGGACGGGCAGCATTCGCTACGCGCAAACCATGGCGTTCACCACGCTGATGCTGGCGCAACTGTTCAACGTCGTCAACGCGCGGTCCGACGAGCGCAGTGCGTTCCCCGGGTTGTTCAGGAACCGCTGGCTGTGGGGCGCGATGGGGCTGTCGGTCGCCCTGCAGGTGCTCGTGGTGTACGTGCCGGTCCTCCAGCGCGCGTTCGGGACGACTGGCCTGAGCGCGGCGGACTGGCTGCAGTGTGTCGCGGTCGCGAGCGCGGTGCTCTGGCTGCGGGAAGTGGGGAAGCTCGTGACGCGGATGACGAGCCGCGCGTAGTCGCCCCGGACCGCGGGTAATGTTCGCGGGCGTCCCGGTTCGGCGCGCGCGCCGCGCAGCCGGGTAGGTCGTCGGGGGTTCCCTGACAGTTCTC
>JBBQHX010000355.1:0-3204 GCA_038324385.1 Gemmatimonadales bacterium | reverse complement strand
AGTGCGCGATCGAACCGCGCCAACTCTGCCGGGATCTCGTCGTCCGAGATAATGCGGTGGCGCACCTCGGGCACTTCCCACCGCAGCAGGTGCACGGGCCCGACGACGATACCCGGCGAGGCGGGGATTCCACGCAGCGTGCTCTCCATCAGATCTCGCCGAAACGGTTGGCAATGATCGCGGCGATCGCCGAAACGGCGGCGTCCGCATCGGGGCCTGATGCCCGCAGGACGATCGTGGCGCCACACTCCGCGGCGAGCATCATGACGCCCATGATGCTCTTGCCGTTCACTTCGAGCCCATCGCGGAGGATGGTGATGTCGCTCTTGAACTTGGCGGCGGCCCGGACGATCTCCGCCGCCGGACGGGCGTGCAGGCCGTTCTTGTTGAGGATCGTGACCGCGAGTTCCGCCATTATCGCACCACCATGAAGAGGACGTACAATGCGACGACGGCGAGCGCGACACGCCACCCCTGAAAGCGCGCCGGTGCGCTGAGCAAGCCCAACGCACAGAGCCCGGCAACTGCGACGGCGACCAGCGACTGGCCGGGACCGGCGCCAACGATACGGTATAACGCGAGCGGAATGGCCACGCCAGAGAACAGCGCCGCCACCCGACCGATCAGTTCTGGCCCACGCCGGAGCCACGGCGAGCCAAGCGCAGCCGCGACCTGCAGTCCGCGCTCGAAGCCGACGCGCAGCCCCCACGCCCGCAAGGCGAAATGCCCCACGTTGTACAGCACCAGAAAGAGCAGGACCGCCCCGAGCGGGGTCGCCCCCACTCCGAAGGCGGCGATCGCCACGAGCGAACAGGCGGGGAGCCAGGACGCCCAAACGAGCCGATCACCCAGCGACCCCAGCGGCCCGCATAGCGCCGTGCGGAAGCGCTCGATCCGCACGGGCGGCGCCCCATCCAACTCGGCACGGGCCAGGGCGCCGTCGGCGACGGCGGCCAGATAGGGATGGGCGTTGAAATAGGCGCTCTGCCGCGCGAGAGCCTGACGATACGGTTCCCCGCCGATGCCGCCCGGGAGCAAGCGGAGCGCGGGCTCGATGCAGAAGCCGATTCCGTTGCCCAGCAGGATCTCGTAGTTCCACGATCCCTGAATGCCGAGCAGTCGAAGATACATCGCGCCCCACACCCGTGCGGGCAGCGAGCCCGACGTCGCAGTGGCCGGCGCGGACGCCGAGCCTGACGCGGCGAATGGCTCGCTCATCGGAGCGTCACGAGCAGTACCCCGATCACCAGGCCACCCACGAAGAGCGCACGAGCGTGCTGGGCGGCATGAAACAGCGTCCAGACAGCCGCCGCGGCCGCCGCGGCCGCCAGCACGCCGATCAGCGCCCGCGTCGTGAGCGGGTCGCCGCTCCAGCGCGCGACGGCGGCCGTCGTGAGCGGATTGAACAGTGCTAGTGCGACCCCCGTCAGCACGGTGCCGCGCACGAGATCGGCGGTGAGGCCGATCAACTGCAGTCCGATCACCGTTCGGCCGCTCCCTCGCGCCAGCAACGGGAGCCGCACGCGGGCCCAGTGCGCATTCAGCCGGCGCAGCCAGACCATCGAGTGGCTGCTCACCCACGCCGTGGCGAGCGCGGCGACGAGGGCCGCAGCGAGTGCGCCGTCGGCGGGGGCAGGGAGCGAGGCGTGCAGCGCGCCGCCGCTCACGGCGGCGGACCCCCACTCGGGGTACCGTGAAGCGCCGAACGGAAGGGTCCCGAGCGCGAACAACTCGAGGATCGCCCCAATGAGGAATCCCGCCATCGCCGACCCCGCGAACGCGCCGGCGATGGTCGCCGCGACAATCGGGCGGGAGATCATGGCCTGCGGGAAGCTCACGACGTCGAGGCCGAGTACCCCGCCGAGCAGCGCGAACGGGACGTAGTCGAGCGGCGTCACCGCGTGCCTCCGCGCAGCACATCTTCGAGCGGCATCGGTCGTGAGGCGGGCACGTCCTGGGCGGACACCTGCACTCCGGTCGCGGCCAATTCGCGGAGCGAGGCCTCTTCGGCTGGGGACAGAAAGACGTAGCGCAGCCGCTGCGTCCGTCCTTCCCGATGGTGGATGCCGCCGATGTTCACCGTCTCAATCGTGCCAGCGCGGTCGACGAGGCGACGCATCGTGTCGATGTCGCCGGTGAGGAGCAGGCCGCGCCGAGTGTCGATGCGGAAGTCGTTGAGCGCGGCGGCGGCCGAGTCGACCGTTTCGAAGTGGACGTCCATGCCCGGCGGCACCCCCATGCGATAGAGCTCCTGCTCCCAATCGCTCACCGCGACGTCGTCATCGACCAGGACAATGAACTCGAGGTCGAGTGGCTGCCCCCAGCCCACGACCACCTGGCCGTGGATCAGACGATCATCGATGCGGTACAGTTCGATCGACACGTCAGGCGGGCCCCTGCTCCCGGGCCGGCGGCTCGCAGATGAGCAGCGCCTGCCGCCCGCGTTCGGCGGCGTGGCGGGCCGCGTCAGGCGTACCGGCGCCACTGCAGGCGAAGTCGAGCAGCACGGGCAAACTGGCGCCGGTCACGACGACGAGATCCGGGATCTCCCGCTGGACCCGACGGGCGGCCATCGTCCAGCTGCCGGCGGGGAGATCGGTGAACACCACGCGCGCACCGGTCTCGTCGATCACATGACGGATCGCCGCTTCCAGTGCCTCACGCGTGAGGTCGCGGTTCGTGAGCGCGACGAAGACGTCGCTCCGACCGATGATGCACCGCACGGCGTCGACGAGGCCGGCGGCGAGGTCGCCATGCGCCGCGACGATCGCCTGCACCCCCTGCCCCGAGTCGGCGCTCGCCTCACTCATTGTCTTCCTGCAGGTAGCGGCGGACGTCGGCGGCCTCACGCATGCGCGTGATGAGCCGGTCGTTGAACTGTTCGGCCGAGTTCACCCCCGTGTAGCGCACCAGGTGATTCATCGCGATCACCTCGGCGATCACGGTGATGTTCTTCCCGGGATTCAGGAGCACGGTGATCAGCGGAATTTCCACGCCGAGGATCGTCGTGGTCTGCTCGTCGAGGCCCGTGCGCTCGACCGACATGTCGGCCTGCCACTCCTCGAGCCGCACCACCACTTCGAGCCGCTTCTGCTGCCGCACGGCGCGCACTCCGAAGATCTTCGGCACGTCGATCAACCCGATGCCGCGGATCTCCATATAATGGCGCTGCAGCTCGTGCCCGCGACCGATCAGGATGTCGGC
>JBBQHX010000354.1:0-3235 GCA_038324385.1 Gemmatimonadales bacterium | reverse complement strand
ATCGCGAAAAGATCGCCGGTCTCCCAAGCCGCGCGCACTACCTCACAGGCGCACGGCCGCCAGCCGACGACGCCGCTCGTCGGTGACGATGCCGCGCGTGGGCGGCATCGACACGCCGAGCGTGAACTGCCCCGCCCCGAGGTTGCTGCGTTCGGCGTTCAGATAGCGGCCACTGGCACGCTCGAACCCGAGCTTGAGGTCCGCGCCTAACGGCGTCGGGACGACCAGCGCGGCGACGGCGTCGCCGTCGTACTGGGTGTTTGCCGACAGCTTGCGATCCCAGCTCGCCTTGAACACCGGTTCTCAGGCGCCGCGCGCCGCAAACAGCTCGTCGGCCGCCTGCTCCGCCATCAGCGCCGCCATGCGCGCGTCCGGATGCGCCGCGAGCACGCGGTCGACGAACGTCGTCAGGCTCATCTCGACGCGTTCGGCATCCGCCCGCTCCTGCGCGCGCGCCGTCGACCCCGTGGCCAGGAGGAGCGTCCCGGCCAGCGTGATCGTCAGGCGGGGCCTCGTCGCCCCCGTCCAGCTCCGCGGCGGGACGTCGAACCGGAGCGCCAGGCCTACGGCCGCCGACGCGGTGCGCAGCGTGGTGCCCGACCGCGAGCGCCGGCGCCTGACGAGCACGTCCGTCGTGACATCCGACACGTACGTCTGGACGTCGGCGTGGGGCGGGTGCTGTCCGTCGGTCGACGGCGCGCCGATCGCCCGCTCGGGCGCGAGCAGCGACGGGACGACACCCGTCAGCTTGACGAGAAAGAGGAGGAGCGGCCGAGCCGGAGGCATGGCCGTCAATGGTTCGCGGGTTTCGGGGACGGGGCAAGGCCCCTATGTCACGATCGCGTCAACTGTCGCCCATCCGTGAACTGTCGTGGGTGATCGATCGTCCCAGTCATCTGTTTATCCGCCCCTTTGGACGCGTCAGGCAGCCGCACTCGATGCCAACCCTCTGCCGAGAACCGAACGCGGTCCCGGGATCGCTACTCGACCACGTAGGTCACCGAGCCTGACGACTCATGCGTCGAGCAGACCCCGCTGTACGTGCCCGGACGCGGCAGCGTGTATTCGGCCGTCCCCCCGGCCGGCACGGCGAACAGGCCGAGCCGGTGCAGCTCGGTGTCATGGTTCTCGATGCGGACGCGGGCGTTGCGCCGGCTGGCGACCCGCACGGTATCGGGGAGCGCCGTCCGACCGGTGCGCGAACGCACCCACGCCTGCCCGTCCGGATCGATCTCGATCGCCAGCGCCGGACGGGGCATCAGCCACCACGCGGCGACCACCGTGGCGGCGACGATCAGGAGAACGGTGAGCGCACGCCGCATCAATCGACCAGTCGTTCGAGATCCTGCACCAGCTCCGTGCTGGTCGCGCCAAACGGGTAGAGCAGTCGCAGCCGGCCCTGCCGATCGACCAGGAACGATTGCGAACTGTGCGCGACCGTGTAGCCGCCCGACGCGAGCGGTGCCTCACGATAGGAGGTCACGCCAAACCCGGTCTGCAGGCTGGCGAGCGTGGCGGAGTCCGCGGCGAGCCCCACGAACGCGGGATCGAAGCGCTTCGCGTAGGCGTCGGCCGTCGCCGGCGTGTCGCGGTCGTGATCGACGCTGACGAAGACGAACCGCACGCCGTCGGCCCGCTCCCCCAACGCCTGCCTGACGCGAGCCCAGTCGGCCAGCGTCGTGGGGCAGATGTCGGGGCAGTGTGTGTATCCGAAGAAGAGCAGCACCACGTTCCCCTTCTCGGCCGCGAGGTCGAAGGTGCCGCCGCTGGCGTCGGCCAGTTGCAGCGCCGGAGCGCCCGAGGGGGGCAACACTTCCACCCCGTTGAAGCTCCCAGCCTGGCTGCACGCGCCCAGCGCCGTCACGATCGCGGCGGCCACGAGCGTCGCGCGGAGACGTCGGGCGTGCGGGCGATGGCTTCGCGTCGTGGGCTGGTGGGTGGCGTTCAGGGACATCAGACCATCTCCGTTCCGCGAGGCGGTGCCTCACGCACCGCGGCGTAGTTGAGTTCGAGGAGCGTGACCGGACGCAGCCAGATGTCGACGGCGAGCCAGACCAGCTTGGAGAAGGGGTAGCAGGCCACCGCGCCAGTGATCGCGAGGGCGACGCCGCCGTACTGCAGCAACAGCCAGGGCGGCGACGGCCACGTCGCGATCCCGATGGTGATCAGCACTGCCGCGAGCAGCAGTTCGACCGCGACGAGGTTGAGCAGATACGCGCCCAAGAAATAGTCGGACTCGCCGCGATCGAACTGGAGTCCACAGGTCGGACACCGCTCGTGCAGCGTGAGCGGACCGCGAAAGAGACCGCGACCCGCGCAATTCGGGCACCGGAGCCGAGCGGCGCGCCAGACCAGCCGGACGGCGCGGCGGGAATCCAGCTCTTCGTGTCGACGATGCGGCATGGGCGAAAGATAACCGCCCAAAAATCGGGCTAGCGGTCGGGTCGTCGGGCGATTCCGCTGACCTCGATGAGGATCCCGCGGAGCTGCGCCCCGACCACGGCGCGCGTCGGATAGGGCGGCGTGAACAGCTCGCGATAGATCCGATCGAACTCGCCCCAGTGGTCGGTGTCAGTGAGGTACACCGTCACGGAGACGAGATCGGCGAGTGAGGCACCGGCGGCCTCGAGGGCCATGCGGAGATTGGTGAACACCTGCCGCGTCTGCTCCTCGATCGACGGGCCGGCCATCTCGCCCGTGTCGAGCCGCTTGGGAATCTGCCCCGACACGAAGATGAGATCGCCGGCGATCACGGCGGGGGAGTACGCGCCGGCGGGCGGCAACGCGGGCGCGGGCAGCGACACGGGGGTAAACGACGGCGACATGTGGATGCGGGCGACGGGGTGAGGTGACGGAAGCCGGATCGCTCCCGACACTTCCGAAGGTAGTAGACGGCCGATCGATCTGTCCTCGGGTGCGACCCGGGGGCGAGCGGAGACTGAACTCAGCGTCGACCGCCCAGACGTCGCGCCAATGGCCGCCACGTCTGGCGGAACGGTTGGCGCGGGGCAACAATAGACCGGGGACGTTCGCGCCATCGAGGTCGATCTTCCCGCGCACGACCACACTCCGCGACCGGAGGCGAAATGGTGCTGGACGCGCCGCATCCGCACGACGACGTCAGGGTCGACCAGGAGCTCGCCGCACGGATCCTCCGTCGCGCCGCCGAGCTCGACGCCCGGCAGGACGTCAGCCTGCGCGACCTCGGCGAGAGCGCGATCGAGGCGGGGATTTC
>JBBQHX010000353.1:0-3284 GCA_038324385.1 Gemmatimonadales bacterium | reverse complement strand
GATGCACCACCGGTTCGCGTTGCCGGCACGGGCGTACGATGCGCCGATCGTCCCGCCGAACCGCGATCCTCCCTCGAACGCCACCTGCGCGGCGAGCACTCCGGCCATGCGTCCGGAGCCTGCTCCGAGTCCGGGTACGCCAGCCATCACTCCGACGCTGGCGCTCGTACGGGTACGTCGTGTGGGCTCTTCGTTCTGCGCCGCCACGACGTCCGACACGGTAGCCGCCGCGATGGCCAGGAGTCCGAACGATGCCAGGGCGCGGTGCCGGCGGCGCGGAGTGCTATGTGTCATGACGACGTGAGGCTCGTGTGGCACGATCGCCGGAATCGGCGTGCGGCAGTGGTTGGCCGCTCGTGCGGCCTCCCGGCACCGTGGCCGGGCAGGCGCTCCGGAAACCTAACGCAGAGGCTGGTATATTGCGGCGGTGTTAGGTGAGGCTCGTATACCGGCCCGGTGTTCGGGCGTCGTCCAGCCTGACACCGGACGCCCCTGCGCGTTCGTGCCTCACGGCCACCTCACCACCACTCATCCGGCGCCCGGTTCCGACATGCTTCCCGCGCTGCCGATCACCATCCGCTCGTTCCGCCCGGACGACGCCGAGGCCGTGGCGAGCATCGTCAACACGACGATGCAGCGCTCCAACGCCGCCGACTACCCGGCCGACGTCATCGACCGGCTCGTCGCCTACAACACGGCGGCGAAGCATCGATCCCTCGTCGAGGCCGGACGCGAGACGCTGGTGGCCGCGTACGCCGCCGGCCGGCTCATCGGAACCGGGGCCCTCGACGCGGGCGAGCTCGCGACCCTCTTCGTGCTCCCCGAGGCGCAGGGGCTAGGCGTCGGTCGCCAACTGGTCGACGCGATCGAGCGGCTGGCGCGCGAACGCGGACTCGCCGAGGTGACGCTCCGTTCGAGCGTGACGGCGGTGGAGTTTTACGAACGGATGGGCTTCTCGCGGCTCGGACCACCCCACGATACCCCGTCAGGGACGCAGATCCCGATGGGCAAGCCGTTAGGGTAACGATCGGGCAAGCGCAATCCGCCCCGCCGCCCCGCGCGGGCGCTGGTCTTGCGCGGCTGGGCCCCGAACCGCGCACCCACCAGCCCCGTTGATCCGTCGAACATCATTGACGGCGCGTGGGTGTGCGCCGCGCCCGATCCCCGTGCTTCCAGCCTTTCGCCCATGTTCGAGCCCTACGACGACGACGCCCTCAGCGTCAATCTTCCGCGCCTGCGCGTCTCGCTCCGGATCTGGGGCGCGTCGCTGGATCCGGATTTCCTGACGCAGCAGCTCGGCGTGCCGCCCACCTTCAGCGCGCATCGCGGCGAGGAGGTGCAGCGCGGCGCGCGCACCGTCGTGCAGGAGGTCGGCGTCTGGACATACCGCGTCGACGTGCCCACCGACACCGAGCTCGGCGAGGCGTTGGGAATGCTGCTCGAGGTCTTTCCGGAGGACACCAATCTCTGGACGGAGCTCACCAGCACCTACACCGCCGACGTGTTCTGCGCGGTCTTCCTCCAGGCCGACAACCAGAACACGCGCATGGACGACGAGGTGCTCAGCGCGCTCGGCCGGCGCGGACTCTCGGTGAACTTTGACTTCTACGCGCCGTTTGACCGGGACCTCGACCTGGGGAGCTGACCGGGCGCGGCCACCCACGAGGGGTGATCGCGGGAACGACGCGCGCGGCGTGCCTGACGCCACCCGCGCCGGCGCTCAGCGCAGGCGCACCTTCGCCAGATCGAGCAGCGACCCGTGGCAGCCGACGCCAAGGTTCCGGTCGCGGAGGCGCCGCGCATCTTCGCGGCTGACGCGCTCGCGATGCGCCGCCGCGTTCCGCGTGTCCGCCAGATCGCGGACGATCGGCGGAAGGCTCACCGTCGCCCACTCGCCGTGCTCGAACAGTCGCTGCACCGCGCCGCGCAGCGGACCGTCAGCGAGCGCCCGCCCGATCGCACCGAGCCCGGGCGAGCCGTCGAGGATGTGCACCGAGCGGCCGTCCACGGAGATCATCCACTCGCTGTGCTCGAGTTTCGCCCGGGCTGCGCCGAGCCGGGTGGCGAGCTGGACTTCATACGCCTTGGCGAGATTCACCACGACGGGGGAGAAATCGAAGCCGGCATCGCCGCGATGGTCGCGCCAGAGCTTCTCGGCGTTCGCAACGAAGATGCGCGCGGCCGGATCGAGCGCGGCCCAGGCGGTCTCGCCGAGTACGTCGTCGCGCAGCGAGGCGGCCGTGGCGCCGACGCCGGAGAGTTCGGCGTCGAACTCGACCCAGAGCTTGCCATCGGTCAGACCCGTGCGGGTGGCGTCGTCGAACCATCGGGCGCCGTCGCGGCGCGTGACGATCAGTGGCAGGTCGACCATCCCGCCGTAGAGCGAGACGGGGCGGCCATGGTAGCGCAGGTTGCGCAGCAGCTTCAGCTCGTCGACCACGGCGCGGGTGTCGTCCAGCACGAGACGACGCACGTCGAACAGCTGAAACCAGCAGTCGCAATCGACGTCGGACGGATACACTGCCGCGGGAACCAGCTCCGGCTCGAAGCCGCGCGGATCCTCGGTGGTGATCTCGCCGACGTGCGCGACATAGAGCGACCGGTAGTCGGTCAGGTAGAGATGCACCTCGGCCACCGCGGTCGCGCCCTCGCCTGACGAGTCGTCGCCGTCGTGGATGGCGGCGTCGAGCGCAAGGAGTTCGTTCAGGTGCGCCATCGGCTGCTGGCGATTGGGCGAGCGGATCTTGCCCCACCAGACGCGGATGTCGTCCTCGTCGTCGGCGGACGTGGTGGCCGCGCGCGCGGCGGCGAGCAGCGTCGTCAGGGTTGCCTCCATCGCGTCGCCGCGCCCGCGGGCCGGATCCCAGACGGATAGTATGTGTCGTGTCTCGTCAGGCGAGGTTGGCGCGGACGGCACGGCGCTCACCGGCGCGGCGTCATGGCCGCGAACGATCGCGTGCCACCGTCGCCCGGGCGAGCACCGGCTCGGCCTCGGCGCGCAGTTGCCGAGCCTCACGTGCCGCGCCCCGCGCCCCGACGATCTGTGCCAGCATGACCTGATCGCCCGCGACGTCGGGATGGTCGATGCCGAGCAACCGCCGCTTCACCGTGACGCCAGCGCGCAGCAGCCGTTCGCCGTCGGCGGTGTCGCCGAGCCTAACGCGCGCGACACCGAGGTTGACCGCACTGTTGGCCGTCTCGGGATGCTCGTCACCGAACGCGGCGCGGTGCATGGCGTACGCCTCGGCGTACAGCGGCGCGGCCTCGGCGTGACGACCGGCGTC
>JBBQHX010000352.1:0-3301 GCA_038324385.1 Gemmatimonadales bacterium | reverse complement strand
GGCGCCCGGCGCTCCGCCCAGCAGCAGCACCAGCGCCGCGAGGAACGGGCGCAGGGTCGACGGAACGATCATCGTCAGGCGGCGTACCCCGCATGGCATCCCGCCCGGCCGGTACGCATCGCGGTCACGTGGCGCGCGCGCGGACGAACTCCACGAACGTTCCGACGGGCACGCCAGTCGGACCTTTGGGGAGCGCGACGAGATCGGATTCCGAATACGCCGTGCCCGCGATGTCGATGTGCACCCACGGGTAGCCATCGACGAACTCCTTCAGGAACATCGCGGCGGTGATCGAGCCCGCGGCACGGCCACCGGAGTTCTTGAGGTCTGCCGTGTCGGACTTGATCTGTTCTTTATACTCGTCCCAGAGCGGCAGCGACCAGGCCGGTTCGCCGGCTCGGCGTCCGGCGTTCATCACCTCACTAACGAGGGCGTCGTCAGGCCCGAACAGCCCCATCGCCGAGTGGCCCAGCGCGATCACGATGGCGCCCGTGAGGGTCGCCGCGTCGAGCACGGCCTGGGGCTGGAAGCGGCCGGCGTAGACGAGCAGGTCGGCGAGGACGAGGCGTCCTTCCGCGTCGGTGTTGATGATCTCGATCGTCTTGCCGTTCGACGCCCGCACGACATCACCGGGCTTGACGGCATCGCCCGACACGACGTTGGTGGTCGCGCCGATGATGCCGATGACGTTGACGTTGGGGCGCAGCTGGCCAAGCGTTTCCATGGCGCCCAGGACGCCGGCGGCGCCACACATGTCGAACTTCATGAGCTCCATCCCCTGCGCCGGCTTGATCGAGACGCCGCCGGTGTCGAAGCAGAGCCCCTTGCCGATGAGCACGATCGGCTTGTCGCCTTCGGCCCCGCCACGATACTCGATCGTCACGAGCCGCGGCTCCTGCGTCGTTCCCTGCGCGACCGAGAGGAAGCTTCCCATCTTCTCGCGCTCGAGGTCGTCGCGCCCCCAGACGGTGACGGTCATGCCATGGCGGTCGCCGATCTCGCGGCCGGTGTCGGCCAGCAGATCGGGGGTGCACACGTTGCCGGGCATCATTGCGAGGCGACGGGCGAGGGCGTTGCCGGCCCCGAGCGCGTCCGCCGCCCGCAGCGCCTCCGCTGCCGCCGCCTCATCGGCGACGAGGATGGTCGCTTCGGTGAGCGGCTGGCGACGTTCCTTCTCGGGCGGCGGCGTCTTCAGATCGTCATACGACCAGACACCCGCGTGCAGACCGCCCCCGATCTGCTCGATCTCGCGAGGGTCGAGCGCGCCGGCGTGGAGCGCCAAGGCGCCGACGCCCATCCGTGTCGCCTGACGACCAGCGATCGATGCGGCACGCCGAAGCGCGATCGCGCGATCGGTCGGGGTTCCAACGCCAACGAGCAGCACTCGGGCCGGCCCTGTCGCGCCGCCGCCGAGATGCAGCGTTTCGTCGCGGGCGCCGCGAAAGTCGCGCCGCTCCAGGGATCGGCTCAGCGAGCCGCCCAGCTCACGGTCGAGCGTGTGAAGGTCGTCTCCCAGCGTCGGATCGGCGCCGAGGAGGATGACGAGCAACGCAACGTCGAGTTCAGCAGGATCGGCACGGCGAACGCTGAGCGTGAGCGGCATGGAGTGATAGAGGGGGGTCGGGAAACGAGTCCAGCGGCGGACAGGGGGCGGAGGGGCCGAGCGGCGCGGGAAAGCTAGCCCACCGACCACGCCGGCGCCAAGCCGATGACGCCACCACACGGAGCACGGCCGCGATCAGGCCACGCGGTCGGGCGGTTCGCGTCCCGCCATGATCGCGACGATGTTGGCCAGCGCGCGCTCGCCCATCGCGACCCGTGTCTCGCGGGTGGCGCTGCCGAGGTGCGGCAGCAGCGTGACCTGCGGGAGGCGGACCAGTTCGGGCGGGACCATGGGCTCTCGCGTGTACACGTCCAGCCCTGCCCCAGCAATCGTGCCTGCCTCGAGCGCCGCGATCAACGCGGCCTCATCGACGATGTCGCCCCGGGCGGTGTTGACCAGTACGGCATCGCGGCGCATGAGCGCGAATTCACGCGCGCCCAGCATGTGGCGCGTGTCCGGCGTGCTCGCCACGTGTACCGAGACGGCGTCCGACGACTCGAGCAGTTGCTCCAGCGTCGCACACCGGCGCAGCGGCACCCCCTCGATCGTGTGCTCGCCGCGCGCGAAATACTGCACGTCCATGTCGAAGCCGCGGCTTGCGCGGCGCGCGACGGCCGTGCCGATGCGTCCGAGTCCGATGATGCCGAGCGTCTTCCCCGTCAGGCGGGCGCCGAGCATGTGCGTCGGCGCCCACCCGACCCAGCGGCCATCGCGCAGTTCGCGCTCACCTTCCGATGCTCGGCGCATCGCCGCGAGCAGCAGCAGCATCGTGAGGTCGGCGGTGTCGTCAGTGAGCACGTCCGGCGTGTTGGTGACGATCACGCCTGCCTCACGCGCGAGCGCGAGCGGAATGTGATCGACCCCGACCCCGAAGTTCACGAGCGCGCGAGCGCGGATCGGGGGGTCGAAGAAGGCCGGTGGAATACGGTCGCTGACCGTGCAGACGACGAGGTCGGCCTCACGAGCCGTACGACCGAGGGCCGCGGCGTCGAGCGGCTCGTCGGTCGGATTGAACACGGCGTCCACGCCGGTGGCCATCAGTGCCGCCTCGACCGGCGCTGGCAGCCGGCGCGTCACGACGACGCGCCAACGCTCGTTCGTCACGCCGGCTGCTCCACCGGCGCCGTTCGCTGCCGCCATTCCTGCTGCGCCGCCGCCACGCCGGCGCCCAGCGGCACGTCGACGCCCGAGTCGGCGAGCGCCAACTCGACGCCGGCCAGGGCGCCGAGCAGCATCAGCTCGTTCAGATCGCCCAAGTGGCCAATGCGGAAGACGCGACCGGCGAGCGGCCCGAGCCCGCTCCCGAGCGAGAGGTCATAGCGGCGGAAAGCGACATCGATGACGGCGCGCGCATCGACGGCCGCGGGGACCATCACCGCGCTGACCGTATCGGAATGGGCGGCCGGCTGACGCGAGCAGAGGTCGAGTCCCCAGGCCGCGATGGCCGCGCGCACGCCTGACGCGAGGCGGGCGTGCCGGGCGTGCACCGCTGCGTGCCCCTCCTCGGCGAACATCGTGAGCGCTTCGCGCAGCCCATAGAGCAGCGACAGCGGCGGCGTGTACGGGAAGTAACCCGCATCGTTCTGCGCCGCCATCGGGCGGACGTCGAACACACTGCGCGGGAGGCGTGCCTGATCAGCGGCCGCGAGCGCGCGCTGGCTCATTGCTACCAGCGCCAGTCCGGCGGGAAGCATCAGC
>JBBQHX010000351.1:0-3316 GCA_038324385.1 Gemmatimonadales bacterium | reverse complement strand
GACCGTGCCGTCGCACGCTTGCATGCCCTCAGCCCACTCGCCACCTTGTCGCGGGGCTACGCCGTGCCGCGCGACGCCGACGGCCGCACGCTCGCCTCGGCCGCCGACTTCGCCGCCGGCGCGCGATTCTCGCTCCTCGTGCGCGACGGAACGGTCGACGCCGTGACCCAGTCCGTTTCTCCCGTCGATCCGCCACCGTGACCGAGTCCCCACCCCCCGCCGAATCGTTCGAAACGCATCTGGTCCGTCTCGAGGAGATTGTCGATCGGCTCGAAGCGGACGGCGTCTCGCTCGACGAGGCGCTGCGCCTGTTCGAGGAAGGGGTCGCGCGGCTGCGCGAGGCGAGCGCGGTGCTCGAACGCGCCGACGGTGAGGTCCGGCGACTGGTCGAGGGCGCGGACGGTACCTTCTCGCTGGCGTCGCTCCGTGATTGATCTCGGCGAGATCTCCTTCGTCTCCGAACGGCATGCCGTCGCCAGCGCACTCGGTGACCTCTGCGACGGCTATCTTTCCGAGATCCCGACGGTCGTCGCCGACGCCATCCGCTACAGCCTGCTCGGCGAGGGGAAGCGGCTACGCCCGGTGCTGACGATCTGTGCGTATCGGGCCGCCGGCGGCGAGGACGATGTCGGGCGGCTGGCCGCGGCGGTCGAGGTGGTGCACGCCTACTCGCTCGTCCACGACGACCTGCCGTGCATGGACGACGATGACGTCCGCCGCGGGCGCCCGACGGTGCACAAGGTCTACGGGGTGACGGTGGCGGTCGCCGCCGGGGTCGCGATGGTACCGCTGGCAGCCCGCTGCGCCTACTCGGCGTCCCAGGCGCTCGGACTCTCGCCGGCGGATGGCGGTCGCATCGTCCGGGAGCTGATGTCGGCCTCGGGCGCGGTAGGGATGATCGGCGGTCAGTTGCTGGATCTGGAGGCGGAAGGGCACTCGCTCACGCTGAATCAGCTCGAACGGATTCATCGTATGAAGACCGGGGCGCTGATCGTGGCGTCGGTTCGGATCGGTGGAATCGCGGCTCGGGCACCAGAACACCAGATGTCGGCGTTCGAACGGTATGCGGCCGCAATCGGGCTCGCCTTCCAGATCGCCGATGACGTTCTGGACGTGACTGCCACCACCGATCAGCTTGGAAAAACGGCGGGGCGGGACCTGGCGCTCGGGAAGAGCACCTATCCGGCCCTCCTCGGGGTGGATGGGGCGCGAGCCCGCGCGGCGCAGTTGGTCGAGGAGGCGTGTATGGCGCTCGACGTCGAGGGGTTGTTGACCCCGCAGCTCGAGCATCTCGCCCGGTTCATCGTCGCTCGTCGTTCGTGAGGCACGGCGCGGCTCTCCGCGGCCGCTTCGTCCGATCTCTCCGGTTTCACCGTCGTCGGGCCCTGCGTGGGGCCGCCGACGTACGTCACTCTGGTGTCGCCCATGTCTCTGCTTGATCGCATCTCCGGCTCCGCCGACCTGAAGACGCTCACGCGCGACGAGCTCCGCACGCTCGCCGACGAGATGCGCGCGTTTCTCATCGACAGTTGCTCCCGGTCGGGTGGCCACATCGGCGCCGGACTCGGCGTGGTCGAGCTGAGCATCGCGCTGCACCACGCCTTCGATACCCCGCGCGATCAGTTCGTCTGGGACGTCGGACACCAGGGCTATCCGCACAAGCTGCTGTCCGGCCGCAAGAGTGGCTTCGGCACGCTGCGCCAGGAGGACGGCCTGTCGGGCTTCCTCAAGCGCAACGAGAGTCCGTATGACGCGTTCGGCGCCGGACACGCGGGCACCGCGATCTCCGCCGCCTATGGCATGGCTGTCGGCCGCGATCTCAACGACGAGGACTTCAAGGTCGTCGCGATCCTCGGCGATGGCGCGCTCGGCTCGGGTCTTTCGTATGAGGGGCTCAACAACGCCGGCCATTCCGACCGCGACTTCGTCGTCGTGCTCAACGACAACGAGATGTCGATCGCGCCGAACGTCGGCGCGATGCACAAGTACCTCGTGTCGGTGCAGCGCAATCCGCTCTACAACCGGCTGCGCTCGCGCATCGGCGACATCGTCGACAACGCGCCCGGACCGTTCGCCGCGATGAGCACTCTCGTGCGAAAGGTCGAGGAGAGCGTCAAGTCGTTTCTGACGCCGGGCGTCCTGTTCGAGGAGCTGGGCTTCCGCTACTTCGGCCCGATCGACGGCCACGATATCGACGCGCTCGTCGAGACGTTCGCCGCCGTGCGCGACATGGACACGCCGCGCCTCGTCCACGTGCTCACCAAGAAGGGGAAGGGATTCCCCGCCGGCGAGCACGTGGAGAAGTGGCACGCGCTGCCGCCGGGACACGATCCGTCCACTGGCAAGCAGCTCATCGCGTCGACGGCTAACGCTGCCTACACGAAAGTGTTCGGCACTGGCCTCGTCGAGCTCGGCGCCGAACGCGACGACTTCGTCGTGCTCACCGGCGCGATGCCCAGCGGCACCGGCACGGGGGAGTTCGGCAAGGTCTATCCGAAGCGCTTCTTCGACGTCGGTATCGCCGAGGGGCATGCGGTGACGTTCGCCGCGGGCCTCGCGACGCAGGGCATCAAGCCCGTCGTCGCGATCTACTCGACGTTCCTGCAGCGCGCCTATGACAACGTCATTCACGACGTCTGCATCCAGGGGTTGCCGGTGGTGTTCGCGATGGATCGCGCCGGACTTGTCGGCGAGGACGGCCCCACGCACATGGGGCTCTACGACATCGCGTACATGCTGGCGGTCCCCGGGATGACGGTGACCGCGCCGAAGAACGGCACCGAGATGCTCGGCCTGCTGCGTGCCGGGCTCGATCACGACGGCCCGTTCTGCTTCCGCTATCCGCGCGACGCGGCGCCGGATCTCCCCGTCGCGGCGACGGCGATTGAGGCGGTGCCGTACGCGACGTGGGAAGTGCTGCGGACCGGGAGCGAGGTCGCGATCCTGGCGGTCGGCACGCTGGTCGCGGCGGCGCAACAGGCCGCCGAAACGCTGGCCGCCGAGGGGCTGGACGTTACCGTCGTCAACTGCCGCTACCTCAAGCCGTATGACGAGATCACGCTGAGCGCGCTGCTGACGCGGCATCGCCAGTTGCTCGTCGTCGAGGAGGGCACGGTCGTCAATGGTTTCGGTGCCTTCATGGCGAGCGTGGTCGCGCGGCTCGAGCCCTCGGTGCGCGTCGTCGCTCACGGGGTGCCCGACCGGTACATCGAGCAGGCGTCGCGCACGCGACAGCTCGCGCTCTGCGGTCTCGATGCGGCCGGAATCGCCGAGCGCGTGCGGGCGCTACACGAGAGCGAAGCGGTCGCCGGATGAT
>JBBQHX010000350.1:0-3350 GCA_038324385.1 Gemmatimonadales bacterium | reverse complement strand
TGGGGGAGGGGCTGCTCGACGCGCTGCGGGTGTACCGCGAGACCCACCCCTGGGTGCGCGACTCCGACCTGTCGCCGAAGTCGATCGTGCGCGACATGTACGAGTGGGGGCGCACGTTCACCGAGTTCGTCGCGTTCTACGGCATCGCCCGCTCCGAAGGCCTGGTGCTGCGCTACCTCTCAAACGCCTACCGGGCGCTGCGTCAGACGGTGCCCGAGGAGGTCAAGACCGACGAGCTCGACGCGATCATCGAGTGGCTCGGGGAGACCGTCCGCCAGACGGACTCGAGCCTGCTCGACGAGTGGGAAGCGCTCACCGATCCGCAATCGGTCGCTCGCGTGGCGGCCGCGATGGCCGCCGGGGAGGCGTCGCCACCGCCGCGGCCGGTCACCGCGAACGCCCGCGCGTTCACCGTGATGGTCCGCAAGGCCATGTTCCAGAAGGTGCAGCTGGCATCGCGCGACGACGCCGACGGGCTCGCCGGACTCGAGGTCGCGGCAGCCGCGCTCATCGACGCACCGGGCAAGGTCGCGATGGACGCCGGCGCGTGGGAGGCCGCGCTGGACGCGTACTGGGAGGAATACGACTCGATGGCCACCGGCTCGGATGCGCGGTCGCCCGACCTGCTGATGATCGATCGCAACCCGGCCGATGCCGGCGCAAACGCCCGCGTCTGGACGGTGCGCCAGATCATCGCGGACCCCGAAGAGCACCACGACTTCGCGATCGTCGCGACGGTCGACCTCGCCGCCTCGGACGCGGCGGCAGAGGCGGTGCTCCGCACGACGTCGTTCGGGTCGGCCCACCTGGCGTCGTAGCGCCTCGGGCTGGATCGGACGCTATGAGCCGGTGCCTGCGGCGCCCGCTCGATTGAGCCCTTCGACGCCGAGGTCAGCCGCTACGGCGACAACCGTCGCGTCGCTGTATGGCTACGCGAGCCGCAGGGCAACACTCGGATCCTCACGACATCAGAGGCAGGTGTCCGCGGGTCCCACGGCGTACTGCTCGGTGCCGTCCGAGCGGACGGTCTAGGACTCGTCAGGCGTTGAGGTCTACGCGGATCGTCAGCTGCTGGGTGCCGATGAGCAGCAGCAGGCCGTCGTTGACGGGGCGCCGTAGCCACTGAAGCCGGGCGATCGGGTCGTCGTCGGGCAGGATGTGGGCGGTCCCGTGATGCCAGCAGCAACGGCAGTTCCTGCGACGCACCGAGCGTGAACGACAGGTCGCTCGCGGTGTGACCGGAGGGAAACGATGACGTCAGCGGCTTGGCTGCGCCGATCAAGGCCCTGCCCCGCGGCCGCGGTCGCCCGAATACGCGCTTGAGCGGCAGATGCAACAGGCTCGCGCACGAGCAGCAGTCCTGATCGCTCGTGGTTGTTCTACTTGGCCGGCGGCTCGTCGGCCCATTTCGCAGAGCGACCGACCCGGGCCGCCCGCGCCTGATCCGAATTACGGATCTCGGTCGGGTAGGGCGGGCGTTGCCAGGGATGGGCGCCGATCGCGCCGTAGTGCTCGCGCAGATAGCCGACGAGCTCACCACGGTGGTCAGGACAGGCGTATCGCGGTGGCCCGTACGGCCCGCGGCCGTGCCAGACCAGCCACTTCTCGGGCATGGCATCGACATAGGCGCCGAACCCAACCTCGGACACGGTCTTCTCGAGGCTGATCTGGGTCAGCGGCTCGGGCTGACGATCGCAGAACTGGCAGCGAAAAATGAAGCGCGCCGACATCGTGGCGCTCCGCATACCCGTCCCGACGGTACGCGAACCCGAACCGGCCTTCCAGAACAGGCGACCTCCGCGACGGCGACCTCGTCGCACGCGTCGGCGGCGAGGAGTTCGTCGCCGTATTCCCGGGCGCGACCGCGTCGATCGCCATCGAGGACCTCCTGCGGATTGCAGACCAGGCCGCTACGCCGCCACGACCCCGGTGAGGCCGCCAGCGCGAACTCGCAACCGCGTGAGTCCGTTGGCCCACCGTGTGCCCCGCAGAGTGCGCCACTGAGCGGCAGGTCGTCAGCGCGATCGGGATGTCGACGCACGCCGGCTTGTTCGGGACTGGCCACCATTCCCCAGCCGGCGCTATGCGTCACCAAGCTCAGCTCTTCGGTGGCGGCAAGGGATGGGCCTGCAACGCGCGCGCTGTCGCGAGGAAGCGCATGACCTACCAGGCCGCGTTCTGGCACCCGAATGCCCCGTCGCCCAGCATCGAGCGCGCGCTCGAGGACGCCGAGATCGGCCGCTACGTCAACGGCTGGGGCGGGGCCGGCGATGCCGCGGTGATCGCCGAGCTCGCTCTTGGTGGACACGCGGTCGGGCTGCGCGGCGAGCTGGCGAGGAGCTCAAACGCCAGGGCGGCCGCAGACGTCGATCGACGCGCTGCGCAAGGGCTGAGCCACCCCACGTGCGCGGAGGGCCTCGCGGTACGGGGCCCTCCACGACGCGCGGAGATCAGGCGAGCGCTCCCGAGATGACCTCACAGAACCGGGTGTAGTCGCTGTCCGCTCCGGGATGCGGGCCCCTGTTGACGACCGCCTGCGACGAGATCGGCTCGCCGGTCTGCAGGTCGAAGGTGTCCACGAAGGAGATCACCCCTGCGTCACGCAGCAGCACCTGCCCGCCGGCGGTCTGGATCTTCCCCGCAAGTCCCCTCACGATGGGGTGAAAGGTGATCGTGCCCGCGTCTTCGTCGACGACTGGGGCGACGTCGGAGAACTGTCCCGCCCTGGAGATCACGACCGATGCCCCGTTGAGCGGGTTGGTCACGGTCGCCCGAAAACTCCCGGTGCCCTTCACCGACCAGTCCGCGAACAGCGAGAACGTGTCGACCGCCGTGAACGTGACGTCGACGTCGATGCCGCACAGCTGATCGGAGAAGCTGTCGGTGAAGTTGCTGTGAAACCGCTCGATCGGCGGGGCCGCCGACGCGCCCGCGGGGACGAGCGCGAGGACCGAGACGACCGCGATCGCGCCCGCAAGACCCAGACAACGAGCGATGAGGCGGCGACTGAAGAAGGGCATGGTGCGTCCTCTCATGACATGCCGCACGGGATGTGCAGTCACGGTGACGAACCTATGGGCGCCGGCTCCTCACGGTCAGGCCCCCGAGGGTGCGGTTCCTGCACCTTTACGGAAAGGTCGCTCCAGAACGCGGCGCGGCGTCGGGAGCAAGCATCCTCGCGGGTACGCCACCGACACGTGCACCGGCGGGCACGTCGCGGGTGACGACCGCGCGCGGCTCGACGATCGCGCCCGCGCCGACCGACACGCCGCGCAGGACGCTCGCGCCGAGCCCGATGCGGGCGCCATCGCCGATCGTGACGGGCGCCGACGTCAGCGGCTGCGTCCGGA
>JBBQHX010000349.1:0-3371 GCA_038324385.1 Gemmatimonadales bacterium | reverse complement strand
AGCGTCTCCGGATCGATCATCGGCAGCGACGGAAAGGTGTTCGACGACACCATCGCATCGGCGCCTCCGCGGAAGCACGCCCCCGCCTCGACGACGATGTCGCCGGTGGCCGGCGTGAGCTTCGTCCAGACCGGAATCGTCGCGACTTCCTTCACCGCTTCCGTCACGACCGAACAGAGCCCTTCGTCCTTGCCGATGTTGGAGCCCATGTCCTTCCGGTCCATATGCGGACAGGAAAAATTGCACTCCAGCCCATCGGCGCCGGCGTCCTGGCACGCTTCGGCGAGTAGTTGCCAGTTGCGGAGCTCCTTGTCACTGCCCGACCCCGCCATGATCGACGCGATCAGCATCCGCGTTGGATACTCGGCCTTGATCCGCCTGATGCGCGGCGTCCACCAGTCGATCGGCTTGTCGGAGATCAGCTCCCAGTTCCACGACGAGTGCAGCGCGGCACCCGGGCGCTTCTTCATCGAGACCGATGCATCGTCGGTCGCGGTGCGCATGAACTTCGCCTTCGCCCCGACGACGTTCGTCACCGGATGCAGGCCGATCGTCTTCGTCACGACGCCGCCCCATCCGGCGGCGAAGGCGCGCAGGATGTTGTTCTCCGACTCCGTCGGCGGGGCCGACGAGAGCAGGAAGGGATTCTCGAAGTTCAGACCGGTGAACGAGACCGCGCGCGTCGACATGATTGGCCTTTGGGTTAGGGACTTCGGACAGGAGACAGGAGACAGGAAGAGAAGCTTGTCATCCCAGCAGGAGGGAGCGGAGCGACCGAGTGTCGGGATGGGCTTGCACTATCCTTTGGCCAGCTATGAGCGAGCCAGCTATGAGCGAGGGTGAGCCCGCCCCGACACTCGCGCCTGACGGCGCTCCTGCGGGGTGACAACGCAGGCGACGGTCGCCATCCGGTGAACGGAACCATCCCTCGCAGCTCCTGTCTCCTGTCTCCTGTCTCCTGCAGTTCGCCGTCTCCTGTCTTCACGCCATCCAATTGGTGCCGGCTTCCTGGTTCCACTTCGTGGTCATCTTCTTCGCCTGCGTCCAGAACTCGATCGAGCCGCGTCCGGTGATGTCGCCGACACCGAACCGGGACTCGTTCCACCCGCCGAACGAGAACGGTTCGCGCGGCACCGGCACCCCGACGTTCACGCCGACCATCCCGGCGCTCGCATGTTCCATCACATACCGCGCGACACCGCCACTCTCGGTGAACACCGAGGCGGCGTTGCCATAGGGCGACGCGTTCTCGATACGGAGCGCCTCGTCCACGTCGGTCGCGCGGACGATGACGATCACCGGTCCGAACACCTCTTCCTGCGCGATCGCCATCTCGGGGCGCACGTGGTCGAGGATCGTCGGGCCGATGTAGAAGCCGCCCTCGTGGCCGGCGACCGCGGCGGTGCGCCCGTCCACCAGCACCGTCGCGCCGGCCGCTTCCGCCTCGTCGATGTAGCGCGTGATGCGCTCCTTCGCCGCCGCCGAGATCACCGGCCCGATGTCCCGGCCCGGCACCATCGCCGACGCGCGCTCGACCATCCGCGCGATGATGGCATCCGTGTCCGCCACGGCCACCATCACCGACGCCGCCATACACCGCTGCCCCGCGCACCCAGACATCGACGCCACCACGTTCGACGACGTCATCTCGCGGTCGGCGTCAGGCATCACGATCAGGTGGTTCTTGGCGCCGCCGAGTGCGAGGCAGCGCTTGAGGGTGGCCGTGGCACGCCGGTAGACGATCTTCGCGACCCGCGTCGAGCCGACGAAGCTCACGGCGGCGATGTCCGGATGGTCGCAGATCGCCTCGACCGCCTCCTGCCCGCCATGCACGATCTGCAACACGCCGGCGGGCAGCCCCGCCTCCGCCAGCAACTCGGCGATGCGCCCCGCACTGAGCGGCACCAACTCCGATGGCTTGAGCACCATGGTGTTCCCGAGCGCGAGCGCATTCGGGATCGACCAGTTCGGCACCATGTTCGGGAAGTTGAACGGCGTGATCGCGGCGACCACCCCAACCGGGTAGCGTTCCACGCGGCACTCGACCCCGCGGCTGACCTCGAGAATCTCTCCGGCAGCGATCTGCGGCAGCGAACAGGCAAACTCCGTCAGCTCGGCCGACTTGAGCACCTCGGCGCGCGCCTCGCTCGCGATCTTGCCGTTCTCCTCGGAGATGAGCGCCGTCAGCTCGTCGGCATGCCGCTCGAGGAGCGTCTTGTACCGGTAAAAGACCTGGACGCGTTCCTTGATCGGCGTCGCCGCCCACGCGGGGAACGCGGCCTTCGCGGCCCGGACCGCGGCGTCGACCTCCCGCGCCTGCGACAGCGGGACCCGCGAGATCACCCGCCCGCTCCCCGGATCGTGCACGTCCAGGAGCGGGAGCTCGGCCACCACGAACCCGGCGCCGATGTAGTTACGGACGGGAGCGTATTTCATACAGGAAGCTGTGACACGATCCGCCGGTCGGCAAGACCGCCGGGTGCGTCCGCACGCTACGTCCCGATGTCCTCACCCCAGAGCGCCGGGTTCGCCGCGATGAAGTCCGTCATCAGCGCCACGCACCGCGCGTCGTCGCGGACGTCGAGCTGCACGCCCCGCTGGCGCAGGTACTCCTCCGGGCCGCGGAAGGTGCGGTTCTCCCCAATGACGATGCGGGGGATCGCATAGAGCAGCGCCGCGCCGCTGCACATGTCGCAGGGCGAGAGGGTGGTGTAGAGGGTGGCGCGGCGGTAGTCGGCCGCGGTCAGCCGGCCGGCGTTCTCCAACGCATCCATCTCGGCGTGCAGGATGGGGCTGCCGCGCTGGACGCGGCGGTTGTGGCCGCGGGCAATGATGGCGCCGTCGAGCACGAGGACGGAGCCGATGGGGATGCCGCCCTCGGCGAGGCCGGTGCGGGCTTCATCGAGGGCGGCGTCGAGGAAGGGGTCGGGGGGCAAGAGGGGGCGGGGGGGATGGGAACGGGGGCGGCGGCATCGGGTGCCGGGGGAGTCGACCTGACGATGGAAATTGGGTTACCACCGCGTGTCAATGCGTCGCGGCACGGGTGGGGCGGAGCTCGCGGTGCGGCCTTCCTCCCGCTGGGCGACCCGCTCAGCTTTGCACGCAGGGCGAGGCGGACTGGCAGGGCTCCAGTGACGTTCCGGGCTGGGGACTCGTGCGACGCTGCCGACCACACGGGGACGGAGCACCCGATCAGCGAGTCGGGGTGCGTGATGTCGCGCAGGATCGGGGTAGACATCGGAGCGGCCTGGGACCGAGGCCGCTCGTTCACATCAACAGCGGATCGGTCGAGCGATGAATCAGCACGCGTCTGAAGACGGCGGCGGTGCGGCACTGGATCCGAGTTGGGAGCACTATCCAGAGACGATCCA
>JBBQHX010000348.1:0-3445 GCA_038324385.1 Gemmatimonadales bacterium | reverse complement strand
ATTCCATGCACCCGGCTGGTGGAGCGGTTTAGTTGGTGCGTGACTATATGGGTCGGGCTGCGAATCCCGCAAGGGGCGCCACGCCGGCCTGGCCGACGTATCTCGGGACGCCGTACCCCCCGGCGATCGGTCGACGTCACGCGAGGGCTTCCGCGACTGCGGGGAGCCCGCAGTGCGGTAATTCGCCGTCGAATCGCGTCGGACATCCCGTCCGCGTCGGGATCCCACTTCCTGAACGGCGTTCCACGCCCTAAGTACGAGGGTCGTCCGCAAAAGCACACCAGCCGCCGCCCCTCATGCACCACATCGAACCCGCACTTCTGACGATCGTCTGGGCAACCGTGGCCGGACTGGTGGCCCAGGTCGCCGGACACCGGTGGCGCATCCCGGCGATCGTCCCGCTGCTCGTTTTCGGTATGCTCCTTGGACCGTCGCTGCTCGGTGTCGTCCAGCCGTCGACGCTGGGGACGGGGCTGGCGGTGATCGTGAAGCTCGCCGTCGCGGTGATCCTCTTCGACGGCGCGCTCAACCTCCGGCTGGTGGACCTGCGGCGGGCGGCGAGCGAGGTGCGCTCGCTCGTGACCGTCGGTGCTCTGGTCACCTGGATCGGGGCGACGCTCGCCGCGTGGTGGATCGCGAGGCTGAGCATTCCGGTGGCGATCGTCTTCGGTGCGCTGATGACGGTCACCGGGCCGACGGTGGTGCAGCCGCTCCTCCGCCGCGTCCAGCTCCCGCGGCTCGTGAAGACGGTGCTCGAGGGCGAGGCGATCCTGATCGATCCGATCGGCGCGGTCCTCGCCGTGGCGGTGGTCGACATCATTCTTGGCCTCTCCGACGTCCGACCGATTGGCGTGCTCGGGGGAGCGTGGGCCTACGCCGGGCGCCTGCTGGTCGGTGCAGCCGTTGGCGCCGCGGGCGGATGGCTCCTCTCGCGCCTTCTCCGCGCGCGAGGGCTGGTGCCGCACGATCTCGGCAATCTCGTCTCGCTCGCGATGGTCTGGGGCGTGTTCGGCGTGGCGGAGTACTTCCAGGCCGAGTCGGGAATCATGGCGGCGGTGGCGATGGGGCTGGCCACACAGCGCGGGGCCGTTCCCGAGGAGCGGCGGCTGCGGCAGTTCAAGGAGCAGCTCACCGTCCTCGGCATTACGCTGCTGTTCATCCTGCTCGCCGCGGCGTTGCCGCTCGCGACGGTGCTGGCCGAGGGGTGGCGCGGACTGCTCACGGTGCTCGCGCTGATGTTCGTCGTGCGGCCGCTCAGCGTGGTGATCGCGCTCGGCCGCAGCCGGCTGACCTGGCGCGAGCTGGTGTTCGTGTCGTGGATCGCGCCGCGCGGGATCGTGGCGGCGTCGGTGGCGTCGCTCTTCGCGCTCACGCTCGGCGCCGCGGGCTACGCGGAGGGCGCACGGATCCTGGCGATCGTCTTCCTGACCATCGCAGTGACGGTGACGGTGCAGGGGCTGTCGGCGGCGCCGCTCGCCCGGCTGCTCGGCCTGGAGACGCTGGCCGGCCAACGGGTGCTCATCATCGGCGCGGGACCGCTGGGGGTAGCCATCGCCGAGGAGGTTCGGCGACATGGCCGGCCGGTAATGCTCGTCGATCGCAATGCTGATCTGGTCGAGCATGCGCAGTCGCTCGGCTTCGAGGCGCGCGAGGGGAACGCGCTCGACGAGTCGGTGCTGGTGGAGGCCGGTGTCGAGGACGCCGAAACGGTGATCGCGGTGACGACCAATTCGGAGGTCAACGCACTGGCCGCCGTTCTCGCGCACGATGCGTTCGGCGTCACCCGCGCCTATCCCGCGCTGTCGGACCCGAGCCGTGGCGCGGGCACGCGTCTCCTCGACCGGGTCGGGGGCCGACTGGCGTTTGGCCGTCCGCTCGACGTTCGGGACTGGGAGTACGCGCTCGAGATGCGGGATGCGTCGTTCGTCTCGTACACGGTGCCGCCGACCGCCGACACGGAGAAGCTCACACCCGCACGGCTTTCCGGTGACATGGTCGTGATCGCCCGTGTGCGCGGCGACAGCGTGGAGATCGGCCACGCAGATCTCGAATGGCGCCCCGGTGACCAGCTGCTCATTCTTGGTCGGTCCACCGTCGAAGAGACGACGGGGATGCTCGACGCCGTGCATGCGCCGGGCAACGAGGAACCCGAGCCTCAGCCGATGTGAGGCAGGGCGGCGGGGCCCGCAGCCTGACGGGCCCGCTGCCCGGTGCGGAAGCCTGACGACCGGCTCACCATCCCGGCACCGAACGCATGATGCATCGTGAGGATGGTGAACCGGCGGGGCCAGCCCCGCTCCTGCCGGGTCTACTGCCGCGCGAGCATCGCGATGACGCCGCCGGCCGTCGGGATGCCGAACCCGTACTGCGCGTTCAGCGCGGTCGCGGCCGCGTCGGCGAGCACTCGTGCGCCGAGGGCATTGGGGTGCACGCCGTCGAGGCTCATCAGCGGCCCGTACGGCTGCGTCGACGTCATGAGCGTGACGGCGCTGAACGGCGCCGCAACGTAGGCGTCGTCATACAGCGCCCCCAGTTCGAAGTAGGCCAGCCCGTGCCTCTCCGCATGCCCCTTGATGATCGCATTCATCGCGGCGAGCTGTGCGTTGACCGCCGCCACCTCGTCGGGGCCGAGCACGTAGTCGACGATACCGCTGGCGGACGGTGCGTTGGCGCAGCTCAGCGTGTACGGTCCCGCGCCGGCATTGAACATCGCCGTGGCGGTCGCGACCGCGACCGGCACGCGGATGGCGACGAACAGGATGTTCGCGCTGTTCCGGCAGTTCTCCGCCACGACGACGTTGAACGGCGCGAACGTCGCGCGCGCGTCCCAGAGCTCACCCCCCGCCCGGATGCTCGGCAGGTTGCGTACGTCATCCAACAGCCCGACGAGCACGGCGTGCTTCGATGCCGCAACCACGCGGTCAACCACCTGCGCATACTGCGCCGCCCAGACTGGAACCGACACGACGGTGACCCCGGGGATGAAGACCCCGGACCTGGCGCCGAGGATGTCGTTCCCGCCGAGCTCGACCGAGACGATCTTCGGGTTCTGCGCCTCCATCGCCGAGAGCTGCGTCATGCCGGGGGCGAGCACGCGCCGGTACTGTAGTGCGTGTCCCGGATCGGGGTTCTCGGGCGTGGCCGTCAGCGCGTGGATCGTGCGGGCCCCGTCGATCGCCACGTTGCCAGTGGGCAGCGTCACGCCTGCGACGTTGGGCGCGCACGCACGGGCCAGGAAAGGCAGCGCCGCGGGCTCCCCGCTCAGGCGCACGCCGGTCGACAGTGTGTGGGCGAGCGGGGCGGGGCACCCTGGATACGCGATCAACGGCAGCGAGAGCTCGCGCGACGCGAGGCGGGCGAGCTGGGCCGGCCACGAGGTCTGCTGGGTCTCGCTGTAGACGCCGTCCGACTGTACGCCCATGCTCACGCTCGTGCCGATCGCGAC
>JBBQHX010000347.1:0-3476 GCA_038324385.1 Gemmatimonadales bacterium | reverse complement strand
CCTTCAACACGCGCTGATCGAAACGCGGTGGCGGCCGACGCGGGGCACGATGGCGTGAGGCAGGATGTTCCGCCCGCCGTGACGCGCGACGACGACACGCACGAACAGCTCGCCCGCGCGCGCGAGCTGTTCGCGGGGATGCGCGCGCGCCGCGACGCCCTCAGGCAGGACGACGCGCCCGCTCGCCTCGCCCGGCTTGCGCGGCTCCGCGCGGCGGTGATCGCGCATCGTGAGGCTCTGATCGCCGCCGCCGGCGCGGACTTCGCGAAATCGCCGTTCGAAACCGAGACGTTCGAGATTCAGAGCGTGCTGAGCGAGCTCGACACGGCGCGGCGGCAGCTTCGGCGGTGGATGCGCCCGCGCCGCGTCAGGGGCGGACTGCTGCTCGGCGCGCCCCGCACGGAGCTACGCTGGGAAGCCCGCGGCGTGGCGCTGATTCTCGCGCCGTGGAACTATCCCATCCTGCTCCAGCTGGCACCGCTCGTGGCGGCGATCGCGGCCGGCTGCCCGGCCGTCCTCCGACCATCGGAGAAGACGCCACGCACCGCGGACGCCCTGCGCGCGCTCATCGACGACGCGTGCGCGCCTGACGAGGCGGCGGTCGTCCTCGGCGGGGTGGATGTCGCAGCGGGACTCCTCGATCTGCCATTCGACCACTTCTTCTTCACCGGCGGCCCCACCGTCGGCCGCCTCGTCATGACCGCGGCCGCGCGGCACCTTGCCTCGGTCACGCTCGAGCTGGGCGGGAAGTCGCCCGCTGTCGTGCTCGATGACGCCGACCTCGCGATCACCGCTCGGCGGCTGGCGTGGGGGAAGTTTCTCAACGCGGGGCAGACCTGCGTCGCGCCCGACTATGTGCTCGTGCCTCGCCAGATGCAGGACGCGCTGGCCGCCGAGCTCGCGCGAACAATCCAGCGTTTCTATGGCGACGACGCCGACGCCCGCCAGCAGTCGGCGGACTTCCCCCGCCTGGTCGACGACGCGGCGGTCGACCGCCTCGCGACGATACTGGTCGAGTCGCGGAATGCGGGGGCGCGCACGGTGATCGGCGGCGAGGTCGATCGCGCCGAACGGTATCTGGCTCCAACGGTGCTCGCCGACGTGGCATGGAGTTCGCCGGCGATGGCGGAGGAGCTGTTCGGGCCGCTCCTCCCGCTCGTGCCCTATGACGATCTGGACGACGCGCTGGCGCGCGTGCGCGCGCTGCCATCGCCGCTGGCGCTCTATGTCTTCGGCGCGGCCCGGGCAGACGATGTGCTGGCACGCGTTCCGAGCGGGGGCGCGGTGGTCGACGACGTGGTGATCCAGTTCGGCCACCCCAAGCTCCCGGTGGGCGGGGTCGGGGAGAGCGGGATGGGGAGTTACCATGGGGTCTACGGCTTCCAGGCCTTTTCCCATCTCCGCCCGGTGATCTGGCAGCGCCGGCGCTCGCCGCTCGCGCTGCTCTACCCGCCGTATGGCGGCCGCTCCCGGGCGATTCTCCGCGCACTGCGCCGGGCGTTCGGCTGATCGCGGGATGCGTCCACTCCGCCTGGCACCTGCGACGGCGCGGTGTGTCGAGCCTCGAGGCCGGGCGGTAGATTGGGGGCATGTCTGCACTGCTCCCCCTGCTCGCGAGCGCGCTCCTGGCGAGCGCCCCGGGCCTTCAGGTGCCGGTACGAGTAACGCTCGTGGAACCGGCAGCCACCGACTCGACCGCCGCCCTGATGGGCCCCGGCGTCTCGCGCGAGCTCGCGCGCTGGCGCGCCGACCGCATCAGCGACGTCCGCTACGATCTCGCCCTCGACCTGACCGCGCGCGACAGTGCGGCCGGCACCGTTACCGTGCAGTTCACCCGGACGGGAAGCGACGACGCGATCCTCGACTTCCGGGGCCGCCGGCTGGGCGCAGTGGCGGTGAACGGGCGTGAGGCAACCACGCGGGTGGAGGCCAACGGGGCCCACGTGCGCATCCCCGCGTCGTTACTTCGCCCGGGAGGCAACAGCGTCACGCTGCGCTTCGTGGCGAACATCGCGCCGGCCGGCGCGAGCGTCATTCGCTACACGGACGTCGCCGACGGCTCGGACTATCTGTATACGCTGCTCGTTCCCGCCGACGCCAACCAGCTCTTTCCGTCGTTCGACCAGCCGGATCTGAAAGCCCGCGTCGTGTTGCGCCTCACGATGCCGGCCGCCTGGAGTGCGGTCGCCAACGGAGCGGCCGCGTCGACGGAGACGAGCGGCGGAGTGACGCGGGTCCGGTTCGAGGAAACGCGGCCGATCAGCAGCTATCTGATCGCCTTCGCGGCGGGGCCCTGGGCGAAGCTCGACGCCGTCCACGAGGGACGCGCGATGTCGCTCTACGTGCGCCACTCGCGCGCCGCCGAGGTCGACGCCGACACGCTGTTCGCGCTCAACGGCCGGGCGCTCGACTGGATGGAGGACTACTTCGACTCGCCGTACCCGTTCGGCAAGTACGACTTCGTCCTCGCGCCGGCGTTCCCGTTCGGGGGGATGGAGCATCCGGGCGCGGTATTCTACAACGAGGACCGCTTCATCTTTCGCGAGCGCCCGACCCTTCCCCAGCGCATCGGCCGCGCCGCGACGATCTACCACGAAGTCGCGCACATGTGGTTCGGCGACCTCGTCACGATGCGCTGGTTCGACGATCTCTGGCTCAAGGAAGGGTTCGCGACCTACATGGCGGGGAAGACCCAGGCCGCGCTCGACCCGGCCACGGACCCGTGGAAGAGCTTCTGGCTCCGCAACAAACCGCTCGCCTATGGTGTCGACGCGAGCGAGGGCACGACGCCCGTCTGGCAGGATCTGGCCAATCTGGATCAGGCCAAGAGCAACTATGGCGCGATCGTCTACAACAAGGCGCCGGGTATTCTCAAGCAACTCGACCGCCTCGTCGGCGAGGATGCCTTCCGACGCGGTGTGCGCACCTTCCTGCGCACGCACGCCTACGGCAACGCGAGCTGGCAGGAGTTGCTCGCGACGATCGGTGCTGCGTCGGGGCAGTCGCTCGAACCGTGGGGTGAGCAGTACATCCTGCGCGCCGGACTGCCGACGATCGAGCCCGCGCTGACGGTCTCGCCGAACGGCAGCCGTCTCCTGCTCGTGCAGCGTCCGGCTCGTGAGGCGGTGTCAACGGGTGGGGCGTGGCCGGTTCGGCTCGATGTCGCCATCGGGCGCGCCGATGGGTCGGTGACGACCATTCCCGCCACGCTCGAGGGCGCGGCGACGACGATCCCCCTCCCCGCCGGTGTCGAGCCGGCCTTCGTCTTCGCCAACGCCGGCGACCACGCCTATGCGCTGGTCTATCTCGACGAACGTTCGCGACGCTGGCTGGTCGACGGAGGGCTGGCGCGGGTGCAGGACGGCTTCCTGCGCGCGATGCTCTGGGGCGCGCTGTGGGACGAGGTGCGCGCCGCCCGGCTCTCGCCCGAACAGTACATCGCGGTGGTGCTGCGCGACCTGCCGCGGGAGGAGGAC
>JBBQHX010000346.1:0-3505 GCA_038324385.1 Gemmatimonadales bacterium | reverse complement strand
CGGGCGTTCGTGCATCGACCGCGATCGACGAGGTCACCAGTGGCGCCGATCTCGTCGTCTTTGTCGCCCCGTCGCACGTGCTTCGCCGCGTCGCCCGGTCGGCTGCGGGCCAGATGCCGGGCGGAATCCCGCTGGTGGTCGCGACCAAGGGGATCGAGCGCGAGTCGCTGCGCATCATGACGGACGTGGTCGCCGAGGAACTGCCCGCACACCCGGTGGCCGCGCTCAGTGGGCCGAGCTTCGCAGCGGAAGTCGCCGAACGACAGCCCACGGCCGTAGTGGCCGCTTCGGCCGACGCCGATGCCGCCGCGTTCGTCCAGCGCGCGTTCAGCAACGACGTCTTCCGCGTCTACACGCACGATGATGTCGTCGGCGTCGAGCTTGGTGGGGCGCTCAAGAACGTGATGGCGGTGGCGACCGGGATCACCGAAGGGCTCGGGCTCGGCTTCAACTCGCGCGCGGCGCTGATCACGCGCGGACTCGCGGAGATGACGCGGCTCGGGACGGCGCTGGGTGCGTCGCCCGCGACGTTCGCCGGTCTCGCCGGGATCGGCGATCTCGTCCTGACGTGCACGGGCGCGCTGAGCCGCAACCGCGCGGTGGGTATGGAGATTGGCCAGGGGCGGTCGCTCGATGACGTGATGGCCGGGCGCGAAACGGTCGCCGAGGGGGTCATTACCACCCAGACTGCGTTCGATCTTGCGGCGCGTGCCGGCGTCGAGATGCCGATCGTCTCAGCCGTGCATCGTGTCCTGTTCGAGGGATACTCGCCGAGGCGCGGGATCGCCGAGCTGATGGGGCGCGACCTGCGCTCGGAGCAGGACTGATGGCCGCCCCGCGTCAGGCGCCATGACCGACCCTGTGCAGGAGTTCTTCTCGATCGGGGAGGTATGTGAGCTAACGGGGCTCAAGCCTCACGTGTTGCGCTACTGGGAGAGCCAATTCCGCGTGCTGAGCCCGGCGAAGAACCGATCCGGGAATCGCGTCTACCAGCGGCGCGAGATCGAGCTCGTGATGCTCGTCAAGCAGCTGCTCTACGACGAGAAGTACACGATCGACGGCGCGCGACAGCGGTTGGGCGACCTCCGCCGAGCAAAGTCGCTCCGCGGCGAGGCGGCCGCCGCGTTCCGCCAGCGCACCGCGGCCGAACTCGAGCAGGAGCTCGCCTCGATCCTCGAACTGCTCTCCTCCTCCGACGATTCAGGCGACGGCTGATGCGTATCCTCTGCACGAACGATGATGGAATCCTCGCTCACGGGCTCAACTGTCTCGTGCGCGCGGCCGAAACGCTCGGCGACGTGACGATCGTGGCGCCGGATCGCGAGCAGAGTGCGACCAGCCACTCGCTGACGCTGCATCATCCCGTGCGCCCCGTGCGCCGCACCGACGGGGCGTGGCAGGTCGACGGCACGCCCACGGACTGCGTCATGCTCGCGCTCGAAGCGCTCATGCCCGATCGACCGGACTTCGTGTTCAGCGGTGTGAATCACGGGCAGAACATGGGCGAGGACGTGCTGTACTCAGGGACGGTGGCGGCGGCGATGGAAGGACTCAACCTGGGCGTGCCGGCGATCGCTGTTTCGTATGCGGGTGGGGACCTGCGGGCCGACGAGCGCATGCTCGACGGCATCGTCCCCGTGCTCGGCGACGTCTTGCGGCATCTCACGTCGCTGCCGCACTTTCCGCCGCACACGCTGATGAACGTCAACCTGCCGCCCTGTCCCGCCGACGAGATGAAGGGTGTCCGCCTGACGCGACTCGGACGGCGCGTGTATTCAAACTCGCTCGCGCGCATGAAGGATCCGTGGGGTCGGGAGATCTTCTGGATCGGCGGTGGATCCATCGCGTGGAGCGGGGAAGCCGATTCGGATTTTCACGCCGTACAGGAGGGTTACATCTCCGTGACGCCCCTCCACCTGGACCTGACGAATCGCGACGTGCTCGACTCCGCGGAGCTGTGGTGGCAGGAACTCTAGAGCCCCAGTTCACGGGCCCCCGCCGGCGGCTCGTGGAAACGCTGCGCGCGGGGGGCGTCACTGACCGTCGCGTCCTGGCGGCCTTCGAGGCTATCCCGCGGCATCTGTTCGTGCCGACCGGCGTCCGACACCGAGCGTACGAGGACTCGCCGCTCCCGATCGGCAGCGGTCAGACCATCTCGCAGCCGTCCATCCACGGACGGTATCTCCAGCTCCTCGCCCTGACCGGCTCCGAGCGGGTACTCGAGATCGGGACCGGGTCGGGCTACCAGACGATGTTGTTGTCGCACCTCGCCGATCAGGTCTTCTCGGTCGAGCGCATCGCGCCGCTCCTGGAAGGCGCGCGAGAGATCATTCAACGGCTGGGTGCGCGAAACGTGTCGCTGCTGCACGGCGACGGCACGGTCGGCTGGCGGGACTACGCGCCGTATCACGCGATTCTCGTCAGCGCCGCCTCGCCGAGTGTGCCGGCGCCGCTGCTCGAGCAGCTGGCAGAGGGCGGGCGGCTGCTCGTTCCGGTCGGGCCGCCGGAGGAGCAGACGCTGGTCATGGTGACGCGTCGCGGCGCCGAGTTCGAACATCGCAACGTTGCGCCTGTGCGGTTCGTCCCTCTATTAGGGGCACACGGCTGGACCGAATGAGCCCGATCCCGATGCCCCGCCCGTACACGAGCCGATGACGCACGATCCGTCCGTTCCCACGCCGCCGTCCCATCGTCCGGGCCCGCGCCCGTTCGTTCCCACGCCAGCGCGGCCGGCCCCACCGGCACCCGCCATCGCGGTCGGGGCGTTGCCGTTCGCACCACGGCCGCGTGGCGGGGCGGGCGCCCTGAACGCGATGTCCGTCGGGACGATCACTGATGACGAGGGAGCCGACGACTGGGCGGCCTCGCCGATTGTCTCGATCGAATCGCTGGCGCCCGACGACACGCGGGACGACGATGCGGCGCCCGATTCCGCGCGGTCGGAAGTGGCGGCGCTACCGCCTACTGAAGACGATGTCGTGCCGATCGAATCGTTGGCGCCCGACAGCGCGCCAGCCGAGGCAGACCCGGTCGGGGCTGAGGATACCGGCCACGAGTTCGTTGCCGCGGACAGCGTCGACGTGGAGCCGGGCTCGAGCGACCGTGTCCACGACGAGCCCACGCCACCGATCGTGGCCAGCGAGTCCCTGGAAGTGACCACCGAGGCCGCCAGCGACATGGACGGCGAGGCGACTGGTGAATGGACCCGTGACGCCGCCGATCACTCAGCCGCCGATGCAATCGGAGCCACGACCGATGCGTTTGCGAACGCGGTCGACGCGGTCGACGCGGTCGACGCGGTCGATGCGGTCGATGCGGTCGATGCGGTCGATGCGGTCGATGCGGTCGATGCGGTCGATGCGGTCGATGCGGTCGATGCGGTCGTTCCGGTCGAGTCCCTCGCGCCGGATGCTGCGGGTGACGACGACCTTGAGCACCATTCGACCGACGCGCCCGACGAGAGCCCGACGGAAGGTGCGGCGAGCACCATCCTTCCCGGCTGGGA
>JBBQHX010000345.1:0-3509 GCA_038324385.1 Gemmatimonadales bacterium | reverse complement strand
GGCGCGCGGGCCACCGCGCCAGGACGTGATCATGTTGTAGGCGAACACGAGCGCGCTGAGGCCGAGGAAGAAGCTCATGATCGAGATCGCGAGGTTCCAGCCCGCCCACTGCTCGGCGTAGTCGGCGACGCGGCGCGGCATCCCCTGCACGCCGATGACGTGCATCGGGGCGAAGGTCAGGTTGAAGAACACGAACGTCGACCAGAAGTGCAGCTTGCCGAGGCGCTCGTCGTACATCCGGCCCGTCATCTTCGGGAACCAGTAGTAGACGCCGGCGAAGATCGTGAACAGCGATCCGCCGAACAGCACGTAGTGGATGTGGGCGACGATGAAGTACGTATCCGAGACGTGGATCGTCACGGGGATGATCGCGAGCATCACGCCGGAGATGCCGCCGAGCGTGAACATCGTCAAGAAGCCCAGCGCGAACAGCATCGGCGTGTCGAGGTGCAGCACCCCTCGCCACAGCGTCGCCAGCCACGAGAAGATCTTGATCCCGGTCGGGACCGCGATGATCGCGGTCGTGATCATCATCGGGACGCGGATCCACTCGTGCATGCCCGAGACGAACATGTGGTGCGCCCACACGGTGAAGCCGAGCACGACGATCGCCAGCAGCGAGAAGGCCATCATCCGGTAGCCGAAGATCGGCTTTCGGGACTTCACCGCGAGGATCTCCGAGATGATCCCGAAGCCGGGCAACATCATGATGTAGACCGCCGGATGCGAGTAGAACCAGAAGATGTGCTGGTACATCAGCACGTCGCCGCCGCCGGTGGGGTCGAAGAAGTTGAACCCGAGCGCCCGGTCGAAGAGGACCATGAACTGCGACACGGCGACGAACGGCGTCGCGATGACGACGAGCAGCGACGTCGAGAAGTTCGCCCACACCAGCAGCGGCATCCGGAAGAAGCTCATCCCGGGCGCACGCATCGTGATGATCGTCACGAGGAAGTTCAGCGCGGTGGCGATCGACGAGGCACCGGCGAACTGCACCCCGATCGTGAAGAACACCTGCCCCTCGGGCGCCGTCACCGACAGCGGTGCGTAGGCCGTCCAGCCGCTGGCGAACGAGCCGCCGGGGGCGCCGAAGGACATCAGCATCATGATCCCGCCGAGCGGCAGCATCCAGAACGACAGCGCGTTCAGGCGCGGGAAGGCCATGTCGGGCGCGCCGATCATCAGCGGCAGCACGAAGTTCGCCAGGCCGGCGAACACGGGGATGATGAACAGGAAGATCAGCAGCGACGCATGGACGCTGAAAAGCCCGTTGAACGTCTGCGAGTCGACGAACTGGCGCCCGGGCTGGGCGAGCTCGGCGCGCATCAACATCGCGAACAGGCCGCCGACGAAGAAGAAGAAGAAGGAGGTCACGACGTACTGGATGCCGATGACCTTGTGGTCGGTGTTGACCTTGAAGTAGTCGCGCCAGGAGTGCGCGCCGTGACCGGAGTGGTCGTCGGGGATCGTCGGTTGACCGGCGGCCCAGCGGAACCAGTAGCTGAAGACCCCGAGACCGATCAAAAAGCCGAACGGCGCGAGGAACAGCGACAGCTCGAGGAACGCCTCGCCCTTGTACAGGGGCTGCAGGTCGTACCACGTGCGGAAGATCCAGATGATCGCGTACGAGAGCGCGACGCCGTAGGCCGTGAAAAGGAACGCCCTGTACATGCCGGGTCCGCGGAACTTGGCGACCATCTAGCGACTCCTCCTCATCGTCGAGCTACTTCCCGGCAACCTTGCCGAGGTACTCGACGAGGGCGTCGAGCTCTTCCGGCGAGAGCGTATCGCCGTAGTCCTTGGGCATGATGTCGGCAAAGCCCTTGGTGATCTCGGAGCTCGGGTTGAGGATCGACTCCTTGATGAACGCCGCGTCCTTGCCCTTCAGCGCCGCGTCAAGCGCAGGTCCCGTCTGCGAGCTCGTCCCGGCATCCGCGAGCGTGTGGCAGGCGCCGCACGCGGTCGCGGTGCCGTTGCCCTCGGCGTAGAGCTTCTTGGCGTCGATCGCGGGTGCCTCGGCGTCCTCGCCGCCCGCGCCACCGGCGGCGGGGGTCGCGGGGGGCGCCTTCTGCTCGGCCATCCACTTGTCGAACTCGGCCGCCGTGACGACCTTGGTCTGCGAGCGCATGACCGCGTGGCCCAGGCCGCACAGCTCCGCGCAGACGACGGGGTACGTGCCGAGGCGCGTCGGCGTGACCCGGTAGCGCGTGGTGATCCCGGGGACCGCGTCGATCTTCATGCGGAAGGCCGGAACCCAGAAGTCGTGCAGCACGTCGAGCGCCTTGACGTTGAAGCGCACAGGGCGCCCCTGGGCCAGGTACAGGACGGTCGAGCGGATCGGCTTGCCGCCGGCCTGCGGGTACTCGTAGGTCCAGGCGAACTGCTGCCCGGTGACGTCGATGCGCATCTCGTTGGCCTGCGCCTCCTCGATGTCCGACAGCACGACCCACGCCCACGAGCACAGCGCGACGAGCATGATCGCCGGGATCGCCGTCCCGATGATCTCGAGCTTCGTGTTGCCGTGGATTGGCGGGCCGTCGAGCTGCTCCTCGCCCGGTCGCATGCGGAACTTCCAGACGCTGAACAGGACGACGACCGTCACGAGCACGAAGACCGGGACCGAGGTGATGATCAGCAGGTCCCACAGGTCGTCGATCGGCTTGGCCTGGGTCGACGCCCGCTCCGGGAACCACTCGATGGCGATGCCGAACGCGATGCCGATCGCCGAGGCAATCGTCCCGACGACCAGCATCTGCAGAACTGGTGTGCGCTCCTGGCGCCGGGTCTCCTCGCTCATGCGGACCGGGATCCTATGCGCTGTGCCCGACGAACGACAATCCGGTGCTGTCGCGCCCGGCGCGACGCCACTCAGCCGCGGCGCGGAGCTCGTGACGAGTGTCGCAATGGCCGGCCGGAGCTTGTCACCGATGCCGCAAGCGCGGCGGTCCGCGGCGGGCCGTGATCCGGCGTCGGGGTCCGCGCAGACCCGTGGCCGGCCCCCGCCACAATCGCTGGCGGAAGGCCGGAACTGCAGGGGCTTCAGGCTGCTAGACGCGCGGGCTCGGGGCGAAATCGCCGCGCCTCGCGAAACGCCGACGGCGCGAGTCCTTGGTGGCGACGGAACGCCTTCGCGAACTGGGCGGGTTGGCGGTAGCCGACACGGTGCGCGACTTCGCGAACCGTCATGCCGCGCGATCCGAGGAGCTCTGCGGCGCGGTCCATGCGCACCGCCGTGAGGTGCTCACGGAAGGTCGTCTGACCGATCTCGGCGTAGGAGCGTTGCAGCTGGCGTCGCGAGGACGCCACGCGGCGCGCGATGTCGTCGAGCGAGAGGTCGGAGCCGTACTCGGCCTCGACGATGGCTACCGCGTCGCGAAACAGGCTCGTGCGATGGCGGACCGTGGCGGGACGTTGGATCGAAAGTTCCATGCTCGTTGATACGGGCCTCTAGCCATACAAGGATGCGCCCGAGCGTCCAATTTGGCGCGCTGGCGCTCGAATTGGTACCG
>JBBQHX010000344.1:0-3549 GCA_038324385.1 Gemmatimonadales bacterium | reverse complement strand
GCGAGCCGCGCGGTGGACGCGCAACCGGATGCGACGAACGCCCCGCGAGGTCGCGGGGCGTTCGTCGTCCCATCCAGCACAGATGTCAGAGGCGCCGATCGGAGTCGAACCGATGATGGGGGATTTGCAGTCCCCTGCCTTACCACTTGGCTACGGCGCCACGAAGCCGAACGGCGGAAGCTAACCCCGCCCCGACGCTAGCTCAAGCACGCCTGCCGCCCCAACGGCACTCTCCGTGCACGGCCAGGCCGTCTATGGTCACCTCCCACCTTCGCGGCGCGCGCTCCGTCCTCACCGAGCGCGCTCGTCGGCTTCGCGTCACCTTCGGCCTCACGCTCCTCGTCGTCACTGTCGTCTCCGCGCTCGCCGCCTGGGGGTTCGGGGCGCTCGCCGAGGAGGTGCTCGAGGGCGCGACGCAGTCGTTCGACGACGCGGTGCTCGGGTGGATCGCCGTCCGGCAGCATCCGACGCTGAGCACCGTGATGCTCCAGATCACGACGCTGGGCGACGCCGTCGTCCTCTCGATGATCGCGGCCGTCTCGGCGCTGCTGCTCTGGCTGACGCGACACCGCTACTCGGCGCTGCTGCTGATCGCCGCGCTGGCCGGCGGCGCGGCGCTCACCTTCGCCCTCAAGATGGGTTTCGGCCGCTCTCGACCCGATGCGTTCGCGTGGGGGCAGGAGGTGCTCACGCTGTCCTTCCCGTCGGGGCACGCGAGCCTCTCGACGGTGACGTACGGGATGATCGCCTTCATCGCCGCGAAGCTCGACGCGCGGCGGTGGGTGCGCGCGATCGCGATGACCGGCGCCGCATTGGCGATCCTCGCCATCTGCACGAGCCGCCTCTTCCTCGGCGTCCACTATCCATCCGACATCGCTGCGGGCATCCTGCTCGGCGTGGCCTGGTCGGCCTTCTGCATGGTGATGCTCGAGACGGTGCAGCGGCGCATCGCGCGACAGGTGCCCGAGGAAGCGGAGGTAGAGGAGATCGCGGCGGCGTAGACAGAAGACAGAAGACAGAGCACAGAAGACAGCAGACAGAAGTCAGAAGACAGGAGACAGGAGACAGCATTGGGGCGCCGGGTCGCCTCGGGGCGGACGTGGGCGTATATCTCTCGGCTCGTCCCTTCTCTCCGAGCTGCCGATGCCCGCTCCGCTTCGTTCCGTCCTTGTCGCCCTGCTCGCGCTCACGATTGGTGCCTGCGTCCGCGCCGAGGTCGCCCCACGTCCCTCCATGGCGACGGCGCCCGCTGCCGCCCCGCCCCGCGTCGACCGGGCGTTGCAGGATTCGCTCGAGGCGCTCGTGCGCGGCTTCCCCGGCGACGCGGGCATCTACGTCCGGCACTTGCCAACCGGCCGCACCGCCGCCGTCCGGGCCGACGAGATCTTCCCGGCGGCGAGCATGATCAAGGTCCCGATCCTCGTCGGGACCTTCGACGCGGTGCGGCGGGGGCAGTTCACGCTGCAGGACCGGTGGATCTACACCGATTCGCTGCTCTACCCGGGCGAGGATCTGACGGGAATGCTCGAGGACTCGTCCTCGGTGCCGGTGAGCAAGCTGGTGATGCTGATGGCGACGCTGAGCGACAACACCGCCTCGCTCTGGCTCCAGGGCCGCGTCGGCGGCGCGACGATCAACCGGTGGCTCGCCGACCACGGCTTCGACTCCACGCGCATCAACTCCCGCGTCGATGGTCGCCGCCCGGACTGGGAGCGCTACGGTTGGGGCCAGACCACCCCGCGCGAGATGGCCGAACTCCTCGTGATGATGCGCGAAGGCCGCGCCGTCGGCCCGGCCGAGAGCGAGGAGATGTACCGCACGCTCACGCGCAGCTACTGGAACGGTGAGGCGCTGTCGCAACTCCCGCCTTGGGTCCAGGCCGCCTCGAAGCAGGGGATGGTCGACCGCTCCCGCTCCGAGGTCGTCCTCGTGAACGCCCCGAGCGGGGATTACGTGTTCACGGTCGTCACGAAGAACCAGACCGACACCGGCAACGAGCCGTCCAACCCGGGCTACATGTTGCTCCGATCCGTGTCCGCGCTTCTCTGGCGCCACTTCGAGCCCGGGTCGCCGTGGACGCCCGATGCGCGCGCGGCGGGGTTCAAGCCGGGGGAGGAGGGGTGATGTTCCGGGGATTGGCCGGTCGTGACTGGCGGCGTGCCAGGACTGGCGACGTCCTGGTGGTGAGTTCGGCGAGGTTTGACCGCGGAGGGCGCGGAGGACGCGGAGGACCGCTCGCGCGACGAAAGTTTGGCGCGACCGCCCGGCGGTCAGGCACGACGAGAGCGTGATTTATAGATGTAAAGGGGTACGGCACCGCCGCCTCAGCACCCGCGTCCCCGAACGACGGACGCATGACTGCTAGCGGTGCCGTTCCCCTGTTGATCTGTCACCTAGTCACGGTCTGCCCCCCCAGCCTCCGCGCCGGACCCGCGCCGCGCGAGTAGTCCTCCGCGTCCTCCGCGTCCTCCGCGGTCGAGCTTTCCCCAGTTCAGAACGGCCGACGAACGTTCTCGAGCCGCCGCGCGCAACAACGCCGCGAGGATGTGCTTGCACACCTCGTCTACCGGATCAAACGACGAAAGGCCCACGGTCGCCCGGGAATGCGGCGACCGTGGACCTTTCGCAATTCAGACGTTACCGGCAGTCGCGGAGCTTGAGGTTGCGCGGGTACGTGACGCCGATGTCGATCCCGTTCTTGAGCTCTACTTCCACCCGGCGCTGGCCCGGGGCGCGGCGGTTCGCGGCGTCGAGGTTCACCGGGCCGACCGAGACCACCCGCCCGAGGAGCTGGTCGGTGCGGGGGTGGTGCGCGCACTGGCCGAGGCGGGGCGCCACGGGAGCGACCGCGCGCGCGGCGGGGCGCGGTGTGGCCTGACGGGCGGACGCGACGGACTGCGCCTCGGCGGCCGAGGGAGTGACGGCGAGGGTGGCCGCAATCGTTGCCGCGGCGAACGCGAACGAGCGAACTGCGAGGGGGGAACGCACTGAGTGCTCCTGGTGACGCGGATGCGCCGGAAATGAAGAGGCGCGGCGCCGTACCGGCACACGCCGCGCGAGCGGGCAATGTAGGAGCACGATGTTACCCCGCAATGGGGTTGCGGCTCCTTCAGGTGAGATCCCACTCCTGAACGGATCCGCAGGTGATCCGGATTACCCTTGCGCGAACCCGGTAATACACCATTTGTGCGTTTCATGCACGATATTGTCGACACGATGCAACTTGTGCCTTCCATTCCAGATCGATGACGGTAGGTTCTTGCTCATAGCGCACGAAATGAGCAACAGAGTTGCCCGGCCGGTCCATCTGAGTCCGCCCTCTCCGCCCTCTCCGCCCCCGCCCATGTCTTCCGCACCGACGCGTCTCGCACCCGTGGCGATTCCCGAACGCCGTATTGCCGGCACCAACGGCGTGCCGCCGCAGACGTCGACCTACTTCGGCATGAACACGTTCGGCGTGCGTCACATGCGTGACGCGCTGCCGAAGAAGGTCTACAACAAGCTGCTGGCCTCGGTCCGGCACGGAAAGACGCTCGACCCGGAGATCGC
>JBBQHX010000343.1:0-3551 GCA_038324385.1 Gemmatimonadales bacterium | reverse complement strand
AAAAGCGTTTGACAACGACAAATGGCGTCGCGACGGGGTGGGACGAGGCATGGTGGTTGGCGGTGAACTGCTCAACACTTTCGCAGGGCGGTTCGTCTCAATCCCGATCGATGCCGGCTTGATCGGCTTCGCGTACTCGTTCGACGTGGAGCCCTTCATCCAGATCCTTTCACCCGAGCTGGCCAAGGCGGAGCGGAAGCACCGTCACGGCCATCCGCGAACCCACGCGATCATGAATTGCCTAACGTCAATCCAGAACTTTTTGGAGACGATGTCACCGAACACCCAAATGCGGCCACGACCGAACACTTGAAAAGCGGCCAGCGCGAGTAGGCGTTCCATCGCATCCTTTAGGGGATTCCCTCCTGGAGGATGGTGATGGGCAACTACCTGCAAATGGCGAAATCACAACAAGTTCACGCTCTGTTGGAGCTGGGATGGAGTTACCGGCGGATCGAAGCCGAGACCGGCGTCCGTCGCGAAACGGTCAGTCGCTACGATGCGGCTCGCCGGGCAAAAGCGGCCAAAGTGTTCCCCGGCTCTGCGGCCTCGGTGGTGGTCGACGCAGGGGGAGCGGCCCCCGATGATGAGTCAAATGCGGCCAAAGTGTTCGCCGGCTCCCCGGCAAAAGCGGCCAAAGTGTTCCCCGGCTCGACGCGTCCGCGCGGGAGCGCCGCAGCGTATCGCGACACGATTGCCGAGAAGTGCGACGCGGGCCTGAGTGCCCAGCGAATCTGGCAGGATCTCGTGGAGGAGTTCGGCTACGGCGCGAGTTACGAATCGGTAAAGCGGTTCGTTCGCACCCTCGCGCCGCGACCCCGCGCGGTCGGCGTGTTCCACCACGCGCCCGGGCAAGAAGGCCAAGTCGATTTCTTCCGCGGCGCGCCGACCTTGCACGCTGCGACCGGGGATTGGCGGCGGCCTTGGGTGTTTCGCCTGACACTTGGCCATTCGCGTCACGGCTACGAAGAGGCCGTGGACGACCAGCAGATCGAGACCTTCCTGCGGCTCCACGAGCGGGCGTTCCGCGACCTGGGCGGGGTCCCGCTCGTGATCCGCCATGATTATGTGACGCGCCACATAATCATGGTTATGTGCCCATCGCGGATATGTGGCCGCCCGGCCGCCACCACCCGACGCTCGGTATTCGCGGCCGTGCATACGGCCACATAACGCGGAGCGCCTGACCGCGACACCTTCGTGATTCTCACCTGTCACGGAGGTTGTCCCCATGCTGGAGCACTATTTCCTGAAGCCCGATACCGTCGCGCGCATCCGCGCATCGTGGATCGGTGACCCGATCGAGCGCTACGTGGCGTGGCTGGCCGATCAGCGCTACGCGGCCCGCAATGTGTACAGGCGTGTTCCGCTGTTGATGCGATTTGGCGCGTTCGCGCAGGCGCGGAGCGCGACGGATTGGAGTGAGTTGCCAGATCACGTCGAGCCGTTCGTCGCCGCTCAGGTGTCTGCGTGGGCGGCAGGGGGCACAGCGCCGCGGCCCGCTGCGGCCGAGCGAAAGGTGGAGCAGTTCACGCGGAGCGTCGTGATCCAGATGCTGGCTCTCGCCCTGCCCTCGCTGGGCGCGGACACCCGTCGCCGCCGGAAGCCTGATCCGTTTCAACACGCGGTTCCAGGATTCTTCGCGTACTTGACGGAGGAGCGCGGGCTGCGGCCCGCGTCGATCGCGCTCTATCACCATGCGCTCCGTCGCTTGGAGGCGTACCTCGTGCAACTCGGGTGTGGCGACGTCACGGCGCTGTCACCACCCTTGCTGAGCGGATTCATCGCTGCCACCGCGCCGACGGTGGATCGGTCGTCGATGACCAGTGTGTGTAGTGCGACCCGCGTCTTCCTTCGCTACCTCCATCGCGAAGGCCTGCTGGCGCGCGATCTGAGTCGCTTGGTCGAGGTGCCGCAGCGGTATCGGTTGGCGGACGTGCCCCGTGCGATTACCTGGGACGAAGTCCGGCGCATGCTCGAGGTCGTCGACCAGCGCACGGTCGTGGGGCGGCGCGACTACGCGATCCTGGTGCTGCTCGTCACCTACGGACTCCGCGCGCGCGAGGTCGCCGCGCTCCGACTCGATGACGTCGATTGGAAGCGGGAGCGACTCCTCGTTCCGGAGCGCAAAGCCGACCACTCGACTGCGTACCCGCTGTCGTCGGTGGTCGGCGAGGCCATCCTGCGCTACGTGCGTGACGGTCGTCCGGCGACGAGCGAGCGACAGCTGTTTTTGCGGCATTTGGCGCCGCAACGTCCGCTGACGCATGCCGCGGTGTCGAGCCGCGCGAGTCACTATCTCCATGCCGCCGGGATACCGGTCAGCCGGGCGGGCTCGCACACGCTACGTCACACCTGTGTGCAGCGGCTGGTCGACGCGGGGTTCCCCCTCAAAACGATCGGGGATTACGTCGGGCATCGATCCGCCTCGTCGACGGAGATCTATGCAAAAGTCGCGATCGAGTCGCTCCGTGACGTGGCGCTTGGCAATGGGGAGGCGCTGCGATGAATCCGACGTCGCTCGCTGCGGCGATTCACGATTTCGTCGCGCACAAACGCGCCTTGAATCGCAAGTACCGCACTGAGGCGCAGGCCCTGGACCTGTTTGCGCGCGTGCTGGCCGCGCAGGACATGACGGAGGTGGCGGTGGTGACGCCGACGGTCATCGCGGAGTTTCTCGCCAGCCGCCCTCGGTCGACGGCGCGCAGCTATAACCACCTCCTCGGCGTGCTCCGCGGCTTCTTCGCGTGGCTCGTCGACTACGGCGTGTTGGGCGCGTCGCCGGTGCGGATCCGACCGCGTCGCAGGACGCAGGGTCGTATGCCCTTCCTGTTCGATCTCGTGCAGGCGCAACGCCTCATCACGGCCGCCGCCGCGTTGCCGGATCACGCCGGTGCGCCGCGACGCGGATCGACGTACGCCACGGCCTTCGCGTTGCTGTACGGCGTTGGGCTGCGCGTCGGTGAGCTGACGCGACTGACGCACGCCGATGTGGATGGGGAGCGGCGCCTCTTGGTGATTCGCGAAACGAAGTTTGGCAAATCCCGGCTCGTGCCACTCGGGCCTCGCCTCGCGCTCCGCCTTGCCGACTATATCACCGCGGGGGTCCAGCGCCACGCCGGCCCGCGCGCACCGGCGGCTCCGGTCTTCTCCTTCTCGCCTGGGCGCGCGATCCACCCGGGCACGTTCAGTCAGACCTTTCTTCACCTCGCCAGAGCACTCGCCTTCGAGCGACCGGAGGGCGTGGCGCGCCCACGCCTGCACGACCTTCGACACAGCTTTGCCGTCGGCACGCTGCTGCGCTGGTACCAGACGGGGACTGATCCCGCCGCGCATCTCCTCCAGCTCTCGACCTTCCTGGGTCACGTCGATCCGGCGTCGACTGCGGTGTACCTCACCATCACGGCCGACCTATTGGACGCCGCGAGCACGCGGTTTGAGCGGTTCGCTGCGTCGCTCGCGGCGAGTGGATCGGCGGCGACGACGATGCCGGTGGAGGCGGTATGAGCGCCGCAGCGATGACCAGCGCCGCCCCGACCATCGGGACGCTC
>JBBQHX010000342.1:0-3569 GCA_038324385.1 Gemmatimonadales bacterium | reverse complement strand
TACGCGCTGCCGCTGGGACCGGGCATCTTCAGCCGCGAGGAGAGCCACGAGATGCGCACGGCGATCGCGTGGCGGTGGACTCCGTGTCGCCGCGGGTGCGGGGCGCGAAGGAGTTCGACTGGCTGGTGACGCCGCGGGTCTCGGGGCGCGTCGTCCTGCCGCCGGTCGAGTATCCGCACTTCAATCCCGCGTCGCGCCGCTACGTGCTGGCGCGGTCCGATCCGCTCGATCTGGAGGTGGAGGCCGCGCCGCTCGCCCGCCTCGATACGGCGGCCTCGGTGGAGCGGCTTGCGCTGCGCCCGGTGTATCGCGGTCCCCTTGGCGCGCCGCTGCACGCGCATCCCGGGGTGTGGTTTCTGGCACTCGCCGCGCCGCTGCCGGCCATCGCCGGCGCCGTGCGGCGGCGGCGCAGCGCGCGCTCCGCCGCCGTCGTGACGGCAGCCGAGCGCCTCGCGATGCTCGGTGACGATCAATCTGCTCGCGAGGTGCGCCGCTGCTTCGTTGCCGCGCTGGCGGAGCGGCTGCGCCTGGATGCCGGCGTGTTCACGCGCAGTGGTGCGGTGGAGCGGGCGCTGCGCCGGAGCGGCGTCACGCGCCCGCTCGCGGCGGAGGGCGAGCGGTTCCTGCGCGCGCTGGATGCGGCGGCATTCGGAAACGACGCCCACCCGGTGGAGGCAGGGATGGCGCCGGCAACGGCACGCCGCCTGTATACGGCCATCGATGCCGAGGCGCTGGAGCGGTGGGAACTCGGGCCGTCCACGATCGCCGGGCTGACGCTGGTGCTGTCGCTCGGCGTCGTGACGGGTGCATTCGCGACGTCAGCCATCGATCGCGAGGACTTCAGTCGTGCGTCGCAGGCGTATGCCGCGTCGTCCTTCGTGGAGTCCGCGGATGGATTCGAGCGGCTCGCGCTGCGGCAGCCGCGCGCCCCCGACGCGTGGGCGAACTTCGGCACCGCCGCCTGGGCCGCATCCGATACGGCCGGCGCGATCGCCGGATGGCAGCGGGCACTGCGCCTCGAGCCCGGCGCGGGCGACATGCGCACGCGGCTGGCCGCCGTGCAGCTCGAGCGCGCGGGTTCGCCGGGCGCGGTTCCGGTCGTCGGCGTCACCCCGCTCGCCCTGGCTGCCCTCGTACTCTGGCTGGTGGCATGTGCGGTCGCTGCCACGGCGCCTGCGCGCCGGTCGCTCCCGCGTGCGCTCGCCATTACCAGTGCTGCTGCCGCCGTGGCGTTCGCCGCGTTCGGCGTCGCCGTCGATGAGCGGCTCGCCGCAGACGACCTCGTGGTCGTGCGCAATGGCACGTCGCTCCACCGCTCGCCGGCCATCGGCGCGCGCCGCGATGCGCGCGTCGAGACGGGAGAGGTTGCGGAAGCGGCAGGGAGGGAAGGGGGGTGGACGCACGTCCGCCTTGACCGCGAGCGGGCCGGGTGGATCCCCACGTCGGCCCTGGTGTCGATCGCGCGGGCAGCGCCTCGCGCCGATTGACCGCGCACGCCGCCGCCCCGTAGCTTCCGCCCGATGCCCCGTGTTGCCGTCCTCCCGTCCGCCGTCGCCGACCAGATCGCCGCCGGCGAGGTGGTCGAGCGTCCGGCGTCGGTGATCAAGGAGCTGGTCGAGAACGCGCTCGACGCGGGGGCGACCTCGATCGACGTCGTCGTCGAGGATGGAGGGCGCGTACGGATGCGCGTCAGCGACGACGGCCTCGGCATGGACCGCGACGATGCCGTGCTCGCGCTCTCGCGCCACGCCACTTCGAAGATCCGCGCGGCCTCCGACCTCGTTGGCATCGCGAGCTTCGGCTTTCGCGGCGAGGCGCTGCCCTCCATCAGCTCGGTGTCTGACCTCACCATCGAGACGGCACCAGCCGATGGTGCGGGCACGCGCGTCCACGCCGTCGCCGGCTCGCTCGCATCGGTGGAGGACGTCGCACGCCGCCGCGGGACGACCGTGGAGGTCGTGCGCCTCTTTCACAACGCTCCGGCGCGGCAGAAGTTCCTGCGCGGCGCCCGCGCCGAGTGGCGCGCCATCTCCGATGCGCTCGTCGTGACGGCACTCACGCGCCGCGACATCCGGCTGACGGCGAGCCACGACGGCAAGCCGGCCATCACCCTCGCACCCGCGGCCTCGCTCCGCGAGCGCGTGTCGGCGCTCTGGGGCGCCGGCTACGCGGCGCGGTTCGTCGACGTCGACGACGTGCGCGGCCCCATCCACGTGAGCGGCCTCGTGGAGCGTCCGGCCGATGCGGGGAGCTCGGGTCGCCGCACCTTCATCACGGTGCAGGGGCGCCCGGTGCGCGACACCGGCATCGTGCGCGCAGCGGAGCTCGCGTATCGCTCCGCGATTCCGGCGGGGGTGCGTCCGTCGGTGCTCATCGAGCTCGTGCTGCCGGGGAGCGATGTCGACGTCAACGTCCATCCGTCGAAGGCCGAGGTTCGCTTTCACGACCGATGGGTCGTCGAGCGCGCCGTCGAGGCGGCGGTCCGCCGCGCACTCGGCACCTTCGACAGCGCGCCCGCGTTCGGCTTTCGCGGCATGCGTGCCGCCGATCCATTCGCGCCCGGCCCCGCAGTTGACGTGGAGGCGCTGCGCGCACCCACCGAGGCGGCCCCGCTGTTTGCAGGTCATGCCTCGCCGGAGGCCGGACTGTCGGTCGCTGGTGCGTCATCCGCCGTCGACAACGTCGGCGCGCCCGCGGCGACCGATGGCACTGGCCAACCGGCTGGCGATGTGGCGCCGGTGCCGCCGCTCATCCAGCTGCGCCGGACCTTCATCATGTTCGAGAGCGACGACGGCGTCGTCCTCATCGACCAGCACTCGGCGCACGAGCGCATCCTCTTCGACCGCTTCATGCAGACGCTCGAGGGAGGCCAGGCCTCGTCGCAGCAGCTGCTCTTTCCGCTGACGCTGCACCTCGGCCCCGCCGAGGCGGAAGCGTTCGAGGCGAACCAGGCGCTGCTCGCGCGCCTGGGCTACGAGGCGGAGGCGTTCGGCGGTCACACGGTGCTCGTGCACAGCGTCCCGTCGCCGCACCCGCGCTTCGATGCGGAGCGGTGCCTCCGGGATACGCTGGCGTCGCTCAGTGGCGACCGCGAGTCAGGCGTCGCCGCGCGGCACGTGCGGCTGGCGGCCACGGTTGCCTGCAAGGCGGCGGTGAAGGCCGGCGATGCGCTCGCCCCGTCCGAGATGCGCGCGCTCTTCCTCGCGCTCCGCGACGCCGACCTCCCCGCGCACGACGTCCACGGGCGCTCGACGATCGTGCGCCTGTCGTGGGACGAGCTCGAGCGGCGCTTTGGCCGTCGCTAGCATCCCCGTGATCGCCGGCCCCACCGCGGCCGGCAAGTCGGGCATCGCGATGTGGCTCGCCGCGCAGGGGGTGCCGGTCACCATCATCAGCGCCGACAGCCGCCAGGTGTATCGCGGGTTCGACGTGGGCACCGCCAAGCCTTCCGCTGCCGACCGCGAGCGCGTGCCACATGCGGGCATCGACATCGCCGACCCCCGCGATCGGTACTCGGCGTACCTGTGGGCCGGAATGGCCGCCGCGGCGATCGAGGAGGCCCTCGCGAG
>JBBQHX010000341.1:0-3582 GCA_038324385.1 Gemmatimonadales bacterium | reverse complement strand
GATGACGGCCTGGGCGGGGGTGGACAGCAGGTCGGCGGTCTCGGCCATGAAGTGCACACCGCAGAAGACGATCGCCTCCGCCTCGGGGTGGGCCTTCGCGGCATTCGCGAGCTGGAACGAGTCGCCCACGTAGTCCGCGTGGCGCACGACTTCTTCACGCTGGTAGAAGTGGCCGAGGATCATGACGCGATCGCCGAGGTTCTCCTTCGCGGCGCGCACGCGTGCGTCGAGCTCTTCTGGCGATGCCTCGCGGTATTCGACGGGCAACTCCCCCTGACGCGGTGAACTGACCGGGATCACATCGCCCATCGACGAGCCCGGGCCGTATCCGGGCCGGTCGTCGAAGTTCCATGGACCGGCGGCGAGGTCGGTGTTGCAGGTCGCGGCGGTCGACGCGCCCGAGACGATGGCCTGGATCTCGTGGTCGACGGAGGGATCCACCGGCAGCGGCGGGAAGGTGACGGATTTCGCGGACATGGCGTACTCGATTCGCTCTCGAAGGTTCAGTGGCGCACGACGAGGGGGCCGCTGTCGGCGAGCTCGACGTCCTGGTTGTAGCGGTACAGGCGGGCGGGCCGGTGGCTGCCCGTGCGGAAGCGGTCGGTGGGGATGAGGTTGCCCGATCCCTCGACCTGACGGCGGAAGTTGGCAGGGTCCAGGCGGCGGCCGAGGATCGACTCGTAGACCTCGCGCAGCTCGGCGAGGGTGAACTCGTCAGCCAGCAGTCCGTGGGCGATCCGGCTGTACCCGACCTTGTTGCGCAGGCGCCAGAGCGCGTAGTCGACGATCTCGTTGTGATCGAAGGCGAGCAGCGGCAGCTGCGCCGCCTCGAACCACGTCACGTTCTCCACGCCGCCGTCCATGAGCCCGTGGTCGGGGATCTCGTCGGGGCGCACGAGCGCCCAGTAGACGATCGACACGACCCGGCTGGGGGAGCGGTCGACGGCGCCGAACGCGTACAGCTGCTCGAGATAGCTCGGCGCGATGCCGGTGGTCTCGGCGAGCGTGCGGGATGCCGCGGCGTCGAGGCTCTCGCTCGCGCCGAGCCAGCCGCCCGGAAGCGCCCACAGCCCCTCGTGCGGGTCGCGCGTGCGACGCACCAGCGGCAGCACGATCGCAGCGCGATCGGAGACCGGGTCGCGACGCAGGGTGAAGATCACGGTCGACACGGCGACGCGCGTGACTTCGTGCGACGCGGATTCCGCAGCCGGGACGCGAGGACTCAGCGTTGTTTGTGTCATGGTGACCATTACCTCGAAGTCGATCTTAGTGTCACCGTGACCCGAAGTGCAACCCCGATTCGCATGATCAGATTCTCGCGGTGTCGCCACAGGAACGGATGCGTACGCTGAACGCCTGGATCCTGCACACCCGAGAGCGGAGGAGAACGTGCTCGTCTTCGACGTGGTGCTCGTCGCGATCCTGCTCGTCGCGCTCATCATCGGCGTGCAGCGCGGTCTGCTGGCCAGCCTCGGTGCGCTCATCGGCCTGGTGATCGGCGGATTCGCCGCATTCTGGCTCGTGCCGATCGTCAACGATGTGTGGCCATGGCCGAACTCGCGCGTGATCGGCGTGATCGGGGTGTCGGTTGCGCTGCTGGTCGGCGGCGCAGCCGCCGGAGGCGCCGTCGGCGGCGCGCTGCGGCGCGGCGTCGACCGGAGGACGCCCCTGCGGGTCGTGGACCGAGTGCTCGGCGGCGCGATCGCGGTCCTGGTCGGCGCGCTGTCGCTCAGCCTGATCGGATCGAGCATCTCCGTCACCGGCACCCCCGGCGTCTCGACGATGGTCGCGTCGTCGCAGGTGCTGCGCACGATCGAGGCGGTGACCCCGCGGCCCGTCACCGAGACCCTCGCCCGGATCCGTTCCGCCGTGCTCGTGGACGGTCTGCCGCAGTTGGGCGTGCTCCTGGACCTCGATGTGCAGCCGAGCGCCCCGCCCGTCGCGCTCGATGATCCCGAACTGGCCGTGGCTGCGGCATCCGTCGCCCGCGTATCGGGGGTCGCCTACGCGTGCGGAACCAGCGCGACCGGCTCTGGGTTCGTGATCGCGCCCGACCGCGTCGTCACGAACGCGCACGTCGTCGCCGGGGTCACCGCCCCCCTGGTCGAACTGCCGGGCCGTCCTGCGCGGGAGGGCACAATCGTGTACTTCGACCCGATCGACGACCTCGCGCTGATCGCCGTGGATGATCTCGGCGCGGCCGCGATTGCGGTGAGCGCCCCGCTCGCACCGGGTACCGCCGCGGTCGTGCAGGGCTACCCCTTCGGCGGCCCGTTCACGATGACGGGCGCCGAGGTGATCTCCTCGGGCTCGGTGTTCGTGCCCGACATCTACGGCACGTCCAACTCGCAGCGCGACATCTACGCGCTGGCCGCGGTGGTTGAGCCCGGCAACTCGGGCGGGCCCGTGCTGACGGCCGACGGCGACGTCGCCGGCGTGGTGTTCGCCCGCGCCGAGGCCGATGCCGATCGCGGCTACGCGATGACGACCGTGGAGCTCGAGCCGGTGATCGCGGGGGCAGCCGGGTGGACGCAGCCGGTCTCGACCGGCCCCTGCACGGGGTGACGCGTCGTGCAGGACGCGAACGCTATGCTGGGTGGGCAAGTCAATATAGGCCAACAACCCGGACGGGAGAGCCTCGGCGGTATTCAGCCGAGCACCGAAGGAGCAAGCCTCCCCGCCAATCTCTCAGGTCACGCGTACCGCCCGGGCTCGGCCGCTCTGAAAAGCGATCCTTCGAGGATCCGCCGACGGTGAAAGTCCCGGCATCCGTTCCCTGCGATCGGATGCCGCGACGAAACTCTCAGGCCCATGACAGAGGGGGAGTTCACAGGCGCCATCCGGCGTCTGCCCGCACGATCCCGGGAGAACTCATGACGGACCCCCGCGATACAGAGTCGCCGCCCGAGAGCGCGCCGCGCCATACGCAGCTGCGAGAGCGCCACGAGGCGCTCGGAGCGTCGTTCACCGACTTCGGCGGCTGGGCCATGCCCGTCCGTTACAGCTCCGATCTCGCCGAGCATCATGCGGTGCGCTCGGCGGCAGGCCTGTTCGACATCTCGCATATGGCCGAGTTCTTCGTCGCCGGCGAAGGCGCAGCCGACTACCTGGACTTCGCGCTCGCCGGACGGTTCGCGACGATGGCGGTGGGCAAGGCGAAATACTCGCTCGTGCTCGCGGAGAGCGGCGGCATCATCGACGACGTGATCGTCTATCGACTCGGCGACGAGCGCTTCCTGGTGATCGCGAACGCGGGCAACCGTGAACCCGTCGCCGCGGCGCTCGCGCAACGCGCCCACGGGCGTGCCGTCGACGTCGCCGACGCCACAGACGACTACTCGCTCGTCGCCGTGCAGGGCCCGCTCGCCCGCGCGGTCCTCGAAGCGACCGAGGCACTCGGAACGTTCGTGCATCCGCTGGACGAACTGAAGTACTACGCCGCCGTCGCGGCATCGTTCGACTCACACCCGGTGCTGATCGCGCGCACCGGCTACACCGGCGAGGACGGCTACGAGCTTCTGGTCCCGAACGCGCACGTCGGCCCGCTGTGGGACGCGCTGCTGGCCGCGGGCTCGCCGCTCG
>JBBQHX010000340.1:0-3588 GCA_038324385.1 Gemmatimonadales bacterium | reverse complement strand
GGTTGACGGGGCGTTCGTGTTCGGGTCAGCTCGGCCGGTCGGTGATGCTCAGCGCCTGAATCGGCCCCATCTGGGTGAGCAGCACCTCACGACTGCGGCCGTTCGAGCGGAGTCGCCACCGATCCGTACCGAACGGTCCCTTGCTACCCTCCTCGTGCTCGATCGTGAACCCGGCATCCTGGCTCTGCCGCACGAGGGATAAGGCGCGGGCGCGCGCCAGGTGAATCGGTTCCTGCTCCGGCTTCATCAAGCGGATGACGTCGGTCAGATCGACATCTCGAAGCCCCGGGAAGCGGCGATATAGTTCGCGCCGGGCGCCCTCGGCGTCGGGAGTATCTCGCAGGGCTCCTACCATATTTGTGACCGCCGCGCTCTGCCCCAACTCCGTGCCCGGTGGGCCGACCGCGCTCGCCACCTGCTCCATCCGCGCGAGCAGCGCATCCTTCCCCCCCGCCCGTGCGAACAGGGCATCGAGACCGGCGACCGTCTCGTCTTCACCGGGGGCGTACATGATGTTTCGTCGACCCGGAGCGAGAGAGTTCTCGGTGAACGAGATCGTCATCTCCGGGAGAAACGGGACGCCCGGCGGATGATCCGGCCATTGTGCTTTGGCTGGCGAGACCATCACCGACCGCATCCATGCGCCGTCGGGCAGCGTCAGCGTGTGACGCAGCTCCAGGCCTGCGGCGGGGTCGCGTTCAAACAGATAGTGCCGACCGGAGGGCGCGACCAGCTCCTCGTTCGGCGAAGCGCCGCGGTATGCCTCTTTCAGCCGCCGCTGAAACACCGCGTCGGCCTGATCGACAGGATCATGGGCGAACGGCCGGCTGTGCGGAATCGGGTCTTCTGGCATGTCATTCCTCGCTTGGGGACGGCGCCGCTAGAGGGGGCATCAGCGATGCCCCAGCACGTTACGAGTGCGCTCGTTGAGCGGTTTCAGCGGGGGTGTTCGCGCTGCACAGCGACGTCCGGCATCCCGGCCCCGGCGGGAGCGCGATCCCAGTCGAGAGGTCGCGACGATGCGCACGAGCCCGATCCAGCTCGCCGTGCCGATGATCATCTGCAGCGACGCGGTCGACGACAGCCGGACGATCTGCGCCATCACGGGGACGTCGAACGCGCTCACGGGTCTCCGAAATCGTTAGGCGGACGCCGGGGCCAAAGAGGCGCCAGAGAGCGTACAACGTCCCCGTGCCCCGCCCGATCGTGGTCGCCACGGCCGCGCCGGTGACGCTCGGTTCGGGGAGGGGGCCGAGCTCGAAGATGAGCAACGGATCGCGAACGATATTGATCGCGTTCGCCGAGCGCGTAGACCACCGCAAGCAGCCATTCCGTGAGTCCCACAGCCGCCACCGCATCGGCGCCGCGGAGCGACTCGCGGCTCGCCCGTCCTGGATCACCCCAGCGGCCGACCGGCCGCGAAATCATACAACGTCAATCGCCGCAGCCGGAAGTACGCGAGCCAGTAGCCACGCAGTGCGGTGATGTATCCCTGGCGCGCCGTATCCTTCTCGCTCTGCGCGATGTAGAGATCCGTGCTGGCGATGCGGCCGATCAGGAACCGGTTGCGCGCGATCTCGAACCGGCGGTCGGCCACCGAATCGGCCAGTCCCGCGAGGCGGAGCTGGCGTTCGGCCTGCGTGAGCTGGAGCGCCGCGAACCGCGCGTCCTGCTCGAGGGTCTGTCGCTGCTGGCGGATGCTCAGCTCGATGCGTTCACGATCGATCCGGGCCGCTTCACGCTGCGCGCGCCCAGCCCCCCACTGCACTAGCGGCAACTCGACACCCACGTTGAGTTGCTGCTGATCGAGCAGTGATCGGTAGGCCTCGCCCAGAACCGGCGACGTCTGATTAAAGCCCGCCGTGGCGTTCACGGTCGCGGTGAAGCCGCTGTTCGCCTTCGCGACTGCCTCACCCCGGCGGGCCTGCAATGTCTGCAGCTCGAACTCGCGGATCGTGCTCCGGTTCTGAAGCGCGTACGCGACGGCGGCTTCCGGATCGGCGACGATTGAGGGAATATTGGTCGGATCGACGAGGGCAATGGGCTGGTCGAGCGGGAGGTCGAGGGCAATGCGCAGCGACGCCGCCGCGCGCTCCTGGCTCATCCGGGCGTCGTCGAGCGCGGCGCGCGCCCGCAACACGGCCAGTTCGGCCTGCAACAGGTCGTTCTCGCCGATGCGGCCCACGTCATACCGACCCTTCGAGAGCAGATAGAGCGTGTCGTTGACGACGACGTTCTGGGCGGCGTTCGCGGCCGTCATGTTGGCCACATACAACTCGAAGAATGCCGACACCGCACTGGTCGCGGCGTCTTCGCGCGCCTCGAGGTAGGCGCGTTCGGCAACATCGACACGGACGGTTTGCTCTCGACGATCCCACGCCAGGGCATTCGGGCGGAACAGCTCCTGGCGGAAGCCGATCGAGAAGGGCGTCGAGGTCCAGAAGCGGGCGTCCTGACGCCCCATCAGTTCGAGCCGGCTGAGCCCTGACGAGATGAACACCTCCCCACCAGTGGGAAGCACGCTCTGGACCGCTCGGACCTGCACCGACGACTGCATCTGGCTCTGGGCGACGAACAGTGTCGCGCCGTCAGGCTGCACGACGGGGATGATGGCGCGGTTGATATTGGGCAACGTGCCCACCAGCGAGAGTCGCGGCAGGAAACGCGCGCCGAAGGCGTCGGCCCGCTGCCGAGTGGCGTCGCGGGAGGCGAGCGCCAGCCGCGCCGCCGGGCCGACCTCGAGCGCCCGATCGATACTCGTGTCCAGTGTGAGCACGAGCGTGTCAGTGACGGCGCGTGCCTGCGCGCCGCCCGGGGAAGCCGCGACCGTGATCCCGACGAGGACGCCCAGCGTGAGGCGCGCGCCGCAAGCGGCCCAACGCGCAATATGATCGTGAGTCATTCGTAACGAAGGCAGACGACGGGGTCCTGTTGCGCGGCGCGCCAAGCGGGAACGATGCCAAAGACGAGGCCGACGGTGAGTGATACCCCGAAGGCCAGGACCACCGACATCGGAGCGACGATGGTCTGGATCCCCGCCAACCGTTCGATCGCGACGCTGCACACCACACCGAGGACGATGCCGGCAATGCCTCCGGCGACGCTGATGATCACCGCCTCGGACAGGAACTGCGCAACCACGTCGCGGCGGGTCGCGCCCACGGCACGCCGCACGCCGATCTCCCGGATTCGCTCGAGCACGGTGGCGAGCATGATGTTCATGATCCCGATCCCGCCGACGATCAACGAGATGGACGCGATCGCCCCAAGCACGAGATTGAAGATCCGTTTCGTGCGCTGCTCCTGACGGAGCAGCTGTTCCGGGACGACGATCTCGAAATCGACGTTCTGATTGTGCCGCCGTTCGAGCAGTCGTCGCGACACTTCGGCCACGGGACTCATGGCGTCGGCGTCGGCGACGCGCAGGACGATGCGATCGAGCTGGTGATAGTTCCGTCGCTCGGCGCGCTCAGCCTCATCGTCGTCGCCGCCCGCGCCGCCAGCCCCCGCGGAGATGAACATCACCTCCGTATTCCGCTGTTGCGCCGCCAGACGCATATCGCGCTGTGTCACACGCGAGCGATCCCG
>JBBQHX010000339.1:0-3605 GCA_038324385.1 Gemmatimonadales bacterium | reverse complement strand
AGACGGCGCGCGTGATCTCGTTCATGACCCCCGGATCGGGCGAGAGCTTCTACCGCGAGGCGGGCGTGCCGATCACGACGGACGAGATCGCCGCGCGCCCGGCGGACTTCGCGCTGCTGCGGGAGGTCGCCGAGCGCTCCGCGCACATCGAGCTGCTCGGCCCGCCGCCGTTCACGGCCCCCGAGCCCGCTCCCGCCTCCTCGGCGGCCTGAGGCGCGACCACCCACCACGACGAGCGATCGCCATCGCACCCCCGCTCCTCGCGACCTCCAGGGGATCGCTCGATCACGCGACGCACGCGCGGTCGGCGTGGATCGGCGACGACCCCGGCCGCATCGGGAGCCGGCATGTCCTCGTCGCGGAGCTGCTCTGCCGCGTCCTCGACGTGTGCACGCCGGCGAGCGGGTGCTCGACATCGCCGCGGGGAGTGGCAACGCCGCGCTCGCCGCCGCGCGGCGTGGCGCACAGGTCCCCGCCACCGACATCAACGGTGTCGCGTTGCGACTCGCGCACCGGCGCGCCGACATCGGGTCGGGTGGTGCACCGGCGTGTGGATTGGTGGCGCTCAGGCCCCTGAGGGCGCGGCCGGCGTCAGGCCGTGGCGCTGCATCACGTCGGCGATGGCGCCGAGATCGGGCGGACCGCCGGCGGACAGGACGTCGGCGACCTCGCGGAAGTAGGCGGAACCGAAGACACCCGGGGTGGCGATCGCGAGGAACCTGGCGTCGACGCTGCCGCGGTTGGTGAAGCCGTGAACGGTGCCGCGCGGGATGCAGACAGAGTCGCCGCCGCCGATCTCCAAGACATCGCCGTCGACAGTCCATGTCGCCACACCCTCCAGCCCATAGATGGTTTCCTCGAAGGCGTCGTGGCTGTGTGGCGCCGGCATCCGCGTGTTCGCCGGGACGGCGCACTCGAAGACCGTGACGCTGCCGTTGGACTTGTCGGACTCGACGAGGAAGCGGATGCCCATGGGACCCACCATGATCGTCGCGCTGGGCGTGGACTGCATTGAGACCTCCAACCGAAACCTAGAGTAAAGGGACTTGACGACTGTACTCATACGCGGCACAATCGTCAAATGACTTTACGAGCTGAGACGCCGACGGATCCCGCCGCGGCTGCGCCGCTCATGGGAGCGCTCCTGCGCATTCCCTGGGAGGCAATACGCGAGCGCATGCTTGCCGGCCTGCACGAGCGCGGCTTCACCGACCTCACGCCCGCGCATCTCAACGTCATGCAGTACCCGGGCCCGCACAACGTGCGGCCGTCCGACGTCGCCGCCCGCACAGGCATGACCAAGCAGGCGCTCAATTATCTGCTCGGCCAGATGGAGGCCGGAGGATATCTGCAACGTCGCGAGGACGCCGGCGATCAGCGCTCCAAGCGCATCCACCTCACCCGGCGCGGCCATCGCGCCGTCAAGGCGATCCGCGAGATCGTCACAGACGTTGAAGGCCAGTGGAAACGACAACTCGGCCCCAGGCGGTTCGCCGAGCTCCGCGAACTGCTCATCGATCTCAATGCGCTCGTCACACCACCCCACGGCACCAACGACGCCCCCCGATGACCGACCTGCCGCTGCTCTGCATGCGAGCAGCATGGCACCCGTCGACGGCCCCAGACTGGCGCTTTCGCGTGCAGCCGAGCACGCCGAGCAGGCGCTCGGATCTCGCGGTGGCTGTTGCATAACCCCTCGCTGGGTCTGTCCGGGACGGTCCGGACGATGGGGGCATGACTCAGCGCTTCGTGTCGTGTGATCGCGAGCAGGTGTTGTTGATGCCGGTCAGCTTGCGGGAGTGGCTGCCCGAGAACCACCTCGCGTGGTTCGTGCTGGCCGCCGTCGAGGAGCTCGATCTGTCGGCGTTCTACGCGGCGTATCGTCAGGACGCTAACGGCCGTCCGGCGCATGATCCGGCGATGATGGTCGCGCTGCTGCTCTACGCGTACTCGCGCGGGCAGCGGTCGTCGCGGATGATCGAACGGGCGTGCGTCGAGGACATCGCGTTTCGGGTGATCGCGGCGAATCGCTGTCCGGATCACTGCACGATCGCACGCTTTCGCCAGCGCCACGAAACGGCGATCGGCGAGCTGTTCGGCGGCGTGCTCGAACTCTGCGCCGACGCTGGGTTGGTGAGTGTCGGGGTCGTCGCAATCGACGGAACCAAGATGCACGCCAACGCGTCACATCACGCCACGCGTGACTATGAGCAGATCGCGCGCGAGATCCTGGCTGAGGCCGCGGAGACCGATCGTGTTGAGGACGAGCAGTATGGGCAGGCGCGCGGCGATGAGCTGCCGGCTGAGCTCTCAACGAACCAGGGTCGGCGTGGCTGGTTGCGTGAGGCCAAGCGTCGCCTCGATGACAAGCGCGCCACTGAGGCGCGGCCGATCCCGGCGTCTCGCCCGCAACGACTCAAGGAATCCAAGCTCCGCCTGGAAGAGGAGCTGTGGACCGAATGTCAGGCGAATGCTGCGTATGAGGCTTACCGCGCGCGTGGCGTGATGAAGGACGGACGGCGCTTCGGCGGGCCGCCCAAGCCCTACCAGCCACCGGCGACACCGATCGGGAAGATCAACGTGACCGACCCGGACTCGCGCAACGTCAAGACGCCGCGCGGCTACGTGCAGGGCTACAACGCGCAGGCCGTCGTGACCGAGGCGCAGATCGTGATCGCCGCAGAGGTCACGATCGACTCACCGGACTTCGGGCATCTCGAGCCGATGGTCGCCGCGACCGAACAGCAGCTGCGAGCGATCGGGTTCACTGAGACGCCGCAGGTCGTCGTCGCCGATGCCGGCTACTGGCATCAGGTGCAGATCGACAACATCGTGTCGCGCGGCATCCAGGTGCTGATCCCGCCCGACGCCGGCAAGCGCAAGGGCACCCGGCCGGGCTGGGACGGCGGTCTCTACGCGTTCATGCGTCGCGTGCTCGCGACCGACCATGGCGCCGAGCTCTACGGCAAGCGCCAGGGCATGATCGAGCCGGTCTTCGCGCACACGAAGTTCAACCGGCGCATGGATCGCTTCCAACGCCGCGGCAGAGCCGCCGCGCGGTCGGAATGGCGGCTGATCACCGCCACCCACAACCTGGGCAAGCTGCACCGCCACCAGCTGGCCGCGGCAACCCCCTGAGGGGACGCCCGAGCAGCTTCCGGGCGGCTTCAGCGCCCACGATCAGGCGGGACGCGCGAATCACCGCCCAGCGAGCCGATCGAACCGCCGGCGAGTTACGCAACAGCCACCGCGCATAGCGAGAGCGCCCGTGTTCGAGCTCCGTTCTGTCGGGATGTAGCGCGCCAATGTCGTGCCTATGCACCGCAAACACTCCTTCGAGCCGCGGCCGCTTCTGCTGCTCGTCCTTTGCGAGCCCGTCGCTCCTGTGTCCCCGCCGAGCGGGAGCTGGGCAGCCGCATGCCCTCAGGACGGGACAGGCACGGCCCTGTGCCAAGGTCAGGTGCCGGCCCGGCGCGGCGGCGCCGCGATCGGTGAATATATTCGGGAACTCTGCGACGCGACTGGAGGAGGAGCGAGATGGCGATACTCATGACCGCCGAGGTGCCCGGCATGACGCAGGAGATGGTGGACGGGATGACGGGGCA